>NZ_CP104467.1:4874366-5181581 GCF_025369935.1 Paenibacillus andongensis | reverse complement strand
TCTCGGCAAGGAAGCTGTGACGTCCAATATCGAACAAAGCGAAGCCTTTGTGAAACAAATGTTTCAAAAATGCTCGGATTTGGTTTGCCATAAAATTCATGCGGTTGACGGTAAAGCCAAGCGATTAATTGTCTATCTTGAAACGATAACTGACGAAAAAAAAGTGAGCGATCTAGTCTTAAAACCATATGAAGTTGCTGAAGAAACGGTAACAATGAATAGCGAATCATTTCCGGTCGGCAAATCGGTAACATCGTCGAATTGGGCGGAAATCGTCAAACTTTTGCTGCGCGGGTATGCCGTCGTGTTTACTGCCGATGAAGCGAGTGCTGTTTGTCTTACAGTAAATAGTACGGTTCATCGGAGCATCGAAGAGCCTTCTTCGGAACCGGTTATTCGGGGGCCAAAAGAGGGATTCATCGAAAGGCAGTCAGTGAATGTAGGGTTGTTGCGCAACTATATTCGTAGTTCTCGTTTGAAAATAGAGACCTTCACTGTAGGCGAGATGACGGAAACGAATGTGTTAGTGACTTATATCGAAGGAATTGCCGATGAATCGGTCGTTGATCAGGTACGAGATAAAATCGCTTCTATCCGGATTGACGGTGTATTGGAGAGTGGTTACATCGAGGCATTGATTCAGGACGATCCATTTCCTCTATTTCCAACCGTTCAAATCACGGAACGGCCCGATGTCGTAGCCGGGGGACTATTGGAAGGAAGGGTAGCGATTCTTGTAGATAATACCCCTTTCGTTCTCATTGTTCCAGTTACTTTTTGGAATGGAATGCAGGCAAGCGAAGATTATTATCTACGTTTCCCTATGGCTACTTTCATACGGTGGATCCGATTTGTTTTTATGTTTATCGCTATCTTTGCACCTTCTTTTTTTGTAGCGGTGACCACATACCATCAGGAAATGATACCCACCAGTTTATTGCTGAGCATCGCCTCCGCTCGGGAGCCGGTTCCATTACCGATTATGATAGAAGTCATGCTGATGGAAATTATGTTTGAAGCTTTACGTGAGGCTGGGATTCGCTTACCAAGAACGATAGGACAAACGGTAAGCATCGTTGGAGCGCTAGTCATCGGGCAGGCGGCCGTACAGGCGGGCACTATTTCAGCTCCCACCGTTATCGTCGTATCTACGACAGGTATTGCCGCCTTTGTCATACCGCGATTTAATTTTGCCAATGGGATCCGTTTACTTCGGTTTCCGATCATCTTCTTGGCGGGATCTCTGGGATTATACGGCATAGCCCTCGGTTTTTTAGGGATTTTGCTCCACGTCGTGCATTTGAAATCTTTCGGCGTTCCTTATTTTACACCTTTGGCTCCCTTTTCCCTAAGGGCAATAAAAGATGTGTTATTCCGGTTTCCACGAAAAAATGACGTTGGCATATCCGTTCCCTCTTACGAAAGGGCTACTAAAGCGCCGCAGCGGGAAGGAGGAGAATAGTTGAAGCGATGGTTACGAATCGGGATTTTATTGATTCCACTGGCCATTACGGGCTGTTGGGATCGCATGGAAATCAATGATATCGGTTTGGTTATGGGAACGGGAATCGACTTGATGGAAGACGGAAACATAAGAGCAACACTTCAGATTTCCGTACCTGCCCCGTCCTCACAAACTACAGGGGGAACCTCAAAAGAAGGGGACAGGTTCTTTCTGATTTCGGAGGTTGGAAAAAATGCGTTTGATCTTGACCAAAAGCTTCAGCAAAAAATGTCCAGAACGCTATTTTTTTCGCATCGCAGCGTTATCCTAATCGGTGAATCTTTGGCTAAGCATGGAATTAACGACATTCTGGACTCTTTCAGCCGTCATCCGCGGAACCGGCTGAAAACATATGTATTTGTCGTCAAAGGAATGAAAGCTGGGGATCTGCTGCAAATCCGTTACCCCTATGAATTGGCTCCCGCCGAAGCTTTGAAAGAAATGCAAATCATGCGGGGAGAAGGAATATCCACGACGTTGAGGGATTTCTTGATAGAATCGGCGAGCGAGGGAATATATCCGGCGGTCGGGGTTTTGGAGCCGACTCAATTTTTTAGTTCGTCGCAAAACAACAAGGACGAACTATTTCGTATGAAAGGTACGGCAATTTTCAAATCGTCTGCATTGGTCGGCTTTTTGGATAATGCGGAAACCCACGCTTTTCTCTGGTTCAAGAAAAACAAGAAGACGGATAAAATCGTTGCCGATCTGCCTGAAGGAAAGGGGAATGTTGGTTATTTTCTAACGAGCAGCGACGTCATTATCAAACCGGATATAGTAGGAAATCAACTTAAATTTAAAGTCGATATCAAAGGAAAGGGAGACCTGCTTGAAAACAATTCTCGGCTCGACGTAGGCAAAACGAACAATCAAAATCTTATCAAAAAGGCGTTGGAAAATCAGGTTGAACATGATATGAAGGTGTTCTTGCATAAAATACAAACTCAATACAAAACAGATATTGTAGGCTTCGGCCAGCAATTGCAAAGAATAAATCCTCAAAAATGGCGTACCGTAGAGGAACAATGGGATCAATATTTTGCAAAAGCTGAAATTTCCGTGTCCGTGAAACTTAACATCAACAATACGGGAGTTGTTGGACCTTCCTTACAATTGAAAGAAAAGGAGATTATGAAGTGAAGCTTGTCATGTCAGCAGGATATGTATTGTGTCTTTGTATGTACACCTTATTTCAAATTCGCCATTTATGGGGGAGTAATGAGAAGCGAGAGGCTTCAATTTATGCACTAGTTATGACCGTAGCCGCTGTCATTGGAGCGATTCTGATAGCGGGAGTTGAACTACCTAGCCTTGTCGTTCCGTACAAATTCCTATTCGAACCCCTCGGAAAAATGATGTTATCTCCATAACTTTGCGGCTTTTATTTTGAGAGTATCAATGATAAGCAGGATCAATGGGAGCAAGCTTTGCGTAAAGAGTGCCAATACGGGATAGGCGAACGTAATCCAGGCTTGAAATTCAGCGTCATTTTTAAAAATCCAGACGGAACCGACAGCAGATAACAGAGTTACCGGAACAACGGTTTTCCGATAATTTGACGTACCGAACAACTGACTTACACTTAAAGAAAACATATAGAGCAGCATCGAGATCTTGGTGAAAATCCCAAGAATCCATATGGCAATAGCAATGGCTTCCAGCCTTTCCACGGGACCGATAACACCGATATATTGGATGACTTTCAAAAAAGCGAACTTCAAACGGGGCGTTATCGGACCGAACATCATAATGGTAACGATGTCGATAGCCATGATTAACAGGACAACTCCTCCCATTGCCGATAACAAATTCATTCGGACATTTTGCGGCTTTTCGTTTAAATACGGGAGGAACCATCCCAAAAAAAAGAACTGGCTCATCCAAGCGGACGGAACCACTGCACCCTTAAGTACCGGAAATAGTCCATCTGCTAAAAACGGGGTCAAGCGACCCAGTTCAATCTCCCGGATAGAAAAAACGAAGATCGGGATCAGCAGGACGATGATAATGAGAACAATCACTTCATTGCACCTGGCAATAGCTTCGACTCCTGCCAGTACGGCCAGGCAGCACAAAAACAACATGGAGACCATCAATGCCAATGGGGGAGTATTCATCAGGAGGATGGTGTTAAGAAACCCGGCATGTTCGTTTACAGTGCTGGAAATAAAGAAAAACAAATAATAAGTCAAATAAAATCCAAAAATTTTGCCCGCCCAGTTCCCACAAATCTTGACAGTATACTGAATGATCGATTGACCGGGATAACGTTTGGACAGAGTGGTTAGTACCCAGATGTTCACGACTCCCGTAAGCGAAGCTGGAAAAATAGACAACCAGGCATTCTGCTTGGCGAAAGATACCATAATTCCGGGTACGGATAAAATGAGCGTAGAAACAATAAAGGTGAAAAAAAGTAAGCTTAACTGATTTCCGGATATTTTCCCGCTGGATTGCACTCTTTTTTCACTACCCTTAATGCTTATTTGATATTTACCTATTTTATCCTTATTGTTTAAACATTAATCCACATTGGTGGAGTTGTCGTCGGTAAAAGAAACATTCAAGTGTTGAAAAAGGCATTACATCATGTTGATGAAAATGAAGATAGTGAGCAGGTAGGATGAAGATAGATGCTGAGACTGTTGCTACAAAGGATCATGAGTGCGCTCATTGAAATAGCGGCAGCTTAGGATTATTTCTCTTCCAGGCTACCGCTGTTTCTCTTGTTGAGGTTGTTGTGTTCTGCGTCGCAGATTCACGTTGACACCGTAACCTTCCTTCCAAGGTAAGCAAGAAATGGAGAGTAGCCATCGGTCCCCTTGTAGGTCCGAGAAACCTTGAGGCAGGGGTCAATTGCGATTCCAGAAAACATGGTGATCTTTAAAATTCCTGGTCAAGATGTAAACCAAACAAGCGGCACTTCCTGCATATCGCAGATAGCACCGCTTGTTTAAATAAAAAAAGGTATTTTTGGATTTAATCTAAAAATTAACTTTGGAGTTGAGTCGGCTCCTACTCAGTACTGCGTTGAATCAGCTCAGTGTGGCAAGTGCCTCCCGCGTGAACGGTTGCAGCTCATCGGTGCGGTCATCGCGGATCTTGGCCGCCCAGGCTGGGTCAGTCAGCAGCGCGCGACCAACGGCGACGAGGTCGAATTCTCCGCGATCCATACGCTCGATCAGGTTGTCGATGCCTGCGGCCTGACCGCCCTTACCCTCCTCGAACAGGCTGGTGAAATCGGAGTCAAGGCCGACGGAGCCGACGGTAATAGCCGGCTTCCCGGTCAGTTTGCGCGTCCAGCCCGCAAGGTTGAGGTCTGATCCCTCGAACTCAGGCTCCCAGAAGCGCCGCGTGGAGGCATGGAAGATATCGACGCCTGCCGCAGATAGCGGTGCGAGGAAGCGCTCCAGATCTTCTGGATTCGCTGCCAGCTTGGCGCCGTAATTAACCGGTTTCCATTGGGAGTAGCGGAAGATAATCGGGAAGTCGGGGCCGACCGCGGCTCGCACCGCCTCGATAATCTCCACCGCGAATCTGGTGCGACCAACCAGGTCACCGCCATACTCATCCGTGCGCTTGTTGGTGACGTCCCAGAAAAACTGGTCAATGAGGTAGCCGTGGGCGCCGTGAATCTCCACCGCATCAAAGCCGATTCGCTTCGCATCAGCTGCGGCCTGGGCATAGGCCTGTACGAGACTGTGAATCTCCTCGACCGATAGCGGCTCGGATACGAGCTCTCCGGTCAGGCTAAGGCCCGACGGTCCGATCGGGTCGACATTCGAATCCGGGAATTTCTTCCTATCGCGGGCCGTGCCGGTATGCCAGATCTGTGGAGCGATTTTGCCGCCGGCTTCATGCACTTCGCGTACGACACGCGCCCATCCTTCCAGAGCTTCCTCCCCGTAAAAATGCGGCACCCCGTGGTCGGCAGCCGCAGCCGGATGGTTAATGATTGTTCCTTCAGTGATGATGAGGCCGACGGCGTTTTCCGCTCTCCGGCGGTAATATCCGGCCACGTTGGGACCTGGAACGCCTGTTGGCGAAAAGGTGCGGGTCATCGGGGCCATGACAATACGATTTTCAAGCTTCAGTCGGCCGTCTTCAAAAGGCTTGAACAGAGCCGCTGCTGTTTTGGATATGGTCATCTTATTCTCTCCTCCTGTATAAAAAGGTTTTTTATTTATCTATAAATACAAATATATAGATCAATAGATGGAAATGCAAGTGCTTCGGAGAAAACTTGGGCTACTCCTTCTTGGTCTGCAGCCCGGCTGCGAAGTTCTCCAAAAAGGCGGCGATCGCTTCTTCGTTGCGCCTGTAATAGGTCCATTGGCCATAGCGTCGGGACTCCAGCAGTCCGGTTTTCTGCATGGAGGAAAGGTACGAGGAGATGACCGACTGCGCCAAACCGGATTTTTCCTGAATGCTTCCCACGCAGACACCTCCAGGGAACTCCTCTTTGATAATGCTCGGCAGATTCTCGTTCATCTTTTCGGGCTCCCGCAGCCAGCAAAGGATGTTGAGACGAGTCTCATTAGACAGAGACTTCAGCACCGCAAGCATATCTTCATTTTTCAATACTCGACACCTCTTCTTAGTTGGTTTGTTCCTAGTATACCAAAAGTACCGCTCGTGAGAAATATGATAACCAAACGCCTCCGTTTACTTAGTTCTTTTTGACCCTTCCATTTTCTAGTTGTATTCGAATTAGATCATATCCGTGTAATTGATTTTCCAATGGACGTTCTTGATAAATGCTTCCAGGCCTTGAGCATCTTTCGCTTTGAAGTATTGGATAATTTGTCTGTGCTCTTCATTCATTTGGGCCAGGACAGTAAATAATTTTTGCTTGTCCTCACTTAAGTAAATTTGCCTGATGAAGCTGTGCTGCAAAGATTTGAGCAAATCGATCAGTGTGCTGTTGTTGCATTTTAGCAAGTACACGTTATGAAAATCGTTTTGATAGAGCTGGTAGTCAGTATAATTTTGCTCTTGTATGGAAATGTCGATTTTATCAGCGAGTCGTGTCATCTCTGAGATGTCTTCATTTGAAACGAAGGCCACGGATAAAGAGGCAGCTAAAGCGTCGAGTGCACCGACAATCTGAAAGACGTCCAGCTTATTTTTGGTTTCCATCTCTTTCACAATAAATCCTCTGCGCGGAATATTCTCCAGCAGGTTTTCGGAGGCTAGCTGGATCAAAGCTTCTCGGACAGGGGTGCGGCTTACACCAAGTTTTTGGCAGATGGAGGCTTCATTTAATTTCTGATTGGGGAGCAGTGAGCCGTTCTGAATCTTTTCAGCTATATAATTGTACACATGATCTTTTAAGGATTGGTATTTGTTAATGGTCATTTTCGTTACTCCCTCATACGCATAAAAAATACAATATACGGTATATTTCCAATCTATGATAAATAGTAACATTGTAAAATGCTTTATTCAAGATAATCGAACATCAATTTGAAAGCGCTTCACAAAATGGTTGATTTTTAAAATAAGCCGTGATATGATCGAAAAAAACAAAGAATACAATATATTGTATACAAAATTAGGATGCCTAAGTCAAGAAAAAAGGGGGTATTCGCTAATAATGGACGTTTTACGATCATATTTGTATACAATATACAAAATACAAAATATTTAAATGGATGAGTGAGGGTGAACGATATGCAGGAGAAAATGGATAATAAAGCACGAATTGGTACGCAAGCTGTATGGGCGGGAGAAAAAGATTATCGAGTGTTCGGTGGGACACAGGTTCCCGTGGTACTTAGCGTTGCTTACGATTATAACGATGTGGATGAATGGTACGATGTTGCGATGGGCCTCAAACAGGGCTATACCTACAATCGGATGTCGAACCCTACGGTTCGGGCGTTGGAAGAGAAGGTTAGGTTGCTCGAAGGGGCTGAAGCGGCTATCGCTTTTTCTTCCGGAATGGCAGCGATCAGCAGCACCTTGTACACGTTCCTGAGACCGGGGGATCGGGTTGTATCGGTTAAAGACACGTATGGCGGCACGAACAAAATTTTCACAGAGTTTCTGCCTAACATGAATGTCGAGGTTAATCTTTGTAACACGGGTGATCATGAGGAAATTGAAGCTGAAATCGCCAAGGGTTGTAAAGTGCTTTACTTGGAATCGCCAACGAATCCGACGTTGAAGATTACAGATATTCAGCGTTTGGCCAAAGCGGCTAAAGCAGTCGGAGCTCTTGTATTGATTGATAATACGTTTGCTACGCCGATCAATCAAAATCCGCTTCGTCTGGGCGTCGATATCGTGATCCACAGCGCGACGAAATTTTTAAGCGGTCATGCTGATGTGCTGGGCGGTGTTGTATGCGGCTCCTCGGAACTGATGGATAAAGTGTACCATTATCGCGAGATTAATGGCGCAGCGCTCGATCCTTTGGCGGCGTACCTGATTATCCGAGGCATGAAAACTCTTCATCTTCGTGTTCGTCAGCAGGCGCAAAGCGCGATGGCGATAGCGAAATATTTGCAAAAGCAGCCGCTTGTTGAAGTCGTTAATTACCCAGGACTCGAATCGCATCCTAATCACGACATAGCGAAACGGCAAATGAGCGGATTCGGTGGCATTTTAAGTGTTGTGCTAAAAGGCGGCATGGAAGCGATCAAGCTCTTGCTCCCCATGCTGCAATATGCGAACAGAGCGGGGAACTTGGGAGCTGTTGAAACGATATATGGACCTGCAAGAACGACAAGTCATGTTGAGTGCACGCTAGAAGAGCGCCAAGCACTTGGAATTTCCGAAGGGCTGCTTCGCATCTCGGTTGGAATTGAAGACACGGATGATTTGATTGCTGATTTGGCTCAGGCTATAGCCTACGTGGAAACACAAATGCCTGTAAGCCTTAATCATAAATAAGGGGGAGACGTTGATATGGAACTTAAAATAGCGCTGCTTGGATTTGGAGTCGTCGGTCAAGGTCTGACGGAAATTTTGGAAGAGAAGAGTAAAATTTTGGCCGGGGATACAGGTTTTCAAGCCAAAATTGTGGCGATTTCGGATATGATGAAGGGCTCTATCTACAATCCTGACGGCTTGAATGCAGCGGAAGCTCTTCGGGCTGTCAAAGAAACGGGGAAACTGGATACTTATCCCGATGAGCCAGGTCTAATCAGGGGCTGGGATAGCTTTAAGACGATACAAGAAACGAATGCGGATACGATTGTTGAGCTTACGTTCACAGATGTGCGCACAGGCCAGCCAGCTATTGATCATTGCCGTGCTGCATTTGAATGTAAGAAGCATGTCGTAATGAGCAATAAAGGCCCCGTTGCATTGGCCTATCAGGAGCTGTCTGAACTGGCGCGCAAAAATGGCGTTCGTTGGGGCTACGAAGGAACCGTCATGAGCGGAACACCGGCGCTAAGAATGCCGATTACTTCATTGGCGGGCAATCGCATTGATGAGATTAAGGGGATATTGAACGGGACGACGAACTATATGCTCACCCAAATGGAAGCGGGTATGAGCTATGAGGAGGCTTTGGCGGAGGCTCAGGCGCTCGGTTATGCCGAAGCGGATCCGACAAGTGATGTCGAGGGCTATGATGCCCAGTATAAAATCACTATTTTGAGCAATATTGTCATGAATATGCCGCTCAAGAGGGAGGATGTCGTCTGCGAAGGGATCAGCAAGCTGACGCAAGCGGATATTCAAAAGGCAAAATCAGAAGGGAAACGATGGAAGCTAATCGCCAAATGCTACCGGGAAGGCGACCGTCTTCTGGCAAAAGTAGGTCCTGAAGCGATTCCGTTGACCGATCCACTCGCTGGTGTCGGAGGCGCTGTGAATGCGATTACTTATTATTGTGATCTGGCAGGTCCGATCACACTGATGGGAGCCGGAGCCGGTCGCAAGGAAACAGGCTTCTCGATTCTGATAGATTTGATTAATATTCACCGCAGCCAGTTGTAGACAGAGAATCAAACGAATTAATCAAACCTAGGGAGAGGTGTCACATATGATTATGGAAACGATGACAAAGAATAACAAGATGTTTTTAGCTGGGCAATGGGTGCTTCGGGAGAACACAATGGATGTTTGTGATCCACAGGATAACCGGTTGATCGCGACAGTGCCGGCTGCTTCCATAGTGGATATGGCATTCGCCATCGAAGAGGCTCAAGAAGGGTTTCGTGTTTGCTCCGAACTCCCGATACATGAGAGAATCGCTATCCTCCAACGAGCTGCCGACTGGGTAGACGAGCATAAGGAAGAATACGCTGTCACGATTTCCTCAGAAGGCAGTAAAACGATCAAGGAAGCGCGGAAAGAAGTAAGAAGGTGCGTTGAAACTTTGCGGATCAGTGCGGAGGAAGCAAGACGCTTGAATGGAGAGACGATTCCTTTCGATCAGATGCCCGGAAGTGAAAATCGGTTCGGCTACTATTACCGTTCCCCGATCGGTATCATTGGCGCCATTACGCCGTTTAATGATCCTTTGAATCTTGTTGCCCATAAAGTAGGCCCGGCCATCGCAGCGGGCAATGCGATTATCGTGAAGCCAGCGCCAGCCACGCCATTAAGCGCGCTTATGCTGGCGGAAGCGTTCGACAAGGCGGGGCTGCCAGCCAAAGTCCTGTCTGTGATCACAGGCAATGCAAGTGAAATCGGCGATGTGCTGGTAACACACCCGTATGTAAGAATGATCTCCTTCACAGGAGGACTGAAGACAGGCAAAGCGATTATGCAAAAGGCAGGCTTGAAAAAAATGGGCATGGAGCTGGGCTCCAACTCGCCGGTTATCGTTTTGAACGATGCGGACATCAACGATGCTGTAGAATCCAACGTTTCCGGAGCTTTCTGGGCAGCTGGCCAAAACTGTCTGGGCGTACAACGCATTTATGTGCAAGAGGATGTATATGACACGTTTGTAGCTCAATTCGTTGGGAAAACAAAGCAGTACCGCGTTGGCAGCAAATTATCGGAAGACACAGATATGGGCCCTATGATCAACGAAAGAGAAGCCAAGCGTGTTGAAAGCTGGGTGAATGAGGCGGTAGACCGCGGAGGGAAGCTGCTTTGTGGTGGAAAGCGGGACGGTGCTTTCTACGAGCCGACAGTTATGACAGACGTTCCGAAGGACTGCCGCTTGGTGATGGAAGAGGTTTTTGGTCCGGTCGTCACCATCTTTCGCGTAGCCGATCTGGAAGAGGCGATTCTCGAAGCAAACAGTGTTGATTTCGGTCTGCAGGCAGGCATATTCAGCCGCGATATTGAAAAAGTATTCCATGCCGTGCGTAAGCTGGATGTCGGAGGCGTGATGGTAAATGACAGCTCGGATTACAGAATCGACGCGATGCCGTTTGGCGGTGTAAAAGGTTCGGGAATCGGCAGAGAAGGCGTGAAATTCGCCCTCCAGGAAATGACGGAGCCGAAAGTTGTTTGTATTAGGATGTCCCGCTAAGAAATGGATCAAGCCAATTGGCTTTAAGGAGAGAACGACCATGTCGAATCGCATTGAGAAAGATTTCTTAGGTGAGAAAACAGTTCCCGATTGGGCTTACTTCGATATACAATCGATTCGGGCAACTGAAAATTTTCCTGTAACCGGAACGTCAGTTAATGACCGTTGAAGAGTTGGAAGAGATATTAAATCCTTATGAAATGACGACACCTGGTATTGCTGGGTTTCAATACCTTGAAAACTTGGATAAGGGAGCGAATCGATATGAGAAGCATTAGCGGAAGCGAACAAAATAGTTTGAAGCGTACGATGAAAAGTAGGCATTTATTTATGATTTCTCTTGGGGGCGTTATTGGAACGGGGCTTTTCTTAAGTACAGGATATATATTGAACCAAGCTGGACCCGGAGGGGCTATCCTTGCCTATTTGTTTGGCGGACTCATTATGTATCTGGTCATGCTTTGTCTCGGAGAGTTAAGCGTGGCTATGCCGATAACAGGTTCTTTCCCCGTATATGCTGCTAAATTTATCGGACCTGCAACCGGGTTTACGATTGGCTGGCTGTACTGGCTCACATGGGTTGTCACGGTAGGCTCCGAGTTTACAGCGGCCGGCTTGCTGATGCAGCGATGGTTTCCTCATGTATCCGTTTGGATATTTAGCGCAATATTTGCCGTCATGCTGTTTGTATTAAATGCAGTTACTGCCAAGTTTTTTGCGGAATCGGAGTTTTGGATTTCCGGCTTCAAGGTTATCGTCATTATTGTGTTTATTGTGTTGGGCGGAGCCGCAATGTTCGGGTTCATCCCTATGGAAGGCCAATCGGCTCCGATGCTAAGCAACATTTTTGATAAAGGCGGACTATTTCCAAATGGTTTTCTTCCTGTATTGTTCGTGATGATTTCGGTTAACTTTGCCTTCTCAGGAACTGAATTGATCGGCGTTACTGCCGGTGAGACGGAAGATCCGGACAAGAGCATTCCGCGTTCCATTCGTACAGTGGTGTGGCGCACAATGGTATTTTTTATCGGTGCAATCATCGTGCTCGCTGGTCTTATTCCCTGGCAGGAAGCCGGAGTTATTGAGAGTCCCTTCGTTCTAGTGTTTGACAAGATCGGGATTCCTTATGCCGCTGATATTATGAACTTTGTTATTCTAACAGCACTCTTGTCCGTTGGAAATTCGGGGTTGTACGCTTCGACGCGTATGCTGTGGGCGCTTTCCCAGGAAAAAATGGTCAGCCCATGGTTAGGAAAAATAACATCGCGCGGTGTTCCGATGAATGCGCTTATTGTCAGTATGCTTGTTGCTTGCTTGTCACTTCTCTCCAGCGTCATTGCTGCTGATACCGTCTATGTGGTGTTGATTGCTATCTCAGGCTTCGCTGTTGTCGCCGTGTGGATGGGCATTGTGGCTTCCCAATTTATGTTCCGCAGACAATTTCTGAGAGAGGGCGGAAACCTTAAGGATCTGAAATACCGCACTCCGTTATATCCGGTTGTACCTATCGTTGCTTTCTTGTTGTGTCTGGCTTCTTGCGTCGGTTTGTACTTTGACCCTGCCCAACGAATCGCTTTATATTGTGGAATTCCCTTTGTTGCGCTTTGCTACTTGATTTATTATTTGAAAAACAGAAACAGGAAAACAGAGCAGGGTGAGTTAAGATGACAGGAACTGCAAGCGGAAGTACAAGCATTGTAATACGACTTGAAATTGCTAAGGATCTGGTAAGCTTCGGCCAAATTGCCACTGCGATTGGCGATGCCGGCGGAGATGTGGTTGCCATTGATGTAGCACAATCCAGTAAAGCGAAGACGATTCGAGACATTACGGTTCATATAACCGACCACCAACAAACCGATGTTGTTGTAAGCGCTGTTAGTAAATTGCCGGGCATACAAGTTAAACATGTATCTGATCAAACGTTTCTCGTACACTTGGGCGGGAAGATTGAAACCGTGCCGAAAATGCCGATCAAGAACCGGGACGATCTGTCGCGGGTGTATACACCGGGTGTGGCGCGGGTATGTATGGCTATCTATGAAGATCCCAAAAAAGCGTATTCGCTTACCATTAAGCGGAACACGGTAGCTGTTGTTTCGGATGGTTCCGCTGTACTCGGACTCGGCAACATTGGACCCGAGGCTGCGATGCCGGTGATGGAAGGGAAAGCCATGCTGTTTAAGCAAATGGCTAATGTCGATGCGTTCCCGATATGCCTGGGAACGCAGGATACGGAGGAAATTATCCGTATCGTCAAGGCGCTTGCCCCGACCTTTGGCGGCATTAATCTGGAGGATATATCTTCGCCACGTTGTTTTGAAATCGAGCAGAGGCTGATCGAGGAACTTGATATTCCTGTCTTTCACGATGACCAGCACGGTACGGCTGTCGTTCTGCTGGCCGGTTTGTTGAACGCCGTCAAGGTCGTGAAGAAGGAACTGAGCCGCTGCAAGATTGTCGTGTGCGGTATCGGCGCGGCAGGGATCGCATGTACCAAAATGCTGCTGGCTTCTGGTGCCGTTAACATTATTGGTGTGGATCGTGAAGGCGCCATTGTGCGAGGGGATATGTATAGCAATCCGGCCTGGCAGTGGTACGCAGACAACACGAATCCCGACAGGCTGAGAGGAACCTTGAGCGAAGTGATCAGCGGAGCCGATATTTTTATTGGCCTTTCGGGACCTAAAGTGCTAAGCGTTGCAGATGTGAAAAAAATGGCGCAGGATCCCATCGTATTCGCAATGGCTAATCCGACACCGGAAATCGCACCAGAGGAAGCGGAGCCGTATGTCCGTGTTATGGCGACAGGCAGGTCGGACTATCCGAACCAGATCAATAATGTGCTCTGCTTCCCAGGTTTGTTCCGAGGAGTTCTTGACTGCCGAGCATCGAGAATTACGGAGGAGATGAAGCTGGCAGCCGCAAGCGCGATCGCCTCCGTCGTTAGCGAAGAGGAGCTTAACGAATATTACATTATACCGAGTGTTTTTAATCAAATGGTCGTTGAGAAAGTACGTGAAGCCGTTATTTCCGCTGCGTACCAATCTGGAGTTGCAAGACGGAACAAGGGCTGGGAGCCTGCGAAAGAAGCCGCTGTTTTGACAGCTAACGGTGGGCTTGCATGAATGAGCATTTGAAAAATGGAGCCGCCATATTCGCTGGTTCAGCAATCATGGGCTTTGGCATCAACTATTTCAATACGGCTAATGGGCTGGCTGAAGGGGGTATTACAGGAGTCAGCTTATTGCTGAAATATATGTTCGGTTGGGAAACGGGAATAACTAATTTTTTGCTGAACCTTCCGCTTTTTTTTATAGGTTGGAAAGTGTTGGGTCGAAGATCATTCGCTTATACCGTCTTTGCAACACTGATGTTTTCACTCTTTGTTTACGTATTCAGAAACATTCATTTTGTAATGAATGATCTTCTTTTAGCTTCCCTATACGCAGGTGTAACCGTGGGGGTAGGCCTAGGGATCGTCTTTCGCTTTGGAGGAACAAGCGGCGGTACGGATATTCTCGCTCAGGTGCTGAAAAAATATTTGGGCTGGCCTATCGGAAGAAGTGTGTTTATATTTGACAGCTTTACGATTATCCTCTCTCTCATCTACTTGGATAGAGAGAGAGCGATGTATACGATCGTAGCTGTATTTGTAGGCTCCAGATTGATCGATTACGTGCTGGAAGGAACGGGAAAAGGCAAAGCGGCCATCATCGTGAGTCAGCATGCAGAAGAAATATCAAATCGCATTCATACTGAGTTGGAAAGAGGCACCACTTTTTTTTACGGAAAAGGTGGTTACAGTGATACGGATAAAAAAATCATTTACTGTGTTGTTAGCCGCTCCGAAGTAGGTAGGTTAAAAAAGCTGGTGTATGCTACAGACCGGCAAGCATTTGTTACTTTGAATGATGTATTTGAGGTGTTTGGAGAAGGCTTCAATATCATGCAGGAAAAGGCGTGAAACTTATTATGAATCCAATAGAAAACATTCTTAAAGATTTTCCTGTCATGATTCTAGATGGCGCATTATCAACAGAGATGGAACGCCGTGGTTGTGATATTAACGACTCACTTTGGTCTGCCAAAATGCTGATGGAAAACCCCGACTTGATCGGTCAGGTACATACAGATTATTTTGCTGCTGGAGCTGACTGTGCGATAACGTCAAGTTACCAGGCAACCGTTGAAGGCTTTGTCCGTCGAGGTTTAAGTGAATCCGAAGCGCTAAGGCTTATAAAGACATCTGTGGAAATTGCGGTTAAAGCAAGGGATGATTTTTGGGATAGTTTGTTGGAAAAAACAAAAAGACCACGACCGATCGTGGCCGCTTCCGTAGGTCCATACGGTGCTTATCTGGCAGATGGGTCAGAGTACCGTGGAAACTACAAACTAACTGAAAACGAGCTTATTGAATTTCATCGACCACGTGTTAAGGCTCTGATCGATGCCGGCGCTGATATACTTGCGTGTGAAACCATACCGTGTTTGATGGAAGCTAGAGCAATTGTTCGATTGCTGAAGGAATTTCCCGGAATTTACGGATGGATTAGTTTCAGTGCAAAAAACGAGCTGCAAATAAGTAATGGAGATCTAATAGCCGATTGTGCTGATTGGTTGAACTGCCATGATCAGGTGGCGGCAGTTGGCGTAAATTGCACGCCTCCGGAATATATTCCTTCATTGATTAGTGAAATCCGAAGTAAAACAAATAAGCCTATTATCGTTTATCCCAATTCCGGTGAGAATTATGATGCAAGTACACGAAGCTGGAAGGGTGTTTCTACAAATGAAAGCTTTGGCAGCGGCGCTCGAAGCTGGTATGAACTTGGTGCCCGGTTATTAGGCGGTTGCTGTCGTACAACTCCTGAAGATATCAAAACCATTGAAGCTTGGGTTAAAAACATATAGAAATGTTTGGATGAAATTGCGGAAGATTTGTCGTCGCAAAATGTAAACTTTTTCATAAGGTCGCCTTGGGACTGTCCCATTAGCTGTTTCTATGGCTTATGGGACAGTCCCGTTTTCATTAGCGAGTAGTACGATTGCTGGAACTAAATGACATGCTCTCGCAATATATTTCTGCTTCGATAAACAGAAGTTGCCTGTATATTGAAGACAGAGATATCCCAATGCTGTAGTTTTCGTCACTTCAAGTGGAGCTGATTCCTTCAAATGCATTCATAACCAAATGCTTCACATAGGAATCGTCCAATGTTCCGCCAGTCACCAGCAAGCGATAGAAAATCGGCCCGTAAATGAGATCGGTGCTTAATTCAATATCGAGATTTTTTTTCAATTCCCCACGCTGAACTCCCTGCTCTAGAAGACTCCTAGCCTCAAGCCGGCGTGGCTGGAAATATTGGGTCCGGTAGGCTTCCGCTAATCCTGAATCAAACTGCCCCTCGCCTAATAACTCCGTAATGATTATACCCTCCCGACTTGTCAAAAACCGTGCTAAATTCGTGGCATGAATAAGAATATCATTGAATACCGAACCTGTGTTAGGCAAGGGTAGTCTTGACGATGCGGCAGATAGAAAACCATCCATCACCACGGCAGATTTATTAGGCCACCATTTATAAATCGTGGCTTTACTAACCTTGGCGCGATCAGCAATCTTTTCAACTGTGACCGATCCGAAGCCATCTTCCAGCAATAAATCATAGGAAGCGGTAAGGATAGCCTTTTGCGTTTCGACATTACGCGGCCGCCCTCTTTTGACCTGCACGGAAATCATCCCTTTCGCTATTTGAATCTAAACTAAAAAATATAAACTATACGTTCAGTATACATAATACGAAACGAAAAGTAAAAATAAAAAGCTATTTACAAAACCGTACGTTCAGTATATGATTTAGTCAATAATTAATGAACTATACGTTCAGTATTTAATTTGAGGAGGGCCCTCAAAAGGAACAAGGAATGAAAAGGATCTGCATTTTCTAAAATAAGGAGTGATTTCTATGACTTTTTCACAAAAACAAGCCATCGAAAAGAATATTCCAACATGGTTAACCGTGATTCTGGCGACCGCATGCGGTATCATCGTAGCTAATCTTTATTATGCACAGCCTTTGGTGGGGTTAATTAGTTCTTCAATCGGACTATCTGCTAGCGGTGCTGGCTTAATCGTAACATTAACCCAGATTGGATATGTTGTCGGTTTGCTATTTATCGTACCTTTGGGAGATATTGTTGAAAACCGCAGGCTAGTAGTACTATCGTTACTACTCACAGCAGTTGCACTAATCGTCACAGCATTGACGAAAAACCCAATACTCTTCTTAGCGGCGTCCCTCTTTATCGGATTGGGGTCGGTCGCAGCACAAGTGCTCGTACCCTTTGCATCATACCTTGCATCAGAATCTACACGCGGCCGCGTTGTTGGCAATGTCATGAGTGGTCTGTTACTTGGCATCATGCTCTCACGTCCGATATCGAGCCTCGTGGCTGACTTTTTTAGCTGGCATGCCATATTCGCCTTGTCGGCCACAGCTGTCATTGTTTTGGCGATCGTATTGTCAAAAGCACTGCCTGCAAGAAAGCCAACGGCAAGCACGCACTATGTAGCGCTGCTTGGCTCCATGTGGCATCTGCTGCGAACAACCCCAATCTTACGTCGTCGCGCTGCCTATCATGCGTTTGTGTTTGCGACATTCAGCTTATTCTGGACAACGGTTCCGTTATTATTATCTGGCCCGGTTTTTCATTTTTCTCAAAAGGCCATTGCGTTGTACGCTCTAGTCGGAGTTTCAGGTGCGATAGCTGCGCCTGCAGCTGGCCGCTTAGCTGATCGCGGCTGGACTAGACCCGCCACAGGAATAGCTCTCGGTATTGTCATCGTTTCAATGCTGCTGCCGATGCTGTTCCAAACAAATTCACCTGTTGGAATAACAGTTTTAGTTATATCAGCCATTCTGTTGGACGCTGGAGTGTCCGCCAATCTTGTACTTGGACAACGCGCGATCTTCTCGTTGGGACCGGAAATTCGCAGCAGACTGAACGGGCTTTTCATGGCTATTTTCTTTTTCGGTGGCGCCTTGGGATCTGCTGTGAGTGGATGGGCTTACGCATCAGGAGGATGGAATGCAGCATTATGGATTGGAATCATTTTTCCGATCATGGCCCTGCTTTATTTCACGACGGAGAAGAAAAATCTGGGGAGTGGCGCTTGATTACGATAAACAGTTAATTTGTGATATAAATATACGAGTTTGAAATGGCGTTTCATATCTTCTGCATCGACAGTAGCCCCTATTCGAAAAAAGCTTAAGTACCATTAAAACGCAGGTTATCACTAACAAGCCATCCTGAAAATGCAAAAAAGACGACACTCTTAAGTTTCTTAAGAGGTCGTCTTTTTTTGTACTAATGTTTGTCAGGTAGGTAAAACAACCTACTTTCTCTCCGCTTTAAGCCGCTCCAGCGGTTGCTGAAAATGCGCTGAATGTCGTTCCATTCGATTTTTGCCTATTTACATGACACAATGTCTTAGTGTACTATTGAATTAATACAATAATGCAATTTCTTAATTCATTAAGAGGAGAGATTTGGATGAGGGCATGGGTAGCTTTATTAAAAAAAGATTTTAAATTAACAAGAACCGTATTTTTCGTAGGACTTGTCATTAATTTATTGATTGTCCTGTTGACGTTATATATGGGGATGAAAGCAGATCATACATTACTTATTTTCATACCCTTAGGAGTTGCTGTTGTTTTGCATATTTTATATGTTCCGATTATTTTATTTATCAGTTTGAAAACGGAGGCAAATCAGCTGCATCTATGGCTGCATAATCCCCACCCGGCATCTACATTGTTAATTAGTAAGATAGTGAATGGGCTGATGATGCTCGTTATTTCACTCGTGATGTTATATGTGATGTCTGGATTGCTAATCATACCCAAGTTCAACTTAATTGAAGCGTATTGGGCGGATACTTGGATATCGGGTTTACTCATATTTCTTCATATTATTATCATTTCAATCATAATTGGCGTTTGGGTGTTATTTCTTTGGGCGCTATATCAATCCCTTAAATTTTCCATCGGGCGTTGGAGCTGGTTAGTCGTTATTGGAGCAGTTATCATACCGTATTGGATAGATGTCCTATTGGAATCCACTAAACTGTATCGTTTAGTAACGAAATGGGGGAGTATGACTTATGAATTTCCTTCTTTTTCATTACAACCCATACAAACCTATGCAGGAGAATATTTGTATACCTTCCTTATCATCATTGGATTATTCTTTCTGAGCGCTTGGATCGTTGACAATAAAGTTGAGGTGTAGATATGGAAGAATTTAATGCTTCAAAACCCATTTATCTGCAATTAGCGGATCGAATCAATCGACAGATTGTAAGCAAAGAATTGAAAGCTGGTGAGAAGCTTCCTTCTGTCCGAGAAATGGGGGTCAAATACAGTGTTAATCCAAACACAATTCAGCGCACTTATAGTGAGTTGGAGCGTGAGGGTATCCTGGAAACGAAAAGAGGTCAAGGCACATTTGTCACAGAACAAGAGGATCGCTTGGTTCAACAACGTGAAAATTTAAAAAATGAGCAGATCCTATCGTTCGTCAAGGTGATGAAGGAAATGGGATTTAGTTCTTATGAAATCATATCAGGGCTCCAGGACCACTTAAGCAAAATTGATAAAGGAGATGAGTAATTTGATTCAATTGACGAATGTTTCTAAGAAATATGTTAAACAACCCGTACTCCATAACATTTCGGTCACTTTGCCTTTAGGTAAAATCATTGGCATTGTGGGTGAGAACGGCAGTGGGAAGTCAACGCTATTGAGACTTATCTCCGGACTGGCGCTTCCAACGAGTGGGAGGGTAACCGTAAATGGAGAGACTGCCAATCGAAGAATCAGCAAAGTAGTTTCTTATTTATCGGAGATTGGTTCTTTTTATTCTATATTCACAGTACGTGAAGCGATGGATTTTCAGGCTTCCCAATATACGGACTTTAACATGGCTAAAGCAGAAGAAATCATGATATTTATGCAGCTGGAGCCTCATATGAAAATCAAAGATCTCTCGAAAGGAAATCGTGGTCGATTAAAAATCATGCTTACTTTGGCGAGAGAAGTACCCTACATTCTAATGGATGAACCACTGTCCGGACTTGACCCGATGGTGAGAGAATCTATCGTTAAAGGAATGATTTCTTATGTTGACTTGGAATCTCAGACACTTATCATGACAAGCCATGAGATTGCGGAAATTGAATCATTACTGGACTGCTTCATTGCGGTCAAAGATGGATCATTACTTAAAATGGCTGATGTAGATGAATTACATGAATCAGAGGGTCTAGGAATCACGGATTGGATGAAGAAGAATTATGTCTAATAATCATAGGGAGTGACAACTATGAGAGCAATAATATACACCAATTACGGATCACCCGATGTTCTTCATCTGAAAGAGTTAGAAAAACCTACACCCAAGGACAATGAAATATTGGTCAAAAACTATGCGACAACAGTAACAGCGGGGGACTGGCGTATGCGAAAGGCTGACCCCTTCGTTGCAAGACTTTACAATGGCATCATAAGGCCCAAAAAAGTAACGATATTAGGGTTTGAATTAGCTGGGGAAGTTGAAGCAGTAGGCAAAGATGTCAAACGATTTAAGCAAGGTGATCAAGTTTTTGCGTTCTGTGGTATTCGCTTCGGTGCATATGCCGAGTACAAATGTCTACCTGAAGATGGCGTGATTGCTTTAAAACCGACTAATCTGACATATGAGGAGGCCGCGGCTATTCCTGTTGGAGGCATAACTGCATTGAATGCTCTTAAAAAAGGAAATATCGCGAGTGGAATGAAGGTTCTTGTTTATGGTGCTTCTGGAAGTGTAGGTACTTATGCGATACAGATTGCCAAATATTTTGGGGCGGATGTAACAGGGGTATGCAGCACTACGAATCTTGAATTGGTGCGATCTATAGGAGCAGATAAGGTAATTGATTATAAGCAACAGGATTTTACATCGAGTGGAGAGCATTATGATTTAATCTTTGATGCCGTTGGGAAAAAAATATCGAAAATCACAAAATCAACATGCAAGAAAGTGCTTCGTTCGAACGGAACCTATGTGAATGTGAATATGTCACAAAAGGTCCGTGTTGAACATCTAGTCTTCCTGAAGGAGCTTATTGAGGGAGGAAAGATAAAACCGGTCATCGATAAATACTTTCCGTTAGAACAAATTCCCGAGGCTCATAGGTATGTTGAGAAAGGACACAAAAAGGGGAATGTGGTCATAGCTGTTGAGGACATGAATTCAAAAAAGGAGATAAATAAATGAATACTAACAGGAAAACAGCAATAATTGTGGAGGTCTCATTGTTTCGTCTTTATTCGTTAAGGGCCCTGTACCTTCTTGTCGTCGTAGGACTCGGGATTGTGGTATGGCCTGGAGTCATCCACCATGAAAAGCCGTGGGAACTTATGGAAGGAGTGGTTCAATGCATGCTGGCCGCCTTTTCAGCTCTGTCAGTTCTGGGGCTGCGGTATCCGCTGCAGATGCTGCCTTTGCTTCTGTGGGAATTGGTGTGGAAGACGATCTGGATGTTTATCGTTGCGCTCCCACTGTGGACCTCCGGTCAAATGGACGAGTCAACCTTGGCGATAGCCTTAGAATGCTTGATAGTCGTGATTTTTCCTTTCGTCATCCCTTGGCGCTTTGTGTTTGCGCATTACGTGAAGAATCGCGGAGATCGGTGGCGCTGAGGGAAGATAGACAGCGCAGTCCGCTGCCGCATCTGAAAAGGGAACGTGGTCATAACTGTAAGGTAATAAATTCAAAAAAGGAGATAAACATATGAATACGAATAGAAAGAGCGCATTCATTGTGGGAGTATTGTTTATTCTTGCAGCGGTTACGGCGATCATAGGTCTTATTTTATACGATCCTATCTTAAATGGTCCGGATTACCTGATGGAAGGTTCCAAACATGCCAACCAGGTGATACTGGGAGCGCTTATGGAGTTAATTCTTGTTGTTTCAGCGGTTGGTACTGCAACTACAATGTTTCCATTTTTAAGAAAATATAATGAAACTATTGCTCTTTGGCATCTTTGTTTTAGGTTTCTTGAAGCCATCATTATTACTATTGGTATAATCAGCGTACTGTCTCTGTTGACCTTAAGCCGGGAATTTGCAGCAGCAGCGGCTTCGAATACTGCCTCTTTTCAAGCTTCTGGTATCGTATTAAAAGCAATACATGATTGGACCTTTATGCTTGGGCCTCTTTTCATGCTGGGTATAAATACGATGATGTACAGTTATATATTCTATAAATCCAAGCTCGTTCCGAGGTTTATACCCATCTTGGGTATGACAGGAGCAACTCTTGTTTTTATTTGTGCCTTGTTAGTCATGTTCGGTGTAATTCAACAAGTTTCTGCTTGGGGTGCTATTTTGGCGCTGCCAGTAGCAGCTAATGAAATGATTTTAGCAGTATGGCTCATCGTTAAAGGATTCAATGAATCTGCAATTGCTTCCATGTCTGTAAAAAGGGCCTAAATGAAAGTAATTGCAGCACAAAATTCGAATGACTGTGGTTGGTTATGGGTATGCGTCGAGTTTGAGCAGAAATTGTCGAAAAATCGTGTATGTATAGCAATTTCTCAAAGGAAAAAAGACACTCTTGAAGAATATACATAGTGACTATGTTAATTCTTGGGGGTTTTGGTTACGTCACCGAAAAAGCTATATGTACTGTTTCTTGTTTTCATATTCTCTGTACTGCTTCCTGGCGCATCTGTTTTAGGCAAAGACTCTCAGCCCGAGGCAGTGAAAGGCATTCTCGATTTGTCAAAGTGGAATTGGGAATACAGCGGACTTGCTAAGCTGGATGGCGAGTGGGAGCTGGTCTGGAGCAAGTTTTTGACGCCTGATGAATTTGGTCGCAGTTCGTACAACAGCTCTCCCACCTATGCGCAAGTGCCGAAGGAATGGAAAGGTTTGCGGATAGACGGCGGGCAGCTGTCGAACCAAGGCTACGCGACATACCGCCTGCGGATTCGTACAGATTCTGCCGATATCGGTAAAGATATGGGGCTCTATGTCCCGAGTGTTGCGACGGCATATAAACTATGGATTGACGGAAGGCTGGCAGCCGTGAATGGTGTTGTCGGGACGAGCAAAGAGGAAATGGTTCCAGCCAACTTTCCGAAGCCTGTATTTTTCCATCTACAGCGTAGTCAGACGGAGCTTGTTATTCAAGTGTCCAATTTTGTGCAGCGTAAAGGCGGTTTGTGGGAAGCTTTTCGTTTAGGTAATTCACAGGAAGTGATTTATGAGCGTGAGAAGGAGATGACTTCTCAACTGCTGATCGTTGGCAGCTTGTTTACGATGGGGCTTTACCATATGGGTCTCTTCTTGGCACGTAGAAAGGATAAGTCGCCGCTTGTTTTCGGATTCTTTTCCTTTGCTATTGGGATTAGGACAATGGTCACCGGGCAAACGCTAGTTGCTTACCTGTTTCCGCACATTTCCTGGGAAATACAAGTTCACATGGAATATTTGTCGGCGAGTCTTAGCATGATCATGTTCGCCTTGTTCGTCTATTACCGGTATCCCGCTGAAATGCACAAAGGATTGCGCAACCTGTTTGTTGGGGTGCTATTGGCATACAGCCTGTTCGTTCTTGTAACACATGCTTCCGTTTATACCTACACTATGCTGCATTTTCAACTTGTTATTCTTGCGTTGATAGGCTATGCTCTCTATGTTTTTGTGCGAGCTTTTATGCGCAAAAGAGAAGGAGCTCGCCTCAATATGGCAGCGGTGGTCGTGTTCTTAGTCTTTGCGCTGAACGATGTCCTTTTTGACAATCGGATTATTGCTAACGGACATTTGGTGCAGGTGGGAATGCTGTTTTACGTATTCATGGAATCAGTTAACTTGTCGCATCAATTTTCAAAGTCGTTTGCACGTGTCGAAACGTTGTCTGCGCAATTGCAAGAATGGAACGACATGCTGGAGGAAAAGGTGCAGGAAAGAACTGAGGCGCTGGAACAATCCAACGAGAGCATGCAAAGGGTCAATAAGGAATTGGTCAAAATGGAGACGTCGCGCCGGCATATGTTATCCAATATTTCCCATGAACTAGGGACGCCGCTGACGCTCATTCAAGGGTATGTGAAGGCGGTTTTGGATCGAATAGACGAAGATAATCACGATCGGTATTTGCGGTTGACCTATGAAAAGACGCTGATCTTGGATCGCATTATCGGCGACTTGTTCGAGCTTTCGAAGTTAGAAACAGGCAAAATCCGTTTTGACTGTCAAGCGGTTGCCCCGGCAGCGTATATTCGCTCGCTCTACAATAAATACGAGCTGTCTATTAAACAAGAAGGATTCATCTTTGAATTTATTGATCGTTCTGCTTCTGCTGCCCATCGAGGAGCCCCTGTGTGGATTGATGTGGTGCGAATAGAGCAAGTCGTTACAAACTTGTTGTTCAACGCGCGAAAATTCACTCCCCCAAGTGGTTTCATTTATCTAATCGTCGAGCAGTCAGGTTCCCAGGAGAAGGGTGACTTGGGTGTAAGGATCACTGTTCAGGATTCCGGAAGAGGAATTGACGAGGAAGATTTGCCGTTTGTTTTTGATCGCTTCTATAGAGGGAAGGAATCGAGCAAGAACAGTTCGACTGGATCGGGTCTCGGGCTGGCGATTTGCAAAGAGATTATTGCCCATCATGGCGGAACGATTGAGGTGGAAAGCAAGGCAGGCAGCGGAAGCGCGTTTACCTTTACACTTCCAGTTATGAACGATATGGAGGGGGAGCTAGGCGCATGACAAAGGCAGCGAAAATATTGATCGTCGATGATGAAGAAGAAATTCGGGGACTGATCGGCCTCTACTTGCGAAATCACGGATTTCAGGTAGTTATGGCGAAAGACGGGAGCCAGACAATTGCGCTGCTCAAACAGGAAAAACCTGATCTGATCGTGCTCGATATTGTGCTTCCTGATACGGATGGCGTAGAGCTGTGCAGGAGGATTCGCCAACACTCGGATATACCGATTGTTTTTCTAAGCTGCAAGCGGGAGGCGGAAGATATTATTGCTGGACTCGATACCGGCGGTGACGATTATATGACCAAACCGTTCGATCCGATGGTGCTTGTCTCACGGGTTAAGGCGAACCTGCGGCGGGCGGCAGCCGATCAAAAACGAGGCAAGGAAGATAGGCTTATCACGTGCGGCGAATTGCAGGCAAATTTGCAGAGCTTGGAGGTCCTGGTGAAGGGGGAGCTTATCGATTTGTTCGCCAAAGAACGGCAGCTGTTGCTTTTTCTATTGCAAAATCAGAACCAAGTGTTTAGTGCGGAGCAGCTGCACAAGCAGGTGTGGGGCTGGGACAGCTTTAGCGACGAACGGACGGTAATGGTGCATATTAGCAATCTGCGCAAGAAGATTGAATCTGATTCGGCAGCGCCCAAGTATATTCATACGGTTAGGGGCTTTGGGTATAAATTTTGTTTGGATGCGTAAATTTTAGTTTAAAGCAGAGCGATTATTCCTTACGAGGAATGTCGCTTTTTTTTGTTTTTTTAACCGTTTTTAAACTTGGGTTGATACAATCGTAACTTAAATATTACGTTTATCGTTTTGCCAAATGAACTGTTCTTGGGGAGGAACTGTATGTCTTCGTATAAGTATAATTTTGAAACAAATTGGAAATTTGAGTCTGATATCCATCAAGTTTGGGGACTCATCGCCGGATTTAAGTATAGCGATTGGTGGCGTGGCGTAAGTTCTGAGAGTATATATCAAGGCTCTAGGCAAGATGGGATTGGCGATAAGTACAACTATGTTTTCCGCACGAAGCTTTCCTATCAGCTAGCTTTCGTGACGGAAATAGTAAGAAAAGAAGAGCCGAAGTATTTAGAAATCAAAGCTACCGGGGAATTGGAAGGCAGAGGCGTTTGGAAATTAACACAAGAAGGTAACATTACGCATGTGCAATATGTTTGGCAGGTAAATGCAAATAAGAAATGGATGAACAGGCTAGCCCCGATCTTGAGACCTGCTTTCATATGGAATCATGATCAAGTTATGGATGAGGGTGCTAAAGGAATTGCTGCTGCATTGGGAGTAAAGCTGCTTTCTTATTAAGTTTATGTTTCAAGCCATCGCTTTTAAACTTTGAATAATTAACTTATAGAGGTGACAGAAGTTGTTTACGACAAAAATAAAAGGTTGTCTTATTTTGCTAATGTTGATTATTGGCGCAGCTGCTTTAGCGGGCTGTGTCTCCAACTCCACAAGCATTACTTTCCGAATCGAAAAAGGCTATATGACCGTTCAAGATTCCGTTTATGTCAGATATGCAGACAGTACCGTAACTAAAGCTGTTTATCAAGGGACGGCTCCCAACCTGACGCATGACGATTACTTGGTGAACAATGCTACGAATAAAACGATTGTAAGCGGTTTTGTAACGAATGGCACAGTAAGCTGGGCTCCTGATAATATTCAGAATGATATATGCAGATGTTACGTTATTTACAATCATGATAATAGGAAATTATACGATGACTGGGGCAAGCCTACGATCCCAGCGGTGAGCGCTGAAGTTCAAAGCGTATCGGCGAATGCTGCAAATGCTCAACATGTGGATGTGACATTCGCCGTTTATGGGGCTCAGCATCAGCTTGTTGATGGTCTTACCGAAATTTTTGCGCACACCAATAATCCAGATGTCAAATTTGAAATTAACAACTCACCAAGCTTGGCTTATGAAAGCGGCTATTCAAAAAGCGCAAGTGGCGGCTTGGTTACTTTCACGCTAGCTCCCGATCCGCTCAATGCTAGCGCGGCTCAGCTGGAAATCGCCAATTTGGATTCGTTTCAAATTTCCTTGAAATCGGGGTTCAAAGACATCCCGATCAATCATGAAGCGACTGCCATTTCGGTTAGCGATAAAACCATCAGTACGCCGAATGGAATTACATTGCATGGGAATGATTTGGCTAGTGATGCGGATACGGGAGATCAACTAAAAATCGGCTCAGCGAGTGCCCAGACTCCTGGCGTCGTGAATCTTACCGTGAACAACGGAGAATTGAGAATTATACCTCAGTCAGTTGGCTCGACCAACATAACGGCAGTTGTATACGATACGTATAGCGCAAGTGCGAGAGTCACTTTTAACGTGATCGTTGAGGCGTCTGCCATACCGAGACCAAGCGGCAGCACGGATCCGGACATCGGGCCCGTTACGAGTGCGCAAGCCGATGTAAGTCCGACCACAGGTGCCGAAGTGAAGCTGAAAGACCGAATTCGTGTAACGGTACCTGCGGGAGCTGTATCGGCGAAAGGCACCGTCAAGGTAGCCCTAGTTCCTGACAATCAGGCCCCAGTGGCGAATGGTCAGCAAGCATTAAGTCCGACATTTGAATTGACGAGCACGACAGGTCGTACATTCGCGAAGCCTGTGGAGTTGACATTCACTTACGATGCAGGGCATGTGGTCAACGGACTAAGAGGCGCGGTGTATTATTACGATGAGCAGCAACAGCGTTGGATTTTTATTGGAAGAACGCAGAACAGCGATGGGACAATAACAGCTTATGTCAATCATTTCACGAAGTTTGCCGTATTTGTTTATGAGCCGAAGATGTTTTCGGATATGGCGGGTCATTGGGCAGCGATATATACGGATCGTCTTATCGGTATGAAAGTGACATCGGGCTATCCGGATCACACGTTCCGTCCCGAGGAAAAGGTAACGCGGGTACAGTTTACCAAGATGTTCGTAGAAGCGCTTGGGCTGCCGATAAGTGATAGCGCGATAACTTTTTCCGATAACAGCGCTATTCCTGTGTGGGCGAAATCTGCTGTAGTCGCTGCTGTGAAAGCAGGCTACATCCATGGCTATGAGGAGAACAGCGCAACGCTGTTCAAGCCGGACCAGACGATTACGAGATCGGAGATGGCGGTACTCATCGCCAAGGCGCTTCAGACGGAAGTCGCGCCAGCTGCCAGCAAAGCGATTCGATTTAAGGATGAGACTGACATTCCGGTTTGGGCTAAGCCGTCAGTTGCCGCCGCCGTTTCAGCGGGCATATTGAACGGTTTCGAGGACGGTACGTTTCGTTCTAACAATGCGGCAACAAGAGCGGAAGCAGCAGCGATGATCTACAAGCTGCTGGAGGCGCTGCACATATAGCGATATAAGTACAGGGATTTGGAGGTATTGCCATGTATAGAAAATTATTAATAGTCGCTATTATTTTTTCAGGCCTAGGTTACCTTTTTGCATTATCAGGTGAAAATATGACGATGCGTTGGATCTTAAAGCCAGGCACTATCATTCTTATGATCGTACTGGCGGCAACAATGCGAAATGCAGCCAAACCCTATAAAAATCTAATCATTGCGGGGTTATTCCTCTCCGCCATTGGTGATAGCTTCTTATTGTTGTCAGGTAACCAATGGTTTACGTTTGGGTTGGTCGCTTTTTTAGTCGCACATCTTGCATATGTCGCTGCTTTTGCGACTCGTTGGCGTTTTTCTCCCTTCCATTTACTTGCTCTTATTCCGATTATGGCATACTCCTTTTTGTTGCTACGCGGACTCCAAGAAGGCATGCTTGCAGGTGGAAATGCTGGATTATGGATTCCGGTGTTGGTTTATGTCATCGTAATTTCTATGATGATTTGGAGCGCAGTTATTAGTAGGAGTTGGATTGCCATAGCAGGTGCAATTATATTCTTCATGTCTGATTCGCTGCTTGCTTGGAATATGTTTGTCTCTTCAGTTCCATGGGCGGGTTACGGAGTGATGATCTCCTACTATCTTGCTCAATTTCTACTTGCTGCAAGCATTGAAGAATCAAAGAGGAGTGTGATCTCATATGCAAATCATCATTCGCCCGTATGAACAGTTGAAGCAATTTTTTGAAACTGAAAGGCTCATTCTTCCTAGGGGACTGGGGTAGTGGAATCGGCCAATCTTTCAATTTTGGTTCTTTTCGGTGAAACAGGATTGAACTGGATGCCGCCGCCATGTAAGATAAAGCACATAGTGTTGCAATAGGAAAGGTGCATCTATGTGGACGTATACCGTAAATTTAGTTCGTGATTTATCTCCTGGAGTAAAGCGGTTCATCGCGACCGAAAGCTTGTTTGGCATCGGAGTGGGCATTTTAGGCCTCATCCTGAATTTACATCTCTTGGACCTCGGCTTCTCCAAAAGCGACATCGGCAGAATAACGTCGATGGGTGCTCTGACAATTGGCCTGGCTAGTCTGCCGGCAGGTTTCATCGTGAAGATCGTTGGGCGCAAAACGATGCTCGTCACCGGTATGCTCCTGGCATTCCTGTCACTCGTGCTCTTTGGCTTCGGAACCAGCCTTGGCACGGTTACCGCAGCGCAGCTCATCTGGTCGCTCGGCATTACAGCGATCGTGAACTCTGAGATTCAGTTGATCTTCCAATATTGCCGAAGCAAGAAAGAAGAGACGAGCGCGTATTCGTTGTTGTTCGCCATATTTACATTTTTTACCGGCCTTGGCACATGGCTCGGCGGCTACTTGCCGGTTTGGCTGCCAGGGAATACCACGTTGTACCAGTTTGCATTCTTCGTTGCTGGCGGATGCTTAGCACTCTCAGGTATATTAAGGGGATTGCTGCTTCCGTCTACACATGCAAGGGTGAAAAACGCAGCGGCAGATGATGTCAGCGGCATTCAACCATCGAAGCCTTCGGACAGGCCGAAGAGAGGGCAAACGATGTATTTTCTGCTGCTGCTTTCGCTGCTTATTTTCAACTCCGGCTTTACGTTCGGGCTGCTTAGCCCGTTCCTGAACGTCATCCTGAAATTCCGGTTTCAGATGGAGGACGGCAACATCTCCGGTTTGCTCGCGTTATCCGGATTTTTCTTCTTTCTCGGCTCAATCATTATGCCGTACGTTGTAGAAAGATGGGGCAGCCGCAAGACGTTCGTGTTCCTGTTTCTGTATAACATGTTTGTCGTGGCGTTGATGGCGCTCGCTATGCCGGCCTTCGTATTTGCAGTACTGCTGCTCATTCGCGGGACGGGCTTCACGATGTTAAACAACCTGATGGACAGCGAATGCATGTCGGCTGTCGCTGAAGAAGAGCGCAACTTGTTCGCAGTCATGCGGACGGTATCGCGGAGCATCGGCAACACGATCGCCTCATACTGGGCGGGTTATATTTTGGCTGGAAATCATTATTCGCTGCCCTTCCTTCTTACGGCGGTTGCTATACTAGCGGGGTATGCCGTTTATGCGTGGTTCGTGCAAGGCATGTTGGATCGGAGACTGAAAGGACAGTCTTGACGTGAACGTGCATGTCATTCGGGGTGGAAAAACGTGTGCCAGCCGTCAACGAGGTTCTCTACTAAATGGTTTCGGCTGTCATCACTAATGTAAAGCCAAGGGACACCTGGGTTGTCTGAAATGGAACAAATGAATGCTCATTGGCTCCTATACAGCATGATCCAAATCCTTTGGCTTTTTATTATCTCTTATTTGTAGGAAGATAACGGCGCTAGCCAAACGAGACCCGTCCCTCGGTACACGTTGACAAGCCCCTCACCAGATGTGGCTGATCCGAGCAGCGTTTTGCCAGACCTTTCAACCGTGAAGTCTAATGAATGCGACCACATCATTGCAAAATTTCCGTCCACTTTCAAGACATCGTTCGTCAGTTCCACAATGACCGCTTCTTCCGACGGGATCGGCGCTTCCAATACGAGCACTCCCTTGCCTTTGGCGCTAAGATTAAATAATCCTTCTCCTCCCAAAACAGTTGACGACACATTTTTGCGGGATACCATTTGTATTTGCAGCGTCGTCTCGCAGGCTAAAAAAAGACCATCATCCAAGACAATATGATCGTTGTCGACATCGATCAGCCACAAATATTTGAAGGTTGGCTCCATCATGATGGTGCCTGTCCCCTTATAAACGGGCTTGATCGCACTTTCCACGGTTACGGCTCCTGAAACAAGATTTCGGAATAAGCCCCCCGCTCCTTTTACCCCTGTTATCATCTCGATATTGCCGACATAATATTGCATCGCACCGGCGCTCATCATGATCTCACCGTTCAGCTCAATAATGACTTGCCTTTTTTTCATATTACTTTTGCTCATGTAGAAGTTGGACTGTGCGTCCGCGACCGTGGTGCTGCTCAAATCCTGTTTATATTCAAGTACACTAAAGGATCTCAATTTTTCTTTGATCTCGACATTGCTGTTATCCGTTAAATTGCTAATCGTAAATGTCATACTGTTTCCTCCGTAGTTTTGTGGTGATTATCGCGTCCGTCGATTCATTCATACAATCTTGAAGTGTTTAAATTGGAATCAAACGTCATATATGCTCACTTGAGGTTGCTGGTGAATGAATTTATATTCTCGCTTGAAAGATGTTATAGAAAGTGCAACAGTTTCCTTCTAGATCCCGCCATCTCCCCCTTAATGTTGTAAAATGTGCAACAATTAAGCCCGATTCTGGCGATTTCTCAGCAAATGGGCCTAAAATGTTGTACGAAATGCAACTTCGAGTAGCAAAAGAGCCTTTAGGCGTGCGAATTGTTGTAGAAATTGCGACATTGTTAACCAATATAGCCCATCTACTTTCACGATGCTGTTGAACGAGGCCAAAATCGAAATTTTGAAGTTCTGTCTGCGAGGGTCTATACCTTTAATAAGTAAAACGATACGTCCCTGAACCAAGTGTCAGTGATACACCTGATTCTGTTTGCCTAATTCCCCTAATGCCAGTGGTTTGTTCAAGCAATTCGCCATTCTCGCGAAGGTTTGTTTCTCTAGCATTCGGAAGAAGGACTGAGGCCGTCGTATTCGGAGGAATACTTAGCGTAATTCCCATTGCATGCTCGCTTAACTGCCGCCATTCAGTGTGAATCCATCCATACATAGAATCCAGCTTCGCTTCTGCCCAAGTTAATCCTGGACCTGGCTGAGGTTTGATATGAATATGCTTATAACCCGGTGCATCTTCATCTACATCAATACCGGCAACACAGCGGTACAACCATTCGCCAATCGCGCCGTAAGCGTAGTGATTGAACGAGTTCATGTCCCTGCTCCAGAAACTGCCGTCTTCCTTGATGCCATCCCAATGCTCCCATATCGTGGTGGCCCCTTTGGTAACTTGGTAGAGCCAGGATGGATAATCTTGTTGAAACAATAATTTATACGCCGATTCCGTATGGCCAATTTGGCTTAAGACGAGATTCAAATAAGGAGTTCCGACGAAGCCGGTGGTCAAATGGAACTTGCTTTCTTCTAAGAGCTCCAAAAGCTTTTTGACCGCTCGCTCCTTTGCGGTTCCATCCAGAAGATCGAACATGAGCGCCAATACGTTGGCAGTCTGTGTAGGGACAGATAGCTTTCCAGATGGGGTGACAAACTCGTGCTGAAAAGCATGACGTACTTGAGCGTATAAGCGCGTATATAATTCCCAATCGGCTTCCTTTGATAACACTTTTGCTGTTTTCGCGAGCAATGAAACGGAGTAGGCATAGAAAGCCGTTGCGATAAAGTCTCGATCCGTGGCGCCAATATAGCTATCTGGCTTCGCGTCCAAAGCTAACCAATCGCCAAAATGGAAGCCAGTATTCCAAAGGAATTCATTCTCACCTTGTTTGCGTATATAGGATACCCATGCTTTCATGCTCTCATATTGCTGTTCCAGAATCCGCTTATCACCATAACATTGATAAATGACCCACGGACATATAACGGCTGCGTCTCCCCAAGCGGCTGACGAATGACTGTTTTCACTCAATACATGCGGAATAACGAAGGGAACACCTCCATTTTCTAACTGGTCGGCTTCTAAGTCATGCAACCATTTGCTGAAAAATGGGGCTACATTCATTAAAAAAGCGGAGGTACGGATAAACATGTGAGCGTCTCCCGTCCATCCCAAACGTTCATCCCGCTGCGGACAATCGGTCGGCACATCAAGAAAGTTGCCTTTCTGACCCCAGAGGATATTGTGCTGCAGCTGATTGATTAACGGATCCGAGCATTGAAAATAGCCTGTGCGTTCCATAGCGGAATGAAGAACAATACTAGTAAAGTTGGCAAGCTGAATAGACTCGCCAAAACCGGCGAGCTTCACATAACGGAATCCTTGAAAGGTGAAATGAGGCTCATAGACTTCAGGTTCTCCACCTTTTAACACGTATCGGATGGCTTGTTTCGCGTTTCGCAAATTATCCGTATAGAAGTTGCCTTCCTGATCCAGGACTTCAGCATGCTGCAGCGTCACTTCCTGACCTGACTGGCCTTGAATCGTAAAACGTACCCATCCGACCATATTTTGTCCCATGTCGATGACCGTTTCTCCAGACGGTGTTGTGATGAGGGCAATTGGGGAGATTTCTTCGATTTTGCGAACAGGCTCGTTTTCTTGTGCCACCACCATATCTTTTGAGTGCTGTAGCAGCTCCACAGGAAACCAATCCGCATCATCATAGGCTGCCGTACTCCAATTTATTTTCTCTAAGCGAGCGTCATAGGTCTCCCCATGATAAATTTCGGACATTAAGACGGGACTTTCAGCTGCTCGCCAACTTGGGCTGGATGTTATAATTTCTTCTGTTCCATCTGTAAACTGAATGTGCAGCTGCATGAGAAAGGCCGTACGATCTCCGTACATATTTTTCTTTTCACGCCCAGTTAATTTCCCTTTATACCACCCATTTCCAAGCATGACACCGATCGCATTTCCTCCGTTTGTCAATAAGTCCGTTACCTCATAAGTCTGATACTGAAGACGATGTTTATAGCTGGTCCAGCCGGGAGCGAAAGCCTGTTCTCCCACGTTTAAGCCGTTCAATTTCATTTCATATAGCCCCAAGCTAGTCGCATAGATTCGAGCACGTTGTACATGACCATTCACCTGAAACGTATGTCGGAGTAACGGACATATCTCTGTTTCCAGAGGGAATTGCTCAGTCGGAGCGCTGATCCAATCGGCTATCCAATCACTGGATTGAAGCAATCCCATTTCCCAATAAGCGATATCGGACCAATCTGTCTGTTCGCCTTGATCACTCCAAACTTTGACACGGTAATAATAGCGCTTGTATTTTTCTACTACCAAATTGTGAATCTCGACGTGAACGGATTGATTTGAGAGGACTTTCTCTGAATTCCAGAGGAGGTTCTTAAATTCGATATCCTGCGAAATTTGTATGTGATAAGCTGCTTGAAGCCATGAGCGTTTATCGGACTGAATCTGCCAGCTAATTCTGGGTTGCCTACAATCAATTCCGATCGGATTCTCTTTGTATTCGCAACGCAGTTTTTTAACGATTGACATGATGGCTCACACCTTTCTGATAACTATGTTTGATTTACCCCTTTTTTGATTTCCATTATAATAATAAGAGAAAACCTGTTTCTTTTTATCTTGGCATAAAGGACATTCAATACCGGTAGAATAGACATTTTATTGGAAAATGGAGAACAATGGATGAAGCATTCGAAGCAAACACTCAAAGGGGAACGCTTTTTCCGTCATGATTTGAAGCTTTACGTCAATCGGGAGACAGAAGCTTTTCGCTTGTCGCAACATTCGCATGAATTTATAGAGCTGGCCTATGTGATGGAGGGTAGAGGCTTTCATTATGTTGAAAACGAGGTCGAGCGCATATCTCCAGGTCAGTTATTTGTCATCCCAATAGGGGTCTCTCATGTATTTCGCCCCGCATCCGCAGATATAGTCAAAGAACCGCTAATTATTTACAACTGCATATTTACACCAGAGCTCATCGAGAGCTTAATGCCTTCCGTCACGGATAAACCGATCCTTACTTTAATGGAAGAGTTAAAACAAGCAGGGCTCCGTTATTATTCGGTTTCGGATGTCGATGCTGCGATAGAGAAGCTGTTTCTTTCCCTTTATCGGGAATATTCTCTGTCTCAAAGCGGTTCTTCAACCTATTTAAACAGTCTTCTTCTACAGTTGATTGTCACGATGCACCGTTTTAAACATAATGAAAATAAGGCACTTCCAAGTAAACAAGATCGATTCATGCAAGTTCTTCTATATATCGAACAACATTACGCGATGGAACTCACCTTATCCCATTTGACCGAAAAATTTCAGTGGAGCGAGAGGCATTTACAGCGCTTATTCAAACAGCATACAAACCAAAGCTATCATAACTATCTTCAAAGCATGCGAATACGAAAAAGCTGTGAACAATTAAGAAATTCTCAGCTTAAAATCAGCAGAATTGCTGAATCAGTAGGGTACAAAGATATCAATTCTTTTATTGGATTGTTTAAAAGAATGATTGGACAGACGCCTAGCAGCTATCGCCAGCAATTCAAATAAACGCTTAAGGTACATGGATTCGCGGAATTGTTCAAAAAAATCGTGGAAAAGGGAAAGCATTCATGGAAAGGTCCTGCCATAATAAACAATAAAAATGCCGATAGATGGAAGCACTTCTATTGAAATGAAGAAAAAGGGCGGATCGGAAATGAAAAGGTCAGAACTGCAGCACATATTTTCAAATCCTCCTATAGAAAATCGTTCCGTACCGTTCTGGTCGTGGAACGGCCTACTTGAGCAGGATGAACTGAATGCCCAAGTCGAGGGATTCAAACAACAGGGCATGGGCGGTTTTATGATGCACGTGCGGGAAGGACTTGAGACACCTTACATGGGTAAGGAGTTCATGGAACATGTTCAACAAACGGTCGCCAAAGCGAAAGCGGAGGGCGTTCACGCTTGGTTATATGACGAAGACCGCTATTCTTCAGGTATGGGAGGCGGCAAGGTGCCCCAAATCGGCGGCGATGCTGTGCGTGCAAAGGCGCTATCGCTGAACATTTGCAGAAGTTTTGAATCCGATGAGTCCATACAAGCCGTATACCAAGCGAGAATACTCGGAAATGAGTTGTTAAGCTGCACTAGGGTGATGGACTTTCATGCGTGCATTTTACTCGATGAGGATCACGTGTATTTGGTCTTTAGCAGGCAGGTCGCTACTCCAAACGAGTGGTGCCACGGTGATACCTATACGGATAACTTGAATCCAGAATCAGCGGAAATATTTATCGAGACGACGTACGAGCGCTACAAAGAAGCCGTCGGAGAAGAGTTTGGAAGCACGGTACCCGGTATTTTCACGGACGAACCCAGTATCCTCGGCTTTCAGGAACAACTTAAAGCGCCAGAGATGACCTGGATCTCGTGGTCCGATTTGTTACCTCAAGCGTTTGCCGAAAAAAATGGTTATGAGATTTGGGAAGCGCTTCCCTACTTTTTTTATCACGGTTCGCCGTCCTCCAAGATTCGGCACGACTACTGGAAGACGGTCACGGAAATGTTCTGCGATGCTTATACGATGCAAATTGGTGATTGGTGCCGAGTGAATGGGATTTCATTTACCGGGCATTTCTGCGATGAGGCTGATCTGGTAGGTGCAGTCAGGCATAGTGGCTCCATCATGCCTCATTATCGCTATCTTGACATTCCCGGTATCGATACATTATGTGAGCAAACGGAGGAAAGCTTAACCATCAAGCAGGTGTCAAGCGTTGCGAATCAGTATGGCAAGAAAAGAGTCATCACGGAAACATACGGAGTAACGGGATGGGATCTGTCATTCGAAAGCCGCAAATGGATCGGCGATTGGCAGTTCGTACTTGGCGTCAACTTACTGACCCATCACCTGGCACTTTATACGCTTCGCGGATGCCGCAAGCGCGATTATCCGCCTTCGTTTAATTACAATGTGAATTGGTGGGAGCATAATCATGTGTTGGAAAATTATTTTGCACGGCTCGGAGCGGTACTGAGTGAAGGGCGTGTGACAAGAGACGTGTTGGTCATCCACCCGGCGACTTCCGTTTGGGCGAAGCTCGGGAGAGATGTGCGGGCGCATGAATGGCGCAATGAAGCAGGCAATACCGATGAGCTTGGCAAATACAGTCAGGAATTCAACGAATTTGTTCGCCAGCTGCTTGGTTGGCATTACGATTTTGACTTAGGTGACGAGCTGATCTTGAGAGAGGTCGGCCGCGTACAGGAGGAACGGTTATTCGTTGGTCAAGCAAGCTATCAAGTCGTCGTACTGCCGTCACTTAATAATTTGCTAAGTTCAACGTATGAATTACTAATTACTTACCTGAATGCTGGAGGATGGGTACTGTCTTTTGGAAACTTACCCACATTAATGGATGGAGAACCATCTGATGAATGGCAGCTCCTGATCGACCATTCGCGTTTTAAGCAGCTTTTGTCCCATAATGACCTTTCAGCTGAAATAGAAAGAATCGTACCCCGCTGTGTTAGCCTTTTGGACCAGAACGGACGAGAGGCAGATCGGCTATTGTACATGCGCCGTGAGCTGCAGGACTGCACGGTTGTTTTCGTCGTTAACAATGATCGGGATGCGGCGCATGAGGTAGAAGTACACATTCAAGGAGGTGGACGGGTAGAAGAGTGGAATCTGCTCACAGGAGAAGTATTCGACAAACCTATGAATACGCAAAACAACTATGCCGTATTCCACGAAAACTTCGGTCCCGCCGACTCCAAGCTGTACGTTATATCCCCATGTAGCGAAGGAGCAAGCTCGAAGGAGCGGAATACGAAAGTGCTTCAGCCAATGTCCAGTTTGGGGCCGGTCGCTTCTTTTACACGGACGCATCCAAACGCCCTTGTACTGGATAGATGCCAGTATCGACTGCGGGATGAAGAATGGTCGGAGAAGATGGATGTATGGCAAGCTCAGAGAAAAGTACGCGAACAACTGAATATGAGGCAAATCTATGCGAACGGCAATCTCCAACGGCATTTTTGGGTTCATGTTCCTCATGAGAATGATGGCACGATTGTCGCTTTCCGTTTCTTCTTCCATGTGAAGGATGTTCCTGCGACGGATACGTTCCTGGTCTTCGAACAGGCGGAGCGATTCGGTTTTCTTCTGAACGGACAGCTAATCATGGAAAAGCCGAATGGCTGGTATCTAGACCGCTCGATGTCAACGGTCAAGCTCCCTGTTCTGCTCGAGGGAGAGAATGTGCTGGAGGTCATCAGTGAATACACGCATGATATGGAAATCGAGGACGCGTTCTTGATCGGTGATTTCGCCGTGGATAACAGCTGCTGTCTCGTCACAGAGCCAGAGACGCTCAGATTCGGAGATTGGTGCCAGCAGGGCTATCCGCATTACTGCGGAAGCATAGTCTACCATTTCGACCTTGATGCGGATATTAGGAAAGGTGAACGGATCGTCTTGGAAGTAGGGACATATGAAGCGGTCACCTTGAATCTCAAAGTAAACGGACAACATGAGCAGGCCATTCCGTGGCGAGCTGCGGGGACGGTTGAGCTCACCGATTGGCTCGTCCAAGGAATTAATCAGATTGATATCGAGGTTATTGGCAGTCCCCGCAACCTTTTGGGTCCGTTTCACGAAATTCGGTCGGATCGGGCATGGATAGATTGGTGGTCGTTCCATCCTACAGGAGCTGATTATACGCCGGAATATATACTGCGACCTTACGGATTGATGGGGCAGATTCTTGTTAACCGTATGGAGGAAAGGCCATGACCGGGCCACATGAAGGGAGAACGGTTTACACCTTTCAACCTGTTTGTTAAGATATGTATCAACAAGAAGTTAGATTAATTATGATAAAAGTGGGGGTTGTATGAAAAATCTTCAACCGATCCTTTTCATTCGAAATAGATCTAATTCGCTTTTTATACGGCTCATTGCAGGATTTCTATGCATCATTCTTCTACTTGCCTCTTTTATCATGTATGCCTTCTCGGTTTCTAAACAGAATGTCAGGCAGGAAATTGTCAAATACAACACGCTGATGCTCGAAAATACGAGTGAGAGATATGAAAAACAGTTGGATCTGATCAAAAAACAGATGGTTCTGTTTTTTTTCAGTGAAGAAGTTCAGAGGTTGCAGAATACCCCTAACTACGTGAATTTTCTTCCTATCGTGCGTGAAATATCTGGTTTTACAGCGAATCCCTACCTATTTATCGATAACATCGTTCTATATTCGAAGAAAGATGGACTCGTGCTGGAGAAAAGTACGAGCACGAATGCAGAAGCGATGTTTAATGTGTTTTACTCAAGCGATAAATATTCTTTGGACTTTTGGAAACAACAGTTCAAAGAACCCTACACAAGCCGAATTTTCCCAGCTGCTCCGGTCATTAATTCCACTTTTCAGAACCAACCGCAGACGCTGGGTGAAATGATGCCGATCATCTTCAAAAATAAAGATGATTTTTACATGGTGGCTTTTCTCGATGCGATGAAAATGTACCAAGAGTTCCATCGAAGCATCTATAACGATTTTATCATTTACAACGAAGTTGGAGAGATATTGTTCAAAAGTGCGGAACATGAACCGGGCATTTCTTTTGACGATCTTCAGAAATATGGAAGCAACAACTTCATTCGGGATAATAAATATCATTTTGTGATGACAGGAAAGAGTACGGGTTATAAGTATCTCTACCGGGTTCCCGTTGAACGAATTGCGAACCAGTCCCGTTTGAGCATTACACTGATTGTCATTATGGCGGCAGCGATATCGCTCAGCATCATGTTTTCGTTCTTGTTTGCGGCACGCATCAATAACCCGCTCAAAAGAGTGATCGAGTCTTTGCGTCAAATGAAAGACTATGTACCATTTCGATCGAACATCAAGGAATTTAATATTATTAGTAATGAAATACACGGCAATCATATGATTCGAAAACAACTCTCTTTTATCAACCATCTCAAAGCGATTCGATATCACGAACATGATGCTTGGAAGCTTGATTTTACTAACAAGCCGTTCGTTTTTGTTCTTTTTCAAATCCAGCCTTACAACACGATTTCAAAATCATCCATCCAGCAATGGCTTTATTATATGAAGACCTACATTGACAGCAGGCTAATTCCGACCTATCCAGATTCACAAACGTTTCAAATTGAACGCGATCAGATATTAAGTCTCGTTTTTACGGATCAACTCACTGTTGTAGCCGATCTGCTTGGCGAAATGAAATCTGTTTTCGATCATGATCGGGAGTACGGCATCGTTACCATTGCAATTACTTCGATTTATACGGATTCAGCTCAGTTGACTGCAGCATACGAGGAAGTTCAGGAACTAGTTGGTGAACGTCTGTTAATTAACGAAACGCAGATTATACGCAAGCGTGCAGTGACACAAATGGCTGTGGGCTTTTCGCCCGATCAGGATAAAGAGCTTGAAGTTCATTTGAGAGAAGGGAATACGCAGCAACTGATTGCACTTATGGAACGTCAGTTTGCCAAATGGCATAGTAAGGAATTGACGGCTGTCGTGATGCTGCGGTTTGCCGAATCTCTGATCGACAAGATCAGGAATGCAACCATTCCTTATCACCTTGATCCTAATCGATTGGAGATCATTTTGGGCAAAGCGGGAGAAAGAATCCTGCAATGCAGCACGTTAAAAGAGCTGGAGCAGCTTCTGCTTGATTGGGTGACGCAAACCTCAGAAGCTGTTCGAGAAAAAAAGGAGGAGAAGCACCCGGTTACATCCTTCGTGATTGACTATATCAACGAGCACTTAGCGGAAGAAATATATCTGGAAATTCTGGCAGAAAAGCTAAAGATGAGCAGCGGATACTTGTCTTCTTATTTCAAAGCAAAGACCGGCAAGAGCATCGTGGATTATATCAATGAAACCCGGATCACGAAAGCGACAAGCCTCCTTACCGATAATCGGATCAAAATTCACGATGCCGCCATGGCTGTCGGGTATCAGAATATCACGTCTTTCAACCGGATGTTCAAAAAATATACAGGCATGACACCGAGTGAATATCGGAAAAGAATCGACTCCTCCACATAGAAAAATTGAAACGGATAGGCCAACTTTGGATGGCTTATCCGTTTTTTTTTACATTTCCGAACGTTTAACCCTCTTCCTGATTCCATCCGGACGACAAGCATGATTAGGCTCTTTTGCGGAAATTGGCATTTTTTTTGGAAGATTGAAGAAAAGTTGAACGATTGCAGGTTCTGTTCATATACGAGCCGATTCCTGACAAGTACTATTATTTTAACGAAAGGAGGGCGATTATTTGAAAGCGGATTCACACAACAAGAATCGGCAACTGTGATTTTTCAATAATGGATGGAGGGGATGATTTGAAAGTGAGAGGTTGGATAAAGGCAAGACAACTGGCGATAGGTATGGTTTTTGTGTTGATTGCAGGTTCACTTAATCTAAGTCCAATTTTGAACTCTTCCGTGGCTCTGGCAGCGTCTGCATGGCCTTCTTCGGTCTTAACAGGGTTTAATATGCCGTTCGGCCCGGAGGATTCGCTCGTGACGACGCAGAACCCACCTGATTTCAAATGGCCTGTTGTCTCTGGAGCGGACAAATACGACTTGCAGGTAAGCCGCAGTGCTACGGTTTCAAGCGTTGTCTACGAGAATGCTGAGCTGACTGTTAACTATTACAATTTCCCTCATGTGTTTGATAGCGGCACTTGGTATTGGCGAGTAAGGTATCATACTGTGGCTGACGGCTGGTCGGAATGGAGCGTTACTCGCAAATTTCGTATCGAGGAGCAAAATGTCCCGTTCGTCGTACCATCGGTTGATCAACTGATGGGCCAGGTCGGCAACCAGCATCCGCGAATCTGGACGAAAGCTGATAAGCTAGCTGAGTTTCGCAGTTTAGCTCTGACTTCGGGCAAGGAGTTCTATGATGAGAAATATGCATGGGTAATGGCGAATATAAACAAAAATCCGCCACCGGCGCCGACATCGGTTGACCGCGCCTATTCCGATAAAGTCGTCAACGAAATGATGGATATGGCCTTCGTCTATCTCATCTCGGGGAACACGGAGGTCGGAAATCGAGCGAAACTACGACTGCTTGATATTGCCGGTTGGGATACGAATGGGGTAACCAGCTACAAAAGTCATGACCAAATTCACCGCTACATTACCTATAAGTCTGCGATGGCATATGACTGGCTTTATGACTTATTGGAGCCCGTAGCAGAGAAGCCGAAGGTTCAGAACATGGTTCAAACCCGAACCGAAACGATGATGCAAGATCTCGTCAATAATCATTCGATTGCGAAGAATCCATTCGACTCACACGGTTGGACGGCATTCGGCTATCTCGGCATCATCGCAACAGCGATGCTTCACGATATCCCGGCTGCCGAGGATTGGTTCCGAAGTAGCGTTCCTGCCTATATCAATTTCATGCCGCCTTGGGGTGGGGAGAACGGGGGATGGTCTCAAGGAACTGGGTACTGGCAGTATTCGAACTTGTTCGGCAAGGAGTTTATGGATGTCCTTCTATCGGCAACCGGATTTAATTTGTATGACAAAGCGTATTCCCGAAACGAAGGCTTGTATCCGCTCTATGCTTGGCCGAAAGGCAGTCCGAAGGGCATCTTCGGCGATGGCAGCGAGGACTCGCCAGGAGGCTATAGTGTGTCCGCCTATACCCGACTTGCCCAAATGACGGGAGATCCGCGGCTCAAATGGGCGGCGCAAGCGGTCGGATCGGGGATGTACCCGGATTTGAGCAACTATTTCTACGGGGACAGTAATCTGGCTGTGAGACCGCCGGTCGATATGCCGGACTCCAGATGGTTTCAGGATATCGGGGTCGTGGCGATGCATTCCGAATTATACGATCCGGACGCCGTGTCGCTCTACTTTAGATCCAGCCCATATGGCAGCTACAATCATATGCATGCCGATCAGAACAGCTTCATTATCAATGCCTTCGGCGAACCGCTTGCTATAGAGAGCGGATTTTACGACGACTACGGCACGGACCATCATATGTATTACAACAAGCAAACATTCTCCTCCAATGCGATTACATACGACGGGAAGAACGGTCAGCCGATTAATGACATCAATGCCGACGGTAAAGTGGTTAGCTTCGTCACACATCCCGACTTTGACGCGGTGAGCGGCGACGCGTCCGTCGCGTATGGCGCTGCCTTGTCCAAAGCGGGCCGCAATGTCATCTATGTGAGGCAGAATATGTTCGTCGTCATCGATCAACTGCAATCGAAGAGTACAGAAGGAAACGAGTTTGCGTGGCGCCTGCATGCCGAGGATGAATTAAATATCGATGCAGATCATGCCGGAGCAACGATTCTGAAAGGCGCAGCGGGCCTCAAGGTCCGATTCCACGCTCCTTTAAATCTGCGAACAGAATACGATGACCAGTTTCTTGGCATCGACGGATCGGAACTAAAGCCTGGCGGGGCGTACGCCGGTGAGCAGCAGAAGCATGCGGCATTCATTACGCCGAAGACGGAGGAGGCGACGTTCGTCTCGACGCTGGAAGCCTATAAACGGGATTCGGCGCCGCAGAATGTCGTTTCGGAAAACCATGGAAATTACATGAAGTTGACATTTGCGGACGGTACAGTCGTGTACATCCGGATGACAACGACTGCTGATGAAATCGATACGGGCAGCATTCGCTTTAACGGAACCGCTGTGGCGCTGAAAGGCGATTCGGTACTGCTCGTCGACGGGACGAAGGTCGACAAGGATGGCGTCACGTTGATCGAGAGCGACCAACCGTCCACGATCGTGTATGGACGCGATCGGTTGTCCGTTTCGAGCCAATCGGATTCGCAGGTGGCTCTGCATGCTCCAGGAGTTGAACGCCTGCGCGACGGTGTCAGCGGTGCGGACATTCTGCGTGGCGGACCGGTGACGGACGGCATGGGATTGCGCGGTGTGCATTGGGATGCAGCCGGAAGTACGCTGACCATTCATGTCGAGAAGGGGCAGCGGGACTTCAAGCTGAACCAGATCGCGATGCCGCAGCCGCTCCCTGAGCTGGAGCTGCAGACCGTTATTGACGGCGTGTCGGGATCGACGACGCTGCATGCGTACAGCGATACGGAAGGGACATCCGTCGCTCGGGGGAATTTGACTAACATTGCTGGGCTGTACGAGGTGGAGGAGGCTCCTGAAGGATTACTATTCGAGCAGCATGGGCGGCGGAAGAGCGTTTACCTGGAAGCGAACGCAGCCGTCATCCTGCAAGGCGCGACCGGTATGCTGAAGATGAAGAAGATTGGATCGGGAGCTCCTTCCAATGCGGAACTTTGGACTAATCCGGATCAGATGAGGTCGAGCTTGTATGTCAACTGGAAGGAAGCAGAATCGTACGTCGCCTTCGGCGGCAAGAGCTTTTCCAAATATTCGACCCGTCCTTTCCTATCCGGCGGAGTCGGCTTAGCGGGCTGGGATCAGCCGGGACAGTGGGCGAAGTGGACGATGAATGTTCCGAAAGCCGGCAAATATGATCTCGTCCTGAAATATACGTCAGGTATGCCGGCAGGCACGATTGTAGGCCGATTGGCGATGATCGGAAATCAGGCATACTATCTCGAGGCGCCGCCGACGACCGATTCGAATGGAAATCCCAACTGGGGGACGACTCCCGATGTTTGGAAGGGACTCCGGGTCAAGACGAGACAGCAGCTGGCGCCTGGTCCTGTCGATATTACACTGTGGAACGCCGGTAGTGCGATGAATCTGGATTGGATCGGATTAATCGAAGAGCAGCCGGACGAGGAACGGCCGTTAGCTCCCACCAATCTGCAGTTGGTTTCTCAGGCGGACTCGACCGCTACCGTCAGTTGGACGGCGTCCACTGACAATGTCGGGGTGAAGGAATACGTTCTCTATGCCAACGGCGTGCAGAAGCTGGTTGTCCCGAGCAGCTCGACCACGGCAACGATCACGGGATTGACTGTCGGGAAGACGTATTCGGTCACTATTGTGGCCGTGGATACGAGCGACAATCGTTCCCTGGATAGCTTGCCGCTCAGCTTTGCGTCGATCGATACGATCGCTCCTGTATGGGAAGTGACGGCATCGCTCCAGACGGGTCATCTATTTCCGACAACCGCAAGGCTCATGTGGAGCCCAGCAACGGACAATTCGGGCAATGTAGCCACGTACTCGATCTATCGAAAGGATGGAGCCCAGTCATCCTTCATGAAAGTAGGAACAGTTGCGGGACATGTGAACGCATATGATGTGAATGGTCTGCAGCCGGGAGGAACCTATACGTTCCGGGTACTGGCGGCAGATGCGCAGGGGAACGAGACCGCCGATGGACCGAGCTTATCGGTCACGATGCCGAGTGAAGCCAGCGTAGGCGAGTATTATGAACCGTTCGACAACATGGCCACGGGCAATGTTACCGACAGTAACTGGAAGGTGGAGTTGAAAACCGGGTCGACGTCGACGGTAACGATCGAACCTTCTCCCGATTTAAGGGGCAACGTTCTGCAGGTGAAGGATTCAAACTATGTGAATAATGATGACTTTGCAGTAGACCCGATTGTGACGAGATCGAACACGGCATTAAACGGGAAGGTCACGTTCGAAACAAGGTTCATGTTTAAGAAGTTGAGCGGCACGAGCCCCGACTCCGATAACTTTGAGCTTAATCTCCGCAGCTTCGGGACGGATGTCGTAAGGTTTACCGGCTTTTCAGACGGGTCATTCGGCTTTTGGAAGTTGGATAACAATGGCGTCCTCTCGCCGTTCAAAATTCCGAAGCAGAGCGGTTTCACGCTGCCGCGCGACCAGTGGATCACGCTCCGCGTCGATCTGGACACGGCGACGAAAAAGGTTGACCTCACGTTGCAAGCGGATTCGCTCAAGGGCTATACTGGTTTGGCTGATAATGGATCGCTGAATCGGTCGACAGGTGTCTTCAAGGTCAAGGAGATTCCGTTTTATTACACCCCATCTCTCGAGGGGATCGATTCGTTCCGCTTCAGTACGAATCGATACGCGGGCAATTACCTATTCGATTACGTGACGATGTACGATTCAACGGAAGATACGACACCTCCTTCGTGGGAAGGAGCAGCTTCGGTTCGGCCGGCTCAGCTGTTCCCAAGCGTAGCAAGGCTGGAGTGGGATCCAGCAACGGACAACTCGGGCAAAGTGGCCTCGTATTTGATCTATCTGAAAGATGCAACGCAGACAGACTTCGTGAATGTAGGTACGGTTACTGGCGGCGTGTACGGGTATGACGTAACCGGTCTGACGCCGGGGGGCACTTATATGTTCCGGGTTCAGGCTGCAGATAGCAAGGGCAACGTATCGACGGATGGTCCGAGTACAACGGTGACCATGCCTGCTGCAAGCATCAGCGGCGAGTATTATGAATCGTTTGACGACATGACGACGGGCAATGTGAACGCCAGTAATTGGAAGGCGACACTCAAAACCGGGTCGACGTCGACGGTAACGATCGAGTCGTCTCCTGATGCAAGCGGTAAAGTTCTGCAGGTGAAGGATTCGACTTATGCGTCCGACAGCGACTACTCGGAAGACCCCATTGTGACGAGAACGAACGTGGCGCAAAGCGGGAAGGTCATGTTCGAAACCCGATTCATGTTTAAGAAGCTGAGCGATACGAGCCCGAACTTCGGCAACTTCGAGCTTAAGCTAAGTGGCGCAAGTAGTGATGTCGTACGGTTTACCGGCTTCTCGGACGGTACATTCGGCTATTTTAACAACGCGACAGCCTACAAGATCCCTAAGTCCACAGGCTTCACTTTACCACGTGACCAGTGGGTCACGCTCCGTATCGAATTGGATACGGTAACGAAGACGTATGATCTCTCGGTCCAGACGGATGCACTCAAGGGCTATGTCGGCACGACGGATGCGGGTACGGTGAATCCGACAACTGGCGAATACAAAGTCAGCGGGGTCAAATTCTACAATAACTCGTCTGCGACTTCGATCGATACGTTCCGATTCAGTACGAATCGGTTTGCGAGCAAGTACTTGTTTGATTATGTGGCATTGTACAAAAAAACGTTTGCTCCAGCGGATGCTACTTTCACCGCCGATAAGACGACGCCTACCAATTCGGATGTCAACTTGACGATCCATTACCCTGTCGATGCGGCGATAAAGGAATATAAAATTGGCTCTGGCGGCGCATGGATGGCATACACAGCTCCTATCGTCCTCTCTGCCAATGACACAGTGAATGCCAGGGGAACAAGTGCGGGGGGCAAGGTGTCCAATGTGAGCAGCTATACAGTAAACAATATCGACCGGACCGCTCCGGTGACAACGTCTAACGCATCCCCGTCGCAGCCTGATGGTCCGAACGGCACGTACTTGGGACCGGTCACGGCCACGCTCTCTGGCAGCGACGACGCATCAGGTGTGGCGAAAACCGAATTCAGTTTGGATAACGGGTCTTCCTGGCAAACGTATACAACGCCAGTCACGTTCGATAAGCAAGGGTCCTACGGGCTGCTTTTCAAGTCAACGGACCGGGCGGGAAATATCGAGCCCGCTAAGCAGCTAGCCTTTACGCTCGCTGCAACAGCCGTCAAGGTGCAGCTTAAGGACAGCAACGGCAATCCGCTCAGTGGCGGGGTCGTATCGTATTATGACGGCGGCTGGAAAGAATTCGGCGTCACGGACGCTTCCGGAACGGTCAGCAAATCGCTGCCGAATAAGTCCTACGACTTCGCGATCACGTATGAAGGTACGCGCAAGCAGAAGTCGCAAAACACGGGGACCGACGCCGTTGTCCTCTTTCAAACGGTAGGCGTCAAGGTGCAATTGAAGGACAGCCAAGGGAATCCGCTTAGCGGAGGCAGTGCAAGCTATTACGCGGGGAGTTGGCGTACAATCGGTACTGCAGCGAGTGGCGAGATCAGCAAAGAGCTGCTGCCCGGATCGTACACCTTCGCGATGACGTACGAAGGCACGCGCATACAGAAGGAGCAGGATACGTCAGTGAATGCTACCGTTGTCTTCCAGACGGTGAATGTCAAGGTACAGCTGAAAGACAGTCAAGGGAATCCGCTCAGTGGAGGCAGCGCTAGCTATTACGCTGACAGCTGGCGGACAGTAAGTACGGCTGTTTATGGCGAAAGCAGCAAGGAACTGCTGCCTGGGTCTTATTCCTTTGCGATGATGTATGAGGGCACGCGCATGCAGAAAGAGCAGAATACATCGGTGAATGCCGTTGTCGTCTTCCAGACGGCGAACGTCACAGTGCAGCTGAAGGACAGCCAAGGCAGCCAGCTTGATGGCGGTCAGGTTACCTATTACGCGGGCAGTTGGCGGACGTTCGGCACGACGAGCGGTGGCGTGATACGCAAGGAGCTCCTGCCCGGCTCGTATACGTTCAGCGTCGCTTACGGAGGAAGGCGCAAGGAAAGCTTGGCCGATACAGCGGTGAGCCCGACGATTGTTTTTCAGATGTAACTCCATTTGAAGGGTGCTGTCCAAAAAGGGTGATAGTCTTTGAGGGGTAGCTACAAGGGGTATTTAATTTGAAATAGTTACACGTATCCATGAGGACTTCCGCCAGTAGGGGGAGGTCCTTTTTGGTCAGCGTTATTCTGAACGGAACGACAAGCCTCTAAATTGTATAATATGAGCAGCAAATTGAATTGGCGGAACGAGAGGGTATTTGATGAAATTATAGGGGATGACCTGCAAAGGATACATCTAAATCGAACGTTTTATTCACTATTGGCGTTTTTCGAGCAAATGAGATGCAGGTTTTACAGGTAAGCACCTTGAAAACGGCAAATCCTTTAAAATAAGATGTACGTTTTGCAGGTCGAGGCTGGTCGGCAGACAGTGAAGTTTATTTGTTCGACTTATTCGGAAATCGAAAATATACCGCATAAGATTGTTCAGAAATTTGATCGGATGGATTCAGGAGATGCCGCAGTTCCCCCGCAGTTCGTTTGTGAAACCGGCAAGACTGGAATGGGCTTAGGAAAGCCCAATAAATGAATAAGCTTTTTTGTGGAAATTGGTATTATTATTAGAAAAGCTTAAAGTAGTTGCAACTTGATCAGTTCTGTTGATTTACTGATGTTGAAGAGATGACTTATGATGACGATATCAGGCAGGTTAACGCATTTGAAAACGAATACATAATCGCTTGATGCAGAACAATCTATTTTCCGAAGGACAAATAAAAAGGAGGGTGTATTCAACTTGATACAAAGAAAACAAATGAAAAATGGAGCCATTGTATTCACCGTAATAACAGCGCTGCTAGCAGGCTGTACGGGGAAAGAAAGCGGTACGAGTTCAACTGCCACTCCTAGCCCGAGCGCAGCAGCCTCAGTCAAACCAGCTGAAGCGGCAACTCTACGTTTATTAACCGATCTATCAAGTGCCTGGCCGGTTAAGAAAGATTGGGCTGTATGGAAGTGGGTCAAGGAGAAGACGAACATCACGATCAATCAGGAGACGCAAACGGGTCCAGAGTCATTGGCACTTGCCATCGCATCCGGAGACATGCCGGATTTAATGTCTGTTTTTCCGCCTGACGCTCAAAAGTATGGGCCGCAGGGCGCTTTCCTGGATTTGTCCAAACATCTGAACAAGATGCCTAATCTAAAATCCTTCCTAGCATCCAGACCCGATGTTGCTCAAAGAATGACGTCACCGGGTGGAGAAATGTACCATGTGCTCAATGATGGCATGGGGGCAGGAAACCAGACTGTCTATTTTTACAGGGATGATATTTTCAAGAAGCACTCCCTCCAGGAGCCGAAGACGTGGGATGAGTTATATGCAACTGCAAAGAAACTAAAGGAGCTATATCCTGATAGCTATCCATTCGTGTTCCGTCATGGAATCAATACCTTGAAATACTTTGCTCCAGCGTTTGGCGTATACCCATCTTTCTTCGAGGACAAAGCTACCGGTAAAATCAAGCATGGGGTGACCGATCCGGGCTTCAAGAAAATGGTGGAATATCTAAACAAGTTCCATAAGGAAGGTTTGACGCCTCCGGATTGGCTTTCGATGGACTATAAGGCCTGGACGCAATTCATTACAACGAGCAAATCGTTCATGACCATTCAATTTATCGGACAAATCGAAATCATGAACACGCAGCTTCAGAATGGCGGAAATGGCGCTCATTTGAAATTCATGGCACCACCGTTAGGCTACGGCAGCAAGGCGTATATCCCGAACACGAACTTTGAAGAATACGGATTCGCCGTATCCTCCAAAACGAAAAATTTGGACGCCGCACTGCGCTATCTTGACTTCATCTATTCCAAAGAAGGGAAAGACATTCTCAGTTGGGGTAAAGAAGGAGAAACGTACACAGTTGAAAACAATAAACGTAAGTTTCTGCCACGTTTCAAAGAGCCTAATGACCTGCGCAAAGAAATGGGTATGTTTACGACAGGTGCTTATGGGCTGGCTGATTTTGAAGCCTCGAAATCGCTTAGTAATGAAAATGAACAGTATTCTTTCACAGAAGCTGCGAAGTATCAATTCCCTGTCATCAACGCATTACCTCCATTAACAAGCGAAGAGAAGAGTGCGATCTCACTCTTAGAGGAGCAAATTAACAAATATTATGAATCATCTGTAGCCAAATTTATTTTGGGCGAGACCCCAATGACGGAGTGGGATGCATTCCTTGCCCAGCTGAACAAGATGGGCTCACAGAAGCTGATTGATACCTATCAGATTGGATTGGACCGACTCAAAAAAAACAATAAGTAGTGAGTATTAACGATAGGGCTGATCGCCTACTGAGGGTGCTTCAGCTCTATCTCTTCAGAAAGGAGAACCAGCATTGAAGCCATCTATTATAAAGCAAATAAAACGTGATCATATATTTTTGCTGCTGCTGGCACCCGTGCTGGTCTATTACATTCTGTTCAAGTATGTTCCTATGTTCGGAATTGTTATATCTTTTATGGACTACAATCTATTCAAGGGTTTGTCAGGGAGTCAATGGGTAGGTTTTAAATATTACAAGCTGTTCCTTGAAAATCCCGATGCCCTTATCATTATCAAGAATACAGTCGTACTCGGGGGATATAAGCTGCTTTTTGGATTTCCCGCTCCGATCGTGCTGGCCCTTTTATTGAATGAGCTTCGAAGTTCGGTTTATAAACGATTCGTGCAAACGGTAAGTTATCTTCCCTATTTTCTATCTACGGTAGTAGTTTCAAGCATCATTGTCATGTTATTATCGCCGAGTACCGGCTGGCTCAGCCATATGTTTCAACGGTTGGGATTTCCGACCATCAATTTTTTACAGGAATCCGAATGGTTTCGAACGATCTATGTCAGCTCGGAAATATGGCAGCAAGTGGGCTGGGGCTCCATTATTTTTCTTGCGGCCATGACGACCATTGATCCACAGTTGTATGAGGCAGCAAAAATGGATGGCGCCGGCAGGTTAAGGCAAATCTGGCATGTGACGCTTCCTGGCATTGCGACAACGGTTGTTATTATGTTCATTCTGCAGATCGGTCATGTTCTGGAAATCGGTTTTGAAAAAGTGTTTCTATTGTCCAATGCAGCTACTTACGACACGTCAGACGTCATCTCAACTTACGTTTACCGGGTTGGCCTATTGCAAAGCGGATTTAGTTACGGTACGGCCATCGATTTATTTATGGGGATCATCGGATTCATACTCGTATATACGAGCAATAAGCTCAGCAGCAGATTTGGGGAAACAAGCCTATGGTAAGGGAGAAGATGAGGTTTGAATAAGCGTACTAGTCTTTTTGACATTGTTAACGTCCTGCTGATGGGAATCTTCGCGTGTTTCATGCTATTTCCCTTCATTCATATGGCAGCAGTTTCAATAAGTTCCGCAGAATATGTGACCGGAAATCAGATCAGTCTATGGCCAAAAGGCATCAATTTCGATGCATACAAAGCCGTTCTAAAAGATAATCGTATTCTGGTCGGCTACAAAAATACACTCATCTATGTTGGGCTTGGAACTACGCTTTCGCTTGTTTTCACTACGATGGGAGCCTACGCACTGTCGCGAAGAAATCTCGTCTTCGGCAGGACATTTATGCTGATCATCGTGTTCACCATGCTGTTCACAGGCGGACTGATCCCGACGTATCTCGTTGTTCGCAGTTATGGTTTGTTAGATACCATATGGGCAATGGTCTTGCCTGGACTCGTTTCCTCCTGGTTCCTGATCATCATGCGCACTTTTTTTCAAGGCATTCCGCGAGAACTTGAGGAGTCTGGTAAAATCGACGGGTTGTCTGATCTTGGCATCCTGTTAAGAATTATTCTTCCCTTGTCTAAACCCGTGATGTTAACGATCTCATTGTTCTATGCCGTCCAAATCTGGGGCAACTTCTTCACCGCACTTATCTATTTACGAGATGCTAACTTATATCCGCTTCAGGTTACGATTCGGAATATCGTCCTGATCGGCCAACTCACGGATACCACTGTAAGTACAGCCATCGGAGATAAGGCGGTCGTATTGGAATCGCTGAAATATGCTGTCATTCTCGTCGGTACACTGCCGATTATGATCGTGTATCCTTTCATTCAAAAGCATTTTGTTAAAGGCGCAATGATGGGGTCAGTAAAAGGATGAGTCAGGCATAAAATCAAAGTAGCATGGAACATGGGGGAGTGGAAATACGATGGTTAAACCGTTTTGGAAGAGCAAATTGACGGAAATTGAGCATTGTATGAATGTCACGAAGGGCAAAGCGAGGGGACTAGCTTCCTCAGCAGGCGGACGTAACATTTATTTAGTCGAATACGGCGAGAAAGAGAACTTTGGACGAAAAGCTAATTATAATTCGGCTTGCGGAGCAGGAAATCCGGACCATTACGCACTTAAAAGCAAGGATAATAAACCTGTGCTATTGATTGTCGGAGGCATTCATGGCGGCGAACTGGAGGGCATCGTCGCTGTGATGAATCTTATCCAACTGCTCGAAACAGGGACTGATTACAGGGGGAAAGGGCATGATTATTTATTTGAAAACGCCCATCGATTCCGGCTGCTGCTCATCCCCTGCATGAATCCCGACGGACGAGCAAGGCTGCCGATCGATTCACTGATCGATGTGTCTTACGAGAAGTTCGTCTATTATATGCAAGGAACGTGGAAAGACGGCACGCTTTGTTCATGGCCAGACTGCAAGGCGGTTCATCCCATCAAGGACGCTGCTGATTACCTTGGGTCTTATTTTAACGATGATGGCGTTAATCTGATGCACGACAATTTCTTTGCTCCGATGGCAGAGGAGACTCGTGCGCTGCTCGCGCTTGCCGATGCGGAAGCACCAGATCTATCCGTTTTGCTGCATGGCGGTGCAAATAATGACAATCATTTTTGTGAAATCTCTTATTTGCCATATGCGGTCATGCAAAAACAGCAGGAGTTTAATCACAAACTTGTTGATGCTTACGCGTTGCAAGGACTCCCATTTACGGAAAGGAATCAATTGGTGGTGGATGATGGGAGGAAGCCAAATCCTTCATTTAATCTAACATCTGCGATCCACCACGTTTGCGGTGGAATGAGTATGACCTTCGAATCCAATATGGGGCTGGATGCTCCCGGAGTTAAATTGACGCCAGATGAAATCTTGGATAGCCATTTCGTATTGTTTGAGGAAATGTTCCGGTTTCATTTGGACGGGAGCGGGTCCTGATCACTTCATAGAAAAGAACCACCCTGCGACTAAATAGTCGTAGGGTGGTTCTTTTCATTTCCCTATTGCTTCAGCCAAGCATTGCTGAGCAGCATAGCACCGCGAGTTGATTCGGTTTCAGCCATGTTATTAAGCATGACAAAGTCGTGGATAATACCTCGAAAGCGCACGGAAGTTACCGGAACCCCAGCTTGTCTAAGCTTGTTGGCGTAAGCCTCTCCCTCATCTCGTAATACATCTGCTTCACCGTTAATGATTAGTGCTTTAGGAAGCCCCTTTAATTGCTCAATAGATGCACGAAGCGGAGAAGCATAGATGTCCTCTCTTTGTTTCGGATTGGTCGTGTACTGGTCCCAGAACCATTGCATCGTATCACGGCGGAGGTAGTAGCCTTCAGCGAATTGATCATAAGAAGCTGTATCGAACGCCGCATTAGTTACTGGATAAAAAAGCAGCTGCTTCTCGATCTTCGGACCCTTACGTTCTTTGGCCAGCAGTGTAATTGCTGCTGATATATTCCCTCCGACACTGTCGCCGGCTACCGTAATTTTTTTGTCATTCATCCCGTACCTCTTGCCGTTTTTAGCCACCCAATCTAACCCAGTGTAAACCTCTTCCAGGGCAACAGGATATTTCGCTTCTGGTGAAAGACTATAATTGATGAAAACGACGGCTGATTGTGAACCTACTGCAAGCTCACGTATTAGGCGATCATGCGTATGTGCGTTACCAAGTACCCAACCGCCTCCGTGACTATATAGAATTACAGGTAGATTTTTTGGTGCATTTTTCGGTTTAATAATCCGTATGGAAACCTTTCCAGTAGGTCCGCCTGGGATTATTAGATCTTGTATATCCACAGGAGGCTTATTAATTGGACCGGATTGAAGTTTATCAAGAGCCTCACGGGCTTTTATCGGTCCAAGGTCAAACGGATACGGCGGGTTAGCGGTTTCTTCTACATACTTCTGAGCTGCTGGTTCAAGGATAATTTCGTTCTGCTTCACGGGTTGTTGTGAAGATTGTGAATCATTGTTAAATTGTACTTGAGTTGGATTTGCTAAAGATGGTTTTACTCCATTTGAATGCAATGGACCGCAGCCAGTTGCTACAAGCAAGAATGTTAAGCTGGTTGCTACTAATGCATTTCCTTTTTTATTCATGACCGACTCCTCCAATTTATGATATTTCACATTAATATTTCCAGAGTCGAAAGTTCTTATGTATAGAACCGTATTGCCATTTCTACCGGAATGTTCCCTACTGCCAGGTAACTAGAAAATAGACCCATTAAAATCCGCCTGAATGTTATGGGGAGTATACAAGGAAAAATCAAAGAAGACATCAAACCATGTAAAAAACCAAAAACAATAGGAGAAAACGAAAACAGAACCAAGCCAAGGGGCTTGATTCTGTATTTTTGTTGTATAGGAAATTATGATAGATGCCGATCTGTGGACTAGTGTTGCAAAATGACGAAGTCGATTTTCGGCTTCTCAGACTCTATGGGCGAGCTTCGGCTCGTAGAGCTCTAGCTGTAAGCGCGGAAAACGCGCTTACAGCTAGGGACGCTCCTGAATAAGCGCGGTTTCCGCGCTTATTTGTTGTTCAACCTTACAACGTCCGGTTAAACTTTTCAACAAGATGATCAATAATTGGTTCTATGTTTGAATCGTCGACGATTGAAAGTTTTTCCGCTTTGAATAACTGTATTTTTTTGAACTGATAATAATCATTGAGAACTTGTTGAATCGACATTTGGTTATAAAGTAAATACTTAACATCAATAATCTCTCGGAGCAAAATATCGTCTTGAAGCAAAATGAATTTCTCGTTGATTGGATTAAAAATGCCTTTGTTTTTTCCTTCCTGGTAAAATTCGGAGGTCATCTTTTCACGCTTATTCAAAGCACCTTTTAGAATATCATATAAATCTGGATACATGGCTTGAAGATCCTTTAAAAATACGTCTGAAATCTTCCCGACAAGTGTCACCGATTGTTCAAACAATTTTTGGAACCAGAGGCCGAACCATTTTTCGTCATCTTCCTTCGTTCGATCTTCCAACTTTTCCAAATAATCTATAAAAATTTGTACTACACCCTCGATAACTTCTTCTTTTGAAGAAAAGTGTTTGTACATGGTGGCTCTGCTTACGGCCATATATTTGGCAATGTCGTCCATCCGCAAATGTTGAAAACCTTCCACCATGACTGATGAGATTAATTTTTTTAGTAATTTATATTTCGTGGTATCTTGTTCATTCTCAAAAATAATTTTCATTAGAAACCCTCCCACCAACTCTCCTACTTATTATACATAATTCATAAAATAAAATACACAAAAAATAAGATAGACAAAATATGCATAAAGTGTTTACTTTGGATATGTTGTGTGCTATAGTTCAAATCAAGCATTTGAGAAGGAGAGGCGAACAGCATGCATCAGTCCAAACAAATTATTTTAACCATTATCATTGCATGTCAACTAATGGTTGTACTCGATTCATCCATCATGGTAACGGCGTTGCCAGAAATTGGTCGTACACTTCATATATCGACAACCAATTTGACATGGCTGCAGAATGCCTATATTTTGGCTTTTGGGGGTTTCTTGCTGCTAGGTGCCCGGGCGGGGGATATCTTGGGGAGAAGGAGAATGTTTAGTGTTGGTATTGCGTTATTTACGCTTGCCTCTATCATGGTTGGTTTGGGACAATCAGCGGAATTTCTGATTATTACTCGTGCCTTGCAGGGCCTTGCGGCAGCAATAGCAACTCCATCTACGCTCGCATTATTGTCGGTGACTTTTGTAGAAGCCAAAGAGCGTACAAAAGCGATCGCCATTTACAGTGCAGTATCTGGAGCAGGCGGCAGTATTGGTCTCATCCTTGGTGGCGTACTGACGGATTTAATTACTTGGCGTGTAGGGATGTTTATCAACGTACCCATTGGTATTGCCTTGCTCGTTATGGTGCCGCGATATTTAAAGGAAACGGAGAAAAACACGGGGCGCTTTGATCTAATGGGGGCGTTGACATCCGTTATCGGAATAACGGCACTGGTATTCGGTTTTGTACAGGCGGCAGCTCATGGATGGGGGAATAGAGAGACATTGATTTCACTTCTGTTGGGTGCTGCATTGTTAGTGACATTCGTGTTTATCGAAGCTCGTGCGAAGCAACCCATTACACCGCTCCGTTTGTTTTCAAGCCGTCAGCGGTCGGGGGCATATCTCGGAAGGTTTCTGTTTTTGTGCGGCAATTTTTCATTGTTTTTCTTTATCCCGCAATTTTTACAAAATATACTTGGATTTAGCTCTTTTGAAGCAGGGCTTGCGTTTCTGCCTTTCACGGTTGTGCAGTTCGGGATGATGTATCTCATGCCTTGGTTGATAACCCGGTTTGGAAATTTAAAGGTGCTCATTACCGGCCTGATCATTGCAATGATAGGAACGGGTTGGTTGAGCCAAATCTCAGTAGATTCTCAGTTCTTTCCGCAAATCTTCGTTCCGTTTATCATTATGGGGATGGGCGCAGGGATGATATTTCAACCGTTAACGTCTTTTGGTTTATCTGGCGTAGATTCAGGAGATTCGGGTGCCGCGTCAGGTCTTATCAATGTCGCACAACAAACGGGTTGTTCGATGGGCTTGGCTATTCTTATTACCGTTTTTGAGACAGTAAACCGATCGGCGTCACCAATAAAACAACAATTTGCACACGCCATTTCAGTATCAATCATGGGTTCAGTCATATTTATAACAGCGGCTCTCGTTGTTGTGCTCCTCTGGTTTCTGCCGGCACGCAGAACTGTTAAAGAACCAGCTCGAAGAGCTGCTTAATATAAAGGAGGATTACAAAAAAGAAGACTTTCCGTTCATTGACAACCATCACCTACCATGTTATATTTCATTTAAGTGTTCAATCGTTTAGAAATTAGTTATTTAGAAGATCGGGGCTAAAGTATTTGGGATACGATAAGTATCTTCATACTTTTAACGCGATCTTTTTATTTTTTTATTGGAATAAAAGGAACAGAAAATAAAGTACAGGTTTGCATTTATGATTAGGGATGTAAGCGTTATCTCCTTCTGGCTGCATGAAAGTCTTGCCCGTTTAATAATTTTGAAGGCAATAAACTCGGTGATGTGTTTGATCTAAATAGTATGAAATAAGAATTGTAGGGGGAGATCCAATGACGAGTCCAGAAAAGACATCTTTTCCGATTGGTAAATTGTCGATGTTATTAGCAGTTTTGAAGGATCACTCATGGAATGATGCCGTTGAAAATGAGTTGAAAGAAAAAGGCTATCGTTACGTTGTAGGTAAGGTTGGAGCAATGGATTTAAACAAAGTTATCGCAGCCATAGAAACGACGGCTAAAAACAATCATATTATTAACAAAGATATTTATCACGAAGTCCACGCTTTATACCATGCTATCATTGAAGCTCTTCAGGGAGTTGGCAGAGGTATGGTACAGTTCGGTGATATTTTACGGACCGTAGGGCTGACATTTTCCATTGTTCGCGGGAAGTTAGGAGAATCTTCTGAGCAAGGCGGAGAGTGGATCGCTGTATCCATTTATGGAACCATTGGTGCTCCGAAAAAGGGTTTTGAGCATGAAGCCTTTGGCTACGGATTTAATCATATTTAGATATTAGATATTTAGTGACTAGTGACTATTCTTTGCACATGGAACAATGGAAGTGAATTTAATAATATAAACCAGGCTATAGTAAATTTAGTGATTTAGGAGCCGATACCTTTATTTGGTATTGGCTCCTTTTTATTTTTTCATACGAGGAGAGATTATCATGCAAACATTAAAGACAGAAATCTTAGTAGGCAGCGGAGTAACATTAACATTAAAAGATATCATTGAAGTTTCTCGAAACAAGGCTAAGGTGGCTTTGAATCATACAAGTATAGAAAAAATTAATCGCAGCAGAAGTTATGTGGAAAAGCTCCTCCGAGAGAAAAAAACGGTTTATGGACTTACTACAGGATTCGGTAAATTCAGTGATACTTATATTTCAAATGAAGATACCAAAGAACTCCAGGCAAATCTCATTCGCAGTCATGCTTGCGGAATAGGTCTTGCATTGCCAGATGAAGTCGTTAGGGCGATTATGCTGCTTCGAATCAAATCGCTTTCGTTAGGTTACTCAGGTATCCGGCTTGAGGTTGTCCAAACCATGATCGATATGCTGAACAAGGATGTCGTTCCGGTCGTTCCAGAGAAAGGCTCGCTTGGCGCCAGCGGCGATTTGGCTCCTTTGTCTCATGTGGCGTTAGTCATATTTGGAGAAGGAGAGGCTGTCTATGAAGGTCGGCGTATGGATGGCGGAATGGCTATGAAATTGGCGGGCATACAAACGATCCCCTTAGAAGCTAAAGAAGGATTGGCGTTAATTAATGGCACCCAAGTCATGACCGCGGTAGGGGCAATAGCGTGTTATGACGCTTTGAATTTGGCGAAATGGGCGGATGCGACAGGAGCATTAAGCTGCGAGGCCTTAAGGGGGATTAGAGACGCTTTCGATGCGCAAACGCATGAAATTAGACCGCACAAAGGCCAACTGCAGGTTGCTGAAAATATAAGAAGACTGACGATGGGAAGCCAATTGATGACAAATCAAGGGGAATTAAGGGTGCAGGATGCCTACTCTCTTCGCTGCATCCCACAGGTGCATGGAGCGAGTCGTGATGCTCTTTCGTATGTCGTGGAAAAAATCGAGGTGGAGATTAATTCCGTTACGGATAATCCACTCATCTTCGAGGAGCAAGAGAGGGTGATCTCTGGCGGCAATTTTCATGGACAGCCGATCGCCTTGGCCATGGACTTTTTATCCATCTGTATATCAGAATTGGCCAATATATCCGAAAGAAGGATCGAGCGCTTAGTAAATCCGCAGTTAAATGGTGATTTGCCGCCCTTTTTGACGAAACATGGCGGTCTTCAATCTGGGTTTATGATTGCGCAATATGCCGCTGCTTCAGTGGTGTCCGAAAATAAATCTTTAGCTCATCCAGCAAGTGTCGATTCCATTCCATCTTCAGGCAATCAAGAGGATCACGTAAGCATGGGGACGATTGGAGCCCGAAAAGCGAAGCAAATTGTGGAAAATGCGTATTCCGTTATCGCCATTGAACTATTATGTGCTTCTCAAGCTATCGACTATCGCAATCCCGAGCATCTAGGCAAAGGGACTAAGTGGATTTATGCCAAATGTCGTGAACAGGTACCATTTTTGGAGAAAGATAGAGTCCTGTCTTACGACATCAAGAAAGTAACTTCTATGCTACAAGAGACAGATCTTGCGGCTGAATTGGCAGCAATTACAACGATTCTATAAATTTGTTGGGTTCCCGTGGCGCAGCCCTACGGACTATTGCTCATCCACCGAGTGTTAATAACCATAATAAAAGCGAAAATCCAACCCTTTATAGGCTGGATTTTTTGCATTTCAAGCATTATATGTGGCTATAAGGCATCTTCGGGACAAGGATACTGCCGATAAAGTAAAGCAGCATGACGGTTCCAAAGCTGCAAAGAGCTGCCAAAACAACGATTAGACGAATAATGGTTGAATTAACTCCTAGCCATTCTGCAAGTCCTCCGCATAGGCCGGTAAATTTACTGTCTGTAGTGGATCTGAATAATTTGTTCATTGTATAAATCTCCTCTCAAATGTAAGCATTTTGGATGTCTGCTTCGTTCTTATGTCTTTATTGTAGCGTCTTCGAACTTCTACGAAAACGGACCGCCGACGGTTATGGAAGCTGTACTAAAGTCGGGGAAGCTCCAATACTTAAGGGGGAGTTTCGGCTGAGAGGAGTGATTATTTAATATGTTGGTCCTAACCAAAAAGAAAGTCGCAATAGGCGACTTTCGAATAATTTGAGCTATGAGAAACTTATAGCTGGCGGTTCTCGAATTACAAAATAGATAAGGCTACATTCACTGCATCCTGCAGAGATTGCCGATCGGAAGCAGTTTTGCCCATGACATAAAGGCCGTTGCGCGTATTAACCAAAAACCGTGAAAGCTCGCGTAGTGTATGGTGGAGCTTCATTTTTCCGTCTTTTTGCGCTTTCAGCAGAAAATGATAAAATCGGGATTCCATATCGAGGTTATAAGCTTCAACCCTACTTGCGATGCCGGGTTCGGTTGCTGCCCGCTCCATGGCCGTATTTGCTATAAAACATCCCCTTCGCTGGGTTCCGTTACCCAAAGCACTGTCGATCACCCTATCAAAGAAATGGGAAAGCACCTCTTTGGGAGAACCGGGTTCCTCTAAGATGGAAAAGATTCTATGGTTGGAAACTTGACGGAACCGATCCAGGCAGGTCAAGAAAAATTGATTTTTGTCTCCGAACGTATCGTACAGGCTCCCGCGGTGGACACCTGTCTGTTCCACGAGGTCTTGAATAGAAGTTCTTTCGTAGCCTTGCCGCCAGAATAGCTCCATGGCTTTATCTAATGCGAGTTCCTGATCAAATTCTTTCGGTCTGGGCATAAGATAACCTCCTTAAGGATAGTATAATTATTTAAGAATAATTAGTCAAAAATAATGGCTAATATTCTTTTGAAATCGATCAATAGGGCGTCTAAAAGCCAATATTTTATCCTCAAAACCAAATATTATAGTTGACTGATCATTCTTAAATAACGTATAGTTAATTATCATATTTGGGGCATATATAAGAATAAAGCTTGAGGAGGGTAAACAGTGACGTTTAAGATAGAGAACATTTCTGGCCCTGCAAAAGATCAGGGTGTTATGAAAGAAGGTGTGGTTACCCTTCTACTCGGTATAACGATCGTACTCGTCATCATGAACACGATGATGTTTAATTTGGCTTTACCTACTGTTTCAAAAGACTTTCATCTGTCTGCTTCATCTACTTCATGGATTGTGACGGGATATTCCATTGTTTTCGCAATGGCATCCATTACGTATAGCCGAATATCCGATTTCATTCCAATCCGAAGGCTCTTTATTATAGGCATATTGTTTCTCAGCCTTGCGGCAATCGCCGGATTGTTCACTCACAATTTTATCATGCTGCTAATCGTCCGAATTCTGCAAGCATCTGGCGCAGGTTCAATCCCTGCCTTGTCCCTAAACTTGATTTCCCGGTATGTTCCGATTGAGCGACGGGGTAAGGCAATGGCTCTGATCATGTCTTCCGTATCGCTCGGTCTTGGTTTAGGTCCGGTCGTCGGTGGAGCCATTGTTGAATATCTGGGCTGGCATATTTTGTTCGTCGTGACTGCCATTACATTGCTGTTAGTGCCTTTTTTTGTTGTTCTCATACCTAAGGAGGAGCCGCGTAAAGGGTCTTTTGACGCCCTAGGCGCACTATTTATTGGCATTGGAACGACAGGACTTCTTCTTTTCTTAACCAACCACTCATGGATCACGCTGATGGTTGGGCTTATAGCATTAGCTTTATTTATCGTTCGCATTCGATCGGTTAAGGAGCCTTTCGTACTCCCATCACTATTCCTAAATCGGTCTTTTCTCATACTAGGAGCAGTCGGAATCGCAGCGTATCTCTGCAGCTTTGCAACACTATTCCTAATGCCACAAATCCTAGTTAAACAGTATGGCCTAAGCGCTATTCAAGCGGGACTTGTGATTTTCCCAGGTTCGATATTGGCTATGTTCGTTTCCAGGCGGGTCGGACGTTTCATTGATACGCGCGGGAACAACTCTATTATCAGGATTCTTCCGTTGTTTCTTCTCGTTTCTGTTATTTTGTTCGCCTTGTTCGAAGGAACTTCTTTTATTTCGATCATGTTGATTTACATGTTAATGAGTGTAAGTTTCACTATCATAAATAGCAGTGTATCCAATGAAATGTCTAGAATCCTACTGCCTTCACAGATTGGATCTGGTCTCGGTCTGTTTCAGCTTCTCCAATTTTTTAGCGGCGCTTTTGGAATTGCTATGACAGCTAGTGCCCTTGTTTGGCAGAAGAACCTTCCGCTAGCAAGTGCTTTTAGCAACATCTATTGGGGATTGGCAGTTGTTGTAGTGTTATCCATCGGTTGCTCATTCGGTTACCTCCGATTGACATTAAGAAAACCACAGAGGGCATGAGTGATAAAACGATAGCGTAATAAACCAGTCCAACATGCATTCATGTTTGGCTGGTTTTCTTGTTATTCAGGTTGTACAGTCTTTGATTTTTGCTGTGAGATTTTGCTTCGAATTAGATGAAGGATAAAGAGTAGCGGGATATACCCATAAATAAAATAAAATCCAATCTCAACAACATTTTTTCCTAACCAGTGGATCTCAACGCGATCGTTGAATGGAAGAGTGGCCAGGAAGAATGCTATAAGGATAAAGAATAGTGACAATGAAGGTTTAAGATTCGTAACTCTTTTTATAATTCTTGTACAGCTCCAAATCGAGAGACAAAGCATGGGGATAATAATCATAAGCAAAATAGATATAAAAATAAATTCAACCCTTGCAATAAGTGAAAACTCAATCACTTTTATCATGACCAAGGTTGGCCAGTAGGTATGCCTTAATAACCCCTGACTAAAATATATGAGGGTTACAAACATTAGTAAGGAGTACTTGATTGTGCTTAAAAATAAACCGAGATGAGCCCATTTTACATTTTTCTCGGGGGCTTTTATAAATGGAAAATAAACGAGTAAACTTTCGAATCCCATAAACATGACGCCTGAGTATTTAGGAGACGTGAGCAGATCTTTTATAGAATGATTAAGTATAGGCAATATATGAATAACATGTCCATATTGGATATTGAAGTACAGTAACAATGGTATCAGCATCGAGAAAATAACCCCGAAAAAACAGTAGCCGGCTAATACTCGAAATCCTCCAGAAACGATGTAATAGATGATACAGATGAATAGGAATGCCAGAATCCAGGTTCTAAGGGTTGGAAACATCCAAACTTGTATGATTTCGATGAAGCTGCGAAAAAGCGTTAGAGCCAGTATAAAATAGTATCCGACCATCACTAAAGAAACGGCATTCCCAATGGATTTACCAAAAAGTAGGCGATGTAAGTCGATGACATCTTTGGTTGGATGGCCAAGCATCTTAAATATCATCCAAATGATGACATGAAGGCTTAATCCCATTAAAAGAACGGAGATCCAAGCATCGTTGCCTGCAAATTCAAAAATTAAATGTTGAAGACTAAAGCCACCAACTCCGACCATAGAAGCATGAATGAGGAAAAATACAAAGAAACCGGAGATCAAGTAGTTTTCCTTTACCACGTTCTGCACTAATGTCCAACTCCCAATGATAATATTCTAACATCTGTCTGCACATCAAATTGTATGTTTGGGTAAATTTGAGCAGTAAATTTTTGCTCATTCCAATTCCGTTGGCGAGATCTATGAAGATTGCCTATCCCAATGGGATCGACAAGATTCTTTTGGAAATTTTCCAGCGTGGCTTTAATTTCGGCTGTTAAGTTATTTTCGATTTGTTTCTTTAAATCAAGCATATCGTTGTTGTTTTCAAAAACTTTTAAGGTTACTGGATATTTTCCGAGGTCAATATCGAGCTTAAGTGAGATTAAGGCTTTTTCATTTTGTACGATCATTTTTCGTTTCGCGTAAATAATTTTAAATGAAATTTGCTCGTTTTGATCATTATTGAAGATATATGTGCTTTTCTTGATGTTGACTTTATCGTCTGTAAGGAGTTTAATGAATAAACCTTTATGATTTGTCAGCAAAAGCTTTAATTTATCACCATGAAAAACACCTACACCATCCATTTGCAAAACACCTTTAGGGTCTTTTACCAAAATGGGCAAAAAAACATCTTGGCCTTCTCCAAAGTATTGGTCAAGAAATATATGGCCATTTGTGGAAGGTGTATTCCCGTTCTCCATATTTTGTTTGATCAGATTTGATAAATAGATGGGTGGATATTTTAAAGTTTCAGCTAAGATATCTCTAGCCTGATCAGTTGATAAAACAAGTGTAGAGCGATTACTAATAAGGGGGTCTCGAACAACGGTGTTGGCAAGCTCTGAAATTCCTCTTCTTGCTATTTTTTCACTAATGACTAATGTCTGCAATTGACCGATTGCAATCTGGCGATCCGATTGCGAAGTGAAAATTGGAAGTACCTCAGTTAACGTTTTACCTTTTCCATCAAGCAAAAACAATTTCGCTTTCTTTTCATATGCAGAATAGGTGGCACTCATCTTAAATGTATTTCCTTGCAAGTCATATCCCATACTTTGTATGAGCTTAACCCGATCTATTATTTGTTCTTTTGCGCATCCCGATAAAATAAAGCAAAAGAAAAGGAGGGGGAAATATCTTTTCATTGACTCTAGTTCCCTTACTTAGAAATTTATTCGTTATTGTAATCGTCAGGAATATCCTTCGATTTGCTTACCTTATATCTTTTCAACGAGAGCGGGCGAAAGTAACGAGGTCGATTAAAAGTAAGACTGAGCGAGGAGCGAATAAAACTATCTTTGAATTCATGGAAACGAAATGGGAACAAAGGAACTATGTAGGGAGTACCCAACGATTTCAATCTCAATAAATGGCCTAATAGAAGCGTGAGCCCAATTATTATGCCTAAACTACCCCATGCTGCCGCTAAGCCTATCAATGGAAACCTTAGAAAACGTATAGTATTAGCCATTTTAAAGATGGGTGTAGTAAATGAGGAAAGTGCAGAAAGAGAAACAATGATAATTAATATATTACTCGTGAGAGAGGCTTGCACGGCTGCTTGCCCCAGTACGATACCGCCTACAATCCCTAATGTTTGTCCGACTTTGGTTGGCAATCTGACGCCAGCTTCACGTAGTAGTTCCACGGTTAATTCTAATTGCAATACTTCAAGAAACGGCGCAAAGGGGACGTTCGCTCTAGATTCGATAATCGGGCCTAGAAGAGATTGCGGTATGACGGAATAATGAAAAGTTAACACGGCAACATAGAAGGGAGTTGCAAGAATAGAGAAGGCAACCCCTAAATACCTTATGCATCGAAAGAAAGAAGCCAAAACCCATGGCAGATAATAATCTTCGGGTGAGACGAAAAAATCAAACACGGTGGTAGGTCCGGCTATGAAATAAGGAGACCCGCTGCTAAATATGGCCACTTGGCCGCTCAATATACTATATTTTGCCCTGTCTACGCGTTCTGAAGACATAAATAAAGGGAATGGTGATTTTGCGTTATCCGTTATGATTTGGTCAAGAATAGAACTATCAAATAACACATCAACACCTGCATCTTCAATTCTTTGTCTTACTGTATTTACATGCTGGGGGTTACAAACACCGTCCAAATAAACAATCGTTACTCTTGATTGGGAAAGTGAACCTACTATGTACTCCTCAAAACGTAAATTCTCAGAAATAAGCTCTTTTCGAAGTAAATTTAGGTTGGTATCGATATCTTCGACGAAGCCGACTTTCGGACCAATGACACTGTATTCGTTATCCGCTTCATTGTTAAGCCGATACCCGCGTCTTAGATCAGCAACATGGACTAATAGCCCTTCATTTAAATCAGGTTCCAGCTGAATATAAATGAAGCCTTTCGTCAAACTCTGTGAAATTTCGTCCACATTTGATGATAACTTGATATTCTCCAGCGGAATCACATTTTTTAACACAAGAAGATGATTAATTTCTGCTTCTGAGATTTGAATCCGGTGCAATAATTCATTCTGAATAAGTTCCTGGTCTACAATGGCTTTGCAATATGTAAAATGAATCCGTTTAGCGTGGATAGTATGCACTGTTTGCACAAAATCATTCGATTTAAAGGTATCTTTCAAAACCGTGTGTATATTTTCTGGAATTGGAATCAACACCTCTCAGTCATATCTTCCACTTATTATGAACATGGATATGGAAATTATTCGTAAAAAGGGAGTCGATTCACGTTAGGAGAAGGGAATAACCTCTGAATAAAGAAATGAACAATAGCAGGTATTTCTAAACTGGAGGCTGAACATGGGAAAAACGTTATTTCATCGGCTGCTGCTTTCGTATGTACCCATCTTTTTTATCGTGGTCACGTTTACGTTTTTCGTATTTTTTCAGCTGCTAAGCGAGCAAAGCCGAAAGGAGGCGCTGAACGCCAATAAAATGTTGTCACTACAGGCGATGCGTCTGATCGACACCTCCCTGAAAGCGATCGACAATATGGTGATGACCGAATCGATTAACAATAAACAATTGATTGATTTCTTTAATAATGAAGCGAAAGATAACGTTTACATTAACATAAGTGCGGTAAAAAAAATGCAGGAAATGATCTCTTCCTATCCGATTATCGATTCGATCTATTTGGTGCGTTTTGAAGACAATTTCGTTCTCAGCAATGCGACAAGCGATCAGCTCAGCAATTATAAGGATGAACCGTTCATTAAACGGGCCATGATTCCGCAGATGTCCAAACACTGGTCGGGTGTTCGAGACTTTGAGCAGTTTGAGGTGAAAGGCAGCAAACCGGTTGTCAGTCTTGTCCGGGGGGCGCCGTTCATAACGAGCGAGAAAGGGATGATCGTTGTCAACGTGGCGACCGATTCTTTGCAAAAAAATATTGCCGACCTCTACGATTCGAAAGCAAGCTTTATCGGGGTCCAGGACGCTTCAGGCAACGATTTGTTTAAAGATTCGAGCGCTAAGGAACAAGCAAGGGTCTTCTCCAATTACGTATCGAGCTATACGGGATGGTCCTATCAAAGCGGACTTGTCAACGGCAAGGTGTTTCATATCGTCTCCTCGCTGTATAACGTGTGGTTTATTATCGGGATCGCCATGATTGTGTTTGGATTCATATGGCTCGTTTATGTGACCAGACGCAATTCGAAACCGCTTGAGCAGATTGTGGCGCGTATTCGCGGTTACCGTCTTCCGCTATCAGGCAGTGTGTCCAAGGAGGGCGGGGATGAGTTCTCGTTCATCGAGTCTGCACTCGTTAATATTATTGAGCAATCTAATCAGTATCAGCAAAAGCACAAAGAGGACATGCATCTTAGAACGCGGTACTTGTTCCATCAACTCATTGAAGGCGGTACGGGCTTAACGATCGACGAATGGATAGAAGAAACGAGCAGTCTGCAGCTTCCGCGCCCTTCCACCGGACAAGTTGTGCTTGTGATCGAAATGGATAAATACAACGACTTTTGCCGCCAATACTCGCGCATAGACCAGAATCTGCTGAAATTCGCGCTTCGCAGCGTCATTCAGGAGCTTGCCCCCAAGCATGGACTCGAGCTGTGGGCAGAGTGGACTTCCGCGTCTCAGCTTAGCGTCATGGTGTTCGTCGACAGCGAGGAGGAGGCAAACGAGTATTCCGCGATTCTCGAGCTTTTTGAAAGCGTTCGTGTGTGGACGCAGGATAACCTGAAGTTTACGGTAACGATCGGTATTGGCGGCGAGCAGGTTGTACAGCTTTCCGATGTTGCAAATTCGTACAAAGAGGCGCTTACAGCACTGAAACACAAAATTGTGCTCGGAGAAAACCGGCTCATTACGAGCAAGCACATCGCAAATCACGGCCAAGCCGAAGTGTTCTCGCATCTGAATGCGATTCGTACTATTGTCCAGTCATTCAGACTGCTCGAAGAAGAATGGAGGACGAAGTACGACGAGCTGTTTGGCGAAATGAAACAGGGGCTGCTGACGAAGGACGAGATTACAAATCTGATGAATTATTTAATTTACTATTTGGGCCGTGAAATGGCGGGAATGACGAAAGAGTTTCAAGAAATATGGGCACGGGACGGTTTGCCGAAGCTTAGTGAAACGATTGATAATTGCCATTCTCTCGATCAAATGCGGGAAGAGACTTTGGCCGTGCTGAATAGTCTGGGCACCGTTTTGCAGGAAGCGCAGGAACAGCGCCTGCATGCGGCTACGATTCGCGATATGCGGAAATTCATCGAAGAACAATACGCCAATCCGAATATGTCGCTAGAATATCTCAGTTCAAAGTTCAATATCAATGCCAAATATGTAAGTAAGCTGTTTAAGGAAGAGACCGGGCAGAAGTTCGTCGACTTCCTGATTGATATCCGCATGCAGGCTGCACAGAGTCTCCTTGCGGAATCGCAAGTTTCCATGCAGGAGGTAGCCGAGCAGGTCGGTTATACGAGTGCAATCTCATTTAGCCGCGCATTTAAGAAAGTGGTCGGCTGCTCCCCTAGCGAATTCCGTGAGGAAGCGGCACGTAGGCAGACTGGGTGAAATTGGTTAAGCAGTAGAAAAGAGTTTGCAGAGCTTGCTCACCAATCAGTTTCATAATGATTATCAAGCAGCAGCTCCGGCTATTAACCGGAGCTGCGCGCATTTTCAGGCGATGCGAAAAAGGTTAGGGCCACGATTCTTGTTTCTTGCAGCAGCCTACTATTGCACTCTAGTATTAGGGTATGAAAGCGCAATCAGTACAGACGAAAGGAGAAGGAGCTTATGTCAATCATACAAAAGGAAATAAGGACGTCATTACCTCCAAAGATTCGCAAGCAGCATAAAACGGCAATGACCGGCAGCAAGTCATCTTTTAACATGGTTAGAAAAAAGATGAAGCGTCACTGGCAATTATATTTGGTCGTATTGCTGCCGCTGCTTTACTTGGTTATTTTTAAGTACATTCCGATGGCCGGTGTCGTCATTGCTTTCAAAGACTATAACGTCATCAAAGGCATTTGGGGAAGCCCCTGGGTCGGTATGAAATATTTTGAACAATTTTTCGAGTCGCCGAATTTTTGGTTGTATATGAAGAACACGCTCGGCATCAGTATGTACGGCTTGCTTGTTGGTTTTCCAGCCCCGATCATACTGGCGCTTGCTTTGAATGAAATACGTAATGGATTTTTCAAAAAGAGTGTACAGATGGTCACTTATGCGCCTTACTTTATTTCAACGGTTATCATGGTGTCCATTCTTATCGTAACTTTGTCGCCGAATGTCGGAATCATCAGCAAGTTCCTGCACATGCTCGGCGTGGAAAACACGAACTTCATGGGCATTCCCAGCTTGTTCAAATCGATCTATGTCTGGTCAGATGTTTGGCAGTATACGGGTTACGGTGCGATCATTTATATAGCGGCTCTATCAGGCGTTAACCCTGAACTGTATGAATCGGCTAAAGTGGATGGCGCGTCTAGACCGCAGAAGATCATTAATATCGATATCCCAAGTCTTATCCCGGTTTCTGTGATCCTGCTTATTTTGAATTTAGGTAACATTATGAAGCTTGGCTTCGAAAAGATATATTTGATGCAAAATCCACTCAATGTCAGCACGTCGGAAGTCATTTCGACCTATGTGTACAAGGTGGGTCTGCTAAGCTCCAGCTTCAGCTTCTCAGCAGCAATTGGCTTCTTTAATTCAGTCATCAATCTAATTCTTCTCGTAGGTGTCAATTATATAGCCAAGAAGCTGTCCAATTCGAGCTTATGGTAACAGACGGAGCTGCTAGAACTCGAAGTTGCGCACAAATCCGAGCGTCAGTCCGTGAAGTAAGGAGGATTAATTATGTTAAAAACGACAACGATTCGGGAATCGAAGAGCGACCGGTTGTTTCTGCTCGGCATCTACATGCTATTAACTGTGGTGCTGATCGTCGTCCTGTTCCCGCTGATTTTTATCATCAGCTCATCGTTTAGTTCGCCGCAAGCGGTTGTATCCGGTAAGGTGTGGTTATTTCCAGTCGAGTTTACGCTGGAGGGCTATAAAGCGGTGTTCCGCAATCCGCAAATCGTATCCGGTTACATGAATTCGCTCATTTATGCAATCGCCGGTACGGCCGTCAACGTTGCGTTGACTGTCATGCTTGCTTATCCGCTGGCGAGAAAAACGTTCTACGGCCGCAATTTGATTATGGTACTTCTGGTCATCACGATGATGTTTGACGGAGGGCTTATCCCGTTCTATCTGGTCGTGAAAAACCTGCATTTGCTCGATTCTCGCTGGGCGATGATTTTGCCGGGAGCGATGGCGGTGTTTCAGGTTATTGTCGCCCGCACCTTTTTCCAGACAACGATTCCCGATGAAATTGCCGAAGCTGCCGAACTTGATGGGTGCAGCGATATCCGGTTCATTACCAGTATCGTGCTTCCGCTCTCCAAACCGATTCTGGCTGTGCTGACGCTGATGTATGCTGTAGGCCATTGGAACGCTTACTTCGATGCCTTGATATTCTTGAAATCGCCGAATTTATTCCCTCTGCAAATTGTGCTGCGCAACATTCTGATTCTGAACACGATCGATCCGACCATGGTGTCCAAAGTCGATCAAATGTTGGCTCAGCAGGGGCTGAAGGACTTGCTCAAGTATTCGCTTATCGTTGTTGCGAGTGCTCCCGTGCTGATCATATATCCGTTTGTGCAGAAGCATTTTGTGAAGGGCGTCATGATTGGTTCATTGAAAGGGTAGCGCTATGATTGCCAAACAGCCCAATTCACATGAAAGGTGGTGGTGAGTTCGTCGTGCAGCTTAGATTACTTCCTTTGGGTTCAAATGGCAGGGTTCGATAAAATGGGAGGAGTCGTCAATATGAAAAAATGGAATAATGTTTACACGGGTACGATGGGGGTAGCATTGAGCTTTTCGCTCGTTTTGAGCGCTTGCAGCACAGAATCAGGTACGCCTGCGGCAAACACACCTTCAACCAGCGCGCCTGTCGCGACTGATGTGTTCTCACCTGTAGGACAATACCCGATCGTAAAGAAACCGATGACGATTAAAATGTTTGCACCTCAGCTCGCCAGCATCGAGAATATGGAGACCAATACATTTACCAAATACGTTCAGGATAAGACGAACATTCAAATTAAATGGGATCTCGTACCTGACAAAGCGCTTAACGACCGCAAACAGCTCATGCTGGCAAGCGGTGATTATCCGGAAGTAATTTTACATGGGTCCTTGACAAAAGATGAGCAGATGAAGTACGGCAAGCAGGGCGTGTTTATCCCGCTGAACGATTTGATTGATAAATACGCGCCGAACTTCAAGAAAGCGATGGCCGATCTGCCTTATCTGAAGAGCTCCATCACGGCACCGGATGGCAACATTTATGCGCTTCCGCAAATTAACGAATGCTATCACTGCAACTACGCCCAGAAGCTTTGGATTAACAAGTCATGGATCGATAAGCTGGGGCTAAAACTGCCGACAACGACGGATGAGTTTTACGAAGTGCTAAAAGCGTTTAAGGAAAAAGATCCGAACGGCAACGGCAAAAAAGACGAAATTCCGCTTACGGGTTCCGACGACATGTGGGCAGGCAACATCGCCTCCTTTTTGATGAACTCATTCATTATCGACGACCAAGTTGACAAAGACAGCGGCACGTTCCTCCAGTTGAAGGATGGCAAAGTGGATTTGTCCGCAAATAAGGCAGAATGGAAGCAGGGATTGTTGTATTTGAACAAGTTATACAAGGAAGGACTGATCGATCCAGCGTCATTTACGCAAAATTCCGATGCGATTCAGCAGTTGGGCAACCGCCAGGACGCAAATGTGATGGGAGGTATAACGACTGCTTTGATCAGTTACGCGCACTCGCCGGACGAAAAACATCCGCGCCATAAAGAGTATGTAACCGTCCCTCCGCTTAAAGGACCGAATGGTGTGCAGCAAGCAGGGTATTTTGCGGGAGTGGGCAGCTCGCAGATGGCGATAACGAATAAAGCGACGAAAGAACAGCAAATTGCCGCAATTCGATTGGCTGATTACTTGTACACGGAAGAAGCGATCGTACTTGAGGAGCACGGGCCGGAGAACCAAGGATGGCGCAAAGCGAAGGACGGCGAGCAAGACATGAATGGCAAGCCGGCGAAATATGCCATTATTCCGAGTGCTGATACTAAAACGACGCACAACGATGGTTGGGAACAGATCGGTCCGTCTCTCCGTACGTTCCAATACCGCGATTCGTGGGCAGCCCTTCAAGATCCGCTTGCTGAAGGCGCATACGAAGTTCGACTGAAGCGTGAATCGGCGAAATATGAGCCTTTCCAATCGAAGCAAATGTACCCGTCCAGCGTGTTCATCGCACTGGAAGATGCGGAAGTAGCAGCCCAACTGAAAACGACAATTCGCGATTACATTAAGTCGAACATGGCGCAGTTCATTACGGGCAGCAAAGACATCGAGAAAGATTGGGATAGCTATGTAAAAGGTTTTGACGGCCTGCAGTTAGGCAAGTATATCGAAATCTATCAAAAGGCAATTGCCAAAAAGTAATGCAAACTATGTTCCGCCTTCGGATCTGATCGGATGGCGGAACTATGCGATTTCTGACTGCTATAGCATAAAGCGAAGATCATATTTGAAAGAAAGCGAGTGTGGCTCAGTCATGGATACTGAAGTTTTAGCAAAACCGACCCTGCAGCAATTGGCCTGGCAGGACTTGGAGTTGGGCATGTTTTGTCATTTTGGCATGAACACGTTTTGCGATCAAGAATGGGGAGAGGGCACGGACTCACCGCAGAAGTTCAATCCAGCGCAGCTGGATGCGCACCAGTGGGTGAGGACGGCCAAACAGGCCGGGTTTAAATATTTTGTTTTGACGGCTAAGCATCATGACGGGTTCTGCTTATGGCCAACGAAGACAACCGACTATTCGGTCAAGTCGAGCCCATGGAAAGACGGACAAGGGGACGTTGTCCGCGAAGTGTCCGATGCCTGCCGGGAGGAAGGCTTGCAGTTCGGTTTGTACTTGTCGCCATGGGACCGCCATGAGCCGTGCTATTCGGACAAAGCGGCATACGACGATTTCTATGTGGAACAACTGACGGAGCTGTTGACACAATACGGCCCGCTTGTCGAGGTGTGGTTTGATGGGGCGGGCTCTCAGGGACGGGAGTACGACTGGCAAAGAATTATCGGACTTGTTAACCAGTACCAGCCGGATGCGATGGTGTTCAATATGGGACAGCCTACGATTCGCTGGGTTGGAAACGAAGACGGCGTCGCCCCATACCCATGCTGGAATACGGCGGAAAGCGCTAGAGAGAGCATGTTCACAAGCGACATGCTTACTTGGATGGAAGGAACTTCGTCTTGGGTGCCTGCGGAGTGCGATGTGCCGATCCGCAAACGTCACTGGTTTTGGCATCCGGATGACGAGAGCAGCCTCCATAGCTTGGAACACTTGATGGATCTTTATTACCGATCAGTGGGGCATGGCGCGACACTGCTGTTAAATATAGCTCCCGATGACCGCGGTTTACTGCCGGATGTGGACGTGCAGCGTGTAATCGAACTGGGCGATGAAATCCGTCGCCGGTTTGATGCTCCGCTAGCTGTCACAACTGGGGAAGGCATGGAAGTAACCCTACATTTGGATGGCGAGCAATCCGTCGACCATGTGATATTGATGGAAGACATCGCACATGGCGAACGGGTTCGGGAATATGTACTCGAAGCGAAGTGTAAGGGCGAGTGGGTGGAGCTTGTAAGTGGAAGCGCCATCGGCCACAAAAAAATCGACAAGTTTGCAGCGGTAGAGACAAGCGAACTGAGAGTCCGGTTTACCGCGTGCGCAGCGACACCGATCGTGCGCAAATTTGCCGCTTACTTGGTAAACGGACTAATTAATGAATGCTCGGAGGTATGAAGATGAAAATCGGGCTTAGTTCATATAGTTTATTGCCGGCGTTGAAGTCGGAAAAAATGACCATTCTGGATGTTGTTCAATGGGTGAAAGACAACGGCGGCGAGCATCTGGAGCTCGTTCCTTATGGCTATACGCTTGTGGATAACCTAGAGCTGGCGGATGCACTCAGGGATAAGGCGAGTTCGCTCGGCATCGACTTATCGAATTATTCCATTCCCGCTAACTTCGTGCAGGAGACGGAAGAAGAGTTCGAAGCGGAGATGGAGCGCGTCAAGCAGCACGTTGATCTCGTGCATCGATTAGGCATGAGGCATATGCGCCATGATGTTACCGCCTTCACACTGCCTCCGGAGAAAATGACAATCGAGTACTTTGAAAACAGTTTACCGCTCATCGTTCGCGGAAGCCAAATTATTGCCGACTATGCGGCAAACTACGGCATTACGACAACAATTGAAAATCACGGTTTCTCCGTGCAGGCAAGTGACCGGGTGCAGCGTGTGCTGGCCGAAGTGAACCGCCATAATTTTAAAACTACATTGGATGTAGGCAATTTTATGTGTGTGGACGAAGCCCCGCTTGTCGGTGTTCGCAAAAATCTGCCTTACGCGTCCTTAATCCATTTTAAAGACTTTTATTTCAGACCGTACTATCAAGATCCAGGAGAAGGGAACTGGTTCAGGACTACAAACGGCAATTACTTACGGGGCGCGATTGTTGGCCATGGGGATATCGAGATCAGAGAAATCATAAAACTGATCAAAAACTCGGGCTATGACGGCTATGTAACCGTAGAATTCGAAGGGATGGAAGACTGCGAAATCGGTTCACGGATTGGCATGAATAACTTAAGGAAATTGTGGAATGAAATGTAGGTGAAAGACTTCAAGCAGAGAAAGCAGCCGTCCAGAATGGATTGGCTGTTTTTTCTTCTGATTAGCAGCGTTAGCGACAGACTTGGTCGAGCCGAATGAGGATGTGGATATATGCATAGCCATTCGGTAAGTGACTAATTTCTCCAGTGGTTTCGTTTTCTGGCTCACGGGAGAAAGGAGGAAACAAGTAGGCAAGTTGTACAATGTACAACAATTTCCTTGGTTTTTTCTGGGTTTGCTGCAGATGTTGTATGATGTACAACAATTTATCCCTTTTTTGTGAGATTGAGCGGATTTTGGCCGAAATTGTTGTATGTGGAATGCAACAATGACGCGAAAAACGCTAATTAGCATGCGAAATGTTGTACAAAATGCAACAACACGTAAGCAAGCGGTGTTTAAAACTTATACGTCTTAAGCCGTTTTTCTCATATCGTAGCAAGCTAACTCAAACTTTCACTTTACAATATTTGGTTTTTCTCCTAAGGTAGAAAATAATTTATAACATTTCAAGGGGGAAGAATTATGGACGAAACATTACCGTTGTTTATAGTAACAGGTGCAAGTGGTTCAGGGAAGACAACAGTTATTAAGGATCTCAGAGGGTTATTACCAGATGTTGATATTTTCGACATTGATGCTATTCATCCATTTGTTGGAGACGATTGGAGCAAAATTCAAAATATTTGGCTTCGTGTTGCTAGAAATATCGCTGAAAGCGGACGTGTATCTATCATATGTGGAACCATGATGCCTTGGGATGTTGAAAAGTGTGAGGATTATCCATACTTCAAGCATATTTACTATTTGAACTTACATTGTGACGATGAAACCCGTGAATTACGATTACGTGCAAGGAACTGGTCAGAGGAAATGATTCAAGATCATAAATCCTTTGCCAAATGGTTGCTTGAAAATGCTGACAATGCATACACACCACCAATGCCGACCGTTGATACTTCTGAAACAGGAGTAAATGAAGTGGCTTTTCAAATAAGTGAATGGGTACGTGGACGGATGTTTTAGGGTTTATTTATAAAAAATGCTAGTAACTGGCTCGACAGCTTAAAATGATTACCTAACGATAACGATAGATAGCGGGGGGAGCTTGCAGTCGATGCAGCTCCTCTTTTTCAATTGAAAGGGCAGGATGGTGCAATAGAGGTTGTCGGTGGCTCTGCGGCCTTGCGGCCTCAAATTTCTAATAATACAGATACGTGCCGACACTCGAAAATCCTAGATACATTGGTGCAATCATGTGATTTGGAAAATGGAAATAACCATGTACCGGTCCGATAAAATGCACTCCCGGAGGAAGGCTCCCATAGATCTTGACACCGGTAATCCCGGGCGGCCATACCGTTCCGACATTTCCAACGGCTTCGGGTTGCCGCCATTCGTTTGCTATCATACCATCCAACCCCGCATCCTAATTATTTGGCCTGATGTCATGATATGAAGCTTTTGGTTATTCCGTACCCCGTTATGGACTTTGCATCAGGAATAAATCAAAATGAAGAAAGCATAAAACGAAAGAGCGGAATGAGAATGACTCATAACGCCAGGCAGACCATTGGGTCCAAATTGAAAAAAATTCAATTGAACTAACGGAGCTATTTGATCTTCTCAATTGATAGGCTGAGCTTATAATTTCCGTACTTCAGAACTTCCTCCAACAGCTTGTTCAACTCGGAACCGTCGCTGGTCCGAATGCATAGCCAATAGCAGCCTTCTCCGCCTACGCGATGCACCTCCGTCACGGACTCGGCCGAATGGACGAATTTACGGAAGGCTTGATGCGCTTGATTCGAGTTCATGAACACGATTAGAAAGGCGTGAACGTTGAGCCCGATTCTCTCGGGATTCCAACGAATCGTATACCCATCGATAACTCCTAGATCTTGCAGTTTGCGTACTCGTGCACCAACCGCCTGTCCAGTGAGATGAACAATCTCTCCGATCTCCTTGTGGGTGAGGAGCGCGTTGTTTAGCAAAGCTTGCAAAATCTGCAGGTCAATATCGTCAATTGATTGATTGGCCATTTGGCATGCTCTCCTTTCAAGGTGAAAGTAAATCTAACTGAATACGTTCATGAAGTTATGTATCTGACGCTGGGCCGATGCTATCATCAATATTATAACTAATGAACCATTCAGGGGGTATTTAAATGAACATTCAACTCATTCGCCATGCGACTTTATGGTTGGAATATGCAGGAGCAACCTTCTTAATCGACCCTATGTTCAGTGATCAGGGAGTCAATCCGCCGATCGCCAATTCTAGTAACGAACGGCGCAATCCACTCGTCCCATTGCCCGGCGCGCTGGACGCGTGGCTCGCTCCGAAAGCTGTCCTCGTAACGCATTTGCACCGCGACCACTGGGACGAAACGGCAACACGGATGCTACCCAAGTCGTCGGCAATATTATGCCAGCATGGTGATAGGGATGCTATCAGCTCTTCTGGATTTACAGATATAACGGAGATTCAAACCTCCGTGAACTTCCAGGGAATAACCATTCATCGTACGGGTGGCCAGCATGGAACTGGTGAAATTGGTCAGAAAATGGGGCAGGTATCCGGCTTTGTCTTTCAGGCACAGGGGGAGCCCACACTGTATATCGCGGGAGATACGATCTGGTGTGAGGATGTGAGGACCGCACTTGTTACCTATAAACCCAATATGACAATTATCAACGCTGGAGGGGCAAGATTCGTGAACGGCGATGCGATTACGATGGATGAAGATGACGTATTCGAGCTTATCGCATACGCGCCATATACTCGTGTAGTTGCTGTTCATATGGATACGATCAATCATTGCCTTATAACACGCGAGATGCTACGCAGTAAATTATCCTCAAAAAATTTACTCAATAAAGTCGTTATTCCGAATGACGGTGAATGGATATGACCCCAAATATATTGAATGCGAATGGTATTCATACCTCAAATATGAAGATTACTTCTGGGGTTATCCCGTTCTGGTTTATCTCGTAAGTTAAAGGAAAACAAACAAGGAGCAGCAGCCTCGAAAGCTACTCCTTGAGCTTCGTACCACAATCTCTTAAAAAGAGATGTACGCTTGCGTATGATCAAATAAGTATGCTCGATCCCAGAAGTATCTTTGATCCTCGTAGTTTTTTAATGCAAGTTGTCCAATTAGTTCCACTAATACTGACTCAATTAATTCGAATCTCACGGGTCCCCATGCCTCTTGCTTTAGTAGTGCGTAGTTCATGCTCTCCATCAAGGTCAGACCCTTGATTCGCTGAAAAAGAGCAGCCCACATAGTCAAATCGAACTTCAGGCTTTTACAAGGGATCGCAAATTTCCTTAAGCCAACTGCTCCCGTATTTGTAGAGATTGCAATTATCCCGCAGAAATCATCTGTCCCATGACCAAGTTTCAGCTTTTCTGCAAGCTCACTGTCAAATCGAAAACATTCTATTCGGGTAATCTTACACTGCTGCAAACTTTCAAAAGAAAGACCAATCGCCGTTTTTTCCAAATTTAGCAAAGTAATACGAAGGGGATGAATATCCTGGTGATACTCGACAGCTTCATCCATAGTAATATTGTCAGGAGTCGTGATCGGCATCCTGTCCCTCCTTTACACAAATTTAGTTAGTTCATGAAAGCAAAAATGACCTTCTCTGGAGTCAGAGAAAGGTCATAAATTCAAAGTCATATCCTCGCTCTTATCTCCCGGATTCACTTAGCAGCGTTTCCGCAAGAATTAGCACCGTGCACTCCTTTGTTTGACAAAGGTATGTCGGTTGCCGGGTTTCATCGGGCTAGTCCCTCCACCTACTCTTGATAAGAAAATTCAACATATTCGATTATTTCTATATTACTATAAAGCATTCTGATGTCAAGGGATTTCACATTCCCTGTTCAATCATGACTATGCGATACTAGTTGAATAATGAGTTGGAATGCAACTAACGGGCAGCATACTTCCAATATGTGTTAATATTATTAGTGTTCGAATTGTGATGAAACTCGGGCAAGAACTATCACGTCCCCTAGGGAGGAATGAGACTTACATGGCTTGGAGTGAATTTAAACCGATGCTAAACGAATATAACGAGGAATTTAGATCTATTGACGAAAGTCTAATAAGACTTTTAAAGGAGCGGAAAAGTCTTGCTAAAGGTAAAAGATTCTTCCCATCGAAGGAAATTATACAAGAGTGGGCGTCAAGTTACGAAATGGATATACCGCAAATTAATTGGTTAATCCATAGCCTTAATGAAGGTAGCTATTCTGTAATGCCTGATGAACCAGGGGAACTACTTAGTGTAATTCCAATTATGCAGAAATCCATCGTTGATGATTTTGAGTACCAATTAACACATTCGATGCAACATAAAAATGGAAGCATTATATTTCTTGAAATAAAGCTTCTCGAAAATGGCGAACATATTGGTCATATTCGTCCACAATTGCTTTTAGAAGTGAAAGGGAGCAAAGAGTACCAAGTTCGCAGAAATGGTTCTCATGGCGGTGGCGGACAAGCACAAGTACGCTATCTGGTCACCCCGCAACTACCGAATAATATTAGCGAAATAAGTTTTGCTTTAAAACCCTATGCTATTCCAATGGAAAACCCGCCAAAAGAAATAATTTTAGATAAGGAAGTTAATTTTGAATAGCCAATGAACTCAATTCAAGAGATTACGAGAAATGATAGTGAGGCGGAGCAAATTGCATTGAACGATCCGATTTTCATCCATAAAGTGGTAACAGCTGTCATCGCACCGTGGGAACCGCTATTCAACAGATATAACAACCTTAGCCCCGGCTACAATTCCGAAATGCTAAAACATTAGCTACACTTCCGCATAGCTGGCAAAGGTGAGATCCTGCGAATAAGTGAGCATTCGTGAGAAAACTGAATCCTACTGAGAGTGAGAACAAATTGTATGAGTGCTATTCCTGGTTATGAGTTACTTTAGGCAATACACCTTTGGCTGTTTCAGATGGAAAAAGCAGTAAAGACATGATCTTCAACAAAGCACAAAAACGCATTGTCGAAGACAGTGCGTTTTTGTGCTTTGTATTCATATTTAATGTTATTGTAGCTCTTTGAATCTGACCCATCAATCCTTCATTTCTGCTAAGTCGAGCTGGCGAACGCGCGCTTGATCGGCAATCATGTCGATCTCGGTGATCTTGCCATTCACAATTTTGAGTTCGAGTACGAAAAGCATTTGACCGCGAGGAGCAACAACCACGCCTACAGATCCGTTCACGAGCACCGGCCGTGCACCCTGAGCGCGACCAGCGAAGCCCTTGGCCACAGCTTCCGCACCGTGAACAACTGGCCATGCTGCGACCGGAGGAAACGCAGGGTCTTGTCGGAGCACAACATCGGGATCTAATACCGCAAGAAGCTTCTCAAAATCTCCAGAACGCGACGCAGCTAGGAAAGCATCTACAAGCTCCCGTTTTCGCTTGAAATCCTCTGAATCCGCAGTCGCTTTCGCTCCCTGAACCCGACGGCGTGCACGGCTTGCAAGTTGTCTGGCTGCAACTTCGTTACGCCCTATAATCGGGGCGATCTCCGAGAAAGATAAGGCGAAAATATCGTGCAATACGAATGAGATGCGTTCGGCGGGATTCAAATTTCCAAGGACCATCAGCATCGCAAGACCAACAGAGTCGGCCAACAATGTTTCGTGCTCAGGATTGCTTTCGTCCTGACGGCTATTAACCGGTTCAGGTACATCCACCAGCGTAAGCTCCTCACGCCGCGATTTACGATTTCGCAGCAGATCCAGACACACCCTAGAGACTATCGTTGTCAGCCAACCCCCCATATTCTCGACCTCTCTAGTATCGGTGCGGCTAAGACGAATCCATGACTCCTGTACAGCATCATCCGCTTCGCTTAAAGATCCGAGCATCCGGTAAGACACCTTTTGCAGGTGATTTCGATGCGCCTCGAATTGTTCCACAAGCCATTCATGATCGTTCATATATCATATTCCTTCCTTCGGTTCCTTTTTACTTATATGTCGTACGAAACTGGGCAAACGTGACAGGGAGATGTACGAAATCTGCATTTTACTCATCCTAAAAAAATTTCACCCGTATCCGTCACGTTTCCTCGCTGACTTACGACATAGTAAGTGACAAGGGAAACCGGATCATAGGAAGAATACCGGGGTGCCCCTGAAAGAACATTTAAACTAAGGAGTTGTTTATTGTGAGTACTTGTTTGATACCTTTTCTTGAAATGAATGGAAGTGCCCAGGAAGCAATAGATTTTTACGTAAAGGCACTGGATGCCAAGGTCGCCTATATGCTGCGATTCGGTGACATGCCGGAAGATCCCAAAGCTCCACTGCCTCCGGAAAAGAAGGACTGGGTTAATTACGCTATCTTGAAAATCGGCGATTCGGAACTACAGATTACCGATCATATCACAGGAAGCACCTACGAGAAGGGAACACAAATCACCATAGTTGTTCAAACCAACGATAAAGATAAAGCTACCCAATATTTTGAAGCATTGAAGGAAGATGGTCAAGTGAACAATCCGCTTCAAGCTAGTTTCTTCAGCCCCGCTTATGGCAATGTTACGGATAAATTCGGCATCACGTTCCGAATCCTTACAAAAGGTCGCCAGTAATCAATTAGGGAGGAAATCCATATGACTGTATTTTCCATCGTACTTCAAAGTCTGCTAGTTTTATACTATGCCTTTTCAGGAGGCGCCAAGATCGCAGGGGCCAAATACTGGGTTGATATTTTCAAGAATCTTGGGCTACCACAGTGGTTTCGTGTCGTCACAGGTATCGTCCAGTTAGTCGGAGCAGCATTACTCATCATCGGCTACTGGTATGTAGGGGCGGTTGCATGGGCTGGCATTTGGCTTGGAGTCACTATGTTATTGGCGTGTCTCGCGCATTTCAGGGTCAAAGATCCAATCAGCAAAACAGCACCGGCCATCGTTTTTACTGCGCTAATCATCATTCTAACCATTATGAATGCAGATGGTCTGATTCTTCCTTTATCTTAAGAAAGCATTATCTCTATTGTTTTCGGCGACTGGTTTTGTCGGCTACGAATGAAAGAGCACTCTTGTGGTACGGGGGTGCTCTTTCTTTGTTATAATTATACATATTCTATTTTAAGCGTTTGGGGGCATCTACAATGAAAGTACTAGAAACAGAACGGCTAATTCTTCGTCACCAAACCATTGAGGATGCGGCTTTTATCCTTGAGCTAATGAACGATCCTTCTTGGATCCAGTACATAGGCGATAGAGGCGTGAGAAACATCGATGACGCACGGGACTATATGTTAAAAGGAGCTCTAGACATGTATGCCCGTTTGGGTTTCGGATTTTATTTGACGGAGCTGAAGGATGGAGGCATTCCGATCGGCATCTGCGGATTGGTTAAAAGAGATTTCTTAGAAGATGCAGATATTGGATTTGCTTTTCTTCCTAAGTTCTGGGGGAAAGGATACGCCTTTGAGGCTGCTTCCGAAGTGATGAGTTATGCACAATCAGTATTAGAGCTAAAACGCATTGTGGCTATTACCTCTGAAGATAATCATGCGTCGGCCAAACTATTAGAAAAACTGGGGTTGCATTTTGAAAGCATGATCCGTTATGCGGGTACAGATGAAGAAGTCCGCTTATTTGCGATTAACGTCTAAAATGGACAATGAATTGAGGCATTCAATTATGAGAGAAACCAATGTCAGGGAAATTAGGGTAACTGATTATCACGATATTTATTTGTTGAATCAAGATTTTAACCCAAATCTGAATGTATTTTCTAAAGAGAAAGTAAAAGAGAAGATTGAAATCATTTCAAAGAATACTAAAGATATCATTTTTGTTTACGAACAAAACAACGAGGTAATAGGATACATTCATGGAAGCCCGTACGAATTACTTTTTTCCGACTCTTTAGTAAATGTCTTGGGATTTGTTGTTAAAAAAATTTATAGAAATCAAGGTAAGGGCAGCATGTTGATTGAGCGTCTTGAACAGTGGGGAAAGGACAATGGATTTTCTGGGATGAAACTGTTATCCCACCCAAGTCGAGTACATGCTCACCGATTCTACGAACGACGAGGCTATATATTTACAAAGGACCAAAAAAATTTCATTAAAAAATTTGAGGACTAACAAACGAGAAACGATAGAGAAGGAGCTTGCCTCGCGGGAGAAGGAGGGGACAAGTAGGCAATAAAATACAACAACACGTAAGTAAGCGGATGTTTAAAGCCTATACGTCTTAAGCGCATCTTGCCTTGCGTCAACTTTATAGACCCTCGTATTCAAGGACGGCGTAAGCCGTTTTTCTTATTTGATTAAGTAACGCTCAGGATAGTTTAATTAAAATGGGATTTTCTCCGTGCAAGGATAGTAAAATTAGGTTAAAAGCCTATGAAGGGGAATATAAAATGCTGAGTAATATTTGGTCTGGTTCAAAAGTCAGATTACGCCCTGTGATGCCATCGGACTGGAAAGCATTTCATGAGAATGACCAAGATTCGGAAGGTGCAAGACTGTGCGATTTTATACATTTTCCGAGATCTGAAGATGGAACAAAGTCGTGGGCGGAACATACATCATCTAAATCTTCCGAAGGCGATAATGTATTTCTTGCAATTGAAGCACTCGATGGAACTCTTGTTGGAAGTATAACGGCAAGCAGTTGTGACACACGTAATGGTACCTTTAAATATGGTGTAGCTATCTTCCGTAAACATTGGCGAAAAGGATATGCCTCTGACGCAACAAGGATATTGCTTCGTTATTACTTTGAAGAATTACGGTACCGTAAGGTAAATGCTTATGTTTATGCCTTCAATGAGGGGTCACGTGCTTTGCAGGAGCATCTTGGATTCGTTCAAGAAGGGGTACTCAGAGAAATGATTTTTACTATGGGCAAGCATCACAACGAGTACGTGTATGGACAAACCAAAGAGGAGTTTGAGAAACTCAATATTATTTGATGACAACTGATTAATTAACGGAACGATAGCTGAACGCCTCACTCTTGAGAGGGGGAAGCCGAGGAGTCCTCGTTCGAATGTGGGAGTAAATATTCGGGAAGAAGGCCAGTAAAAATGAAAAAAATATTGATAATTGATGATGAAGCTGATCTTCGAAAAATGCTGGCGGATTATTTTGAAGTTAACGGGTATCTCGTTTTGACGGCAAAGGATGGCAATGAGACCTTGCGGCAAGTAGAGAAGCAACCGGACATTGTTTTGCTGGATATCAATATGCCTGAGATGAATGGTCTCGACATATGCAGGAAGATCCGGAGTTATGTGTCTTGTCCTATATTATTTCTTACCGCTCGTGTAGAGGATGCGGATAAAATATCCGGTTTTCAGGCTGGAGGAGATGATTATATTCAAAAGCCGTTCAGCATCCACGAACTCGGCGCTAGAGTAGAGGCACATTTACGCAGAGAACTGCGGAGTCAAAAGAAATCTCTGGTAAAGTTTAGCGACGATCTGGTCATTGATTATTCAGAGCGAGCACTTTACTGTAATGAACTACAAATTTCATTGGCAAAAAAAGAGTTTGATATCATAGAGCTTTTGTCCACACATCCTGGAATGGTTTTTGATAAAGACCGCATTTATGAACGAGTATGGGGGACGGACGAAGAAGGAGGCAGCTCGGTCATCGCTGAGCATATTAGGCGCATTCGATATAAATTGAAGGAGCATGGCTGCGAAAACAGGTTAGAAACCGTGTGGGGTGTAGGATATAAATGGCGAAAATAATAAGCTATCTCCAACTGAAAAATATGACCCTACTGCAATCCTTCATCGCATTAAATTGCGCGTATTTAGTCACCGTTTTAACAGCCATTGTGTTCGAGTTCGAATGGGCCGATCGGATTAAGCGCCGCTTTGCCGATCATCCTTCAGGAAACGAATGGGTTCTAACTGCTCAGATTATCGCGATACTTTTGACGGTAGGATTTGGAATCGTTTTGATGGCCGGACTCTTTTATAAACTGAAATTGAAAAAACCTCTGGAAATTTTGATGAGCGCATCGGAGAAAATCTCTTCGAATGATTTAGGTTTTCACGTTTCCTATGACAGCAGGGATGAAATGAGTGAGCTTTGCCGTGCTTTTGAGAAGATGCGCAGCCAACTGGAAAGCAATTTTAAAGCCCTCTGGCGATCGGTCGAGGAACGCAATCAGATCAATGCTATTTTTGCCCATGACTTGCGAACGCCGTTGTCTGTCATGAAAGGATATTTCGAGTTTGTAACTATCTATCTTCCGCAAAAAAGAATTTCCGAGGAAAAACTTCTAGATACGATCAAAACGATGGAAACCCATATTTTGCGTATGGAACGTTATGTAGAGGCCATGAACTCGATTCAGAAGCTGGATGATATGCCGATTAACAAAAGGGAAATTGAAATCGACACAATGATCGCCTTACTGGATGACAGCGCCAGCAGGATCGCAGACCAAAGCGGCAAATCATTCGACTCATCCAGAGTTGCAGATATGACAACATTGGCTGTCGACATGGATATCGTCATGCTGGTTTTTGAAAATATGGTCGCCAATGGAGCGCGCTATGCATCTAGTCATGTGAATGTCGATTTCCTAGTATACAACGGTAGTTTTTCCATAACGGTCACCGATGATGGCAATGGGTTTTCCGATGAAAAGCTGCGGAAGGCTGTTCTCCCATTTTATCGCGGGGAGGTGCAGGGAGCGGACGAGCATCAGGGGTTAGGGCTATACATTTGTAAAACATTGTGCGAAAAGCATGAGGGAGGCTTTCAGGTGGCAAACAGTTCCCTTAGCGGTGGAAAAGTAACAGCCAGCTTTGTATGCCATGTTGATAAATAGTTGATATTTATAGGTTAGCATTTCCTTATCTCAAAATAAGGAGTGCTAATATGACTGTCACGTATAAGTTCATACCCGCTTGCTTAATCTGCTTGCTTCTGACGTTGTTTATTTCCACAATGCCTTCTGCCGCTGTTAAATCCTTAAGTAAAACAGAGATCGTGGCCGAAATTGATGACTATGTTAAGAAAAATATGGAAGCCAACCATATCTCTGGCGCATCTCTTGCAATCGCTTATGGGGAAAATATGTTTTATACGCAAGGTTACGGTGCATATTCCGATGGAAGAAAAATAACCGCCAGGACGCCCTTTCCAATTGCCTCTTTAAGCAAATCCATGACGGCACTGACCGTATTACAGCTCGCGGATAAGGGACTGATTGACCTTGATGCCCCTTATGTCTCATACTTTCCCGACATCTTGCTCACGGACGATCGTGTCAACCGCATCACGGTCCGGCACTTGCTAAATCAGACAAGCGGTCTTAACGATAAAGTGAATCCAGACATGACGAAAGCCGACCAATTTCAAGCATTACAAGAGATAAAAAAGTCGTTGGAGCAAGTAAACCTTGCCAATATACCTGGTGAAACTTATAGCTACCACAACCCAAACTACCAATATTTAGCATTGCTTGTTGAACAGATCAGCGGGCAGAAGTTTGCTGAATTTCTCCATGATCATGTCTTTGCGCCATTGGGGATGACCAATACTTTTAGTGTCAGTACCACGCAACAAATCAACGAGAATTCTGCTATACCGCAGGGGCACTATCTATTGTTGGGCATGCCGATAAGAACAGACGAACCATTATGGTTTATAGATGGTCCCGCCGGTGTGATTTCCACTGCCGAGGATATGGCAAAATGGATGCGTGCGCAGTATGATCCTCGGCTTCTATCCCCTAATTTTATGGAACAATACCATGCTGCCGGGCAACACGCCCCATATGGTATGGGGTGGCTTGCATCCAATGATAATGTTTGGGGCCAGACAATCTCCCATTCGGGAATTTTTTGGACTTATAAGGCGGAAGAAACCGTATATTTAGATAAGCGACTAGGGATCAGCATGATGTTCGACACAGGTATCAACGCTTTCGTTGATTATTCGGCGTTTGTAAGAGGCATTGCCCAAATCATGGATGGAGGAAAGGCCGAAATTTCTAACATCAACGGCCGAAACATGGAAATCGCGATCATTCTGCTGATGGCGGTAACGATCCTATGGGGAGGGTATTCATTCTACCGGATGAAAAAGAACAAGAACCGGCTCACGGCGGTTCGCCGAAAGCTGATCTTCGCGAAGGTAAATACTTTACTCCCCGTACTTGTTCTTTTATTTCTATCCCCTATTGTTTCCTTCATAGGTGGCGGGAGAGTTATCCCTTTGAAAGGAATATGGATGACGATGCCATCGCTTATATTATGGCTAGTCATATTGTGTCTGGTAAATATCGTACGATTTATTTACCGTTGCCGCATTTATTATCATGCAATAAAAGAGAGTAAAAGGTCCGCAATCCCATGGACAAAAGCCAATAGTACACAGCGGAATTGACCCCCTGAAATCGACAGAATTCGACGAATCCTTATAAAAGCTATGCATAAGGAGTGAATCACGATGGCGAATAATTACAAACGCTTCATTCAAAATCAATTCGAAAAAGCGAAGTCTACCGCTTCCGAATTCATTTCTTCAAGAAATGAAGAACAAGAAGAAGGTACTATACAACTCAATCCGCAATATTATGCCCAGCTGAAAGCAATCGCAGATATGCAGCATACGACCGTGCAAGAGATCGTCAATGGAATCATTGTCAAACACTTGGCAAGCGCCCCATACAAATCAATCCCCATCTCAGTCGATCAAAAGGAAGATAACCCGCTTCTGTATTTGGTTGGTATTTGCAAACTAGAGGATTAAGGAGTGCTGACATATGGATAACCACTTGAACGTTCAGGATGCAATTTTTCTGGATGAAACAGCTTTAGCTGCTTTAATGAACCCTGAAGACCCCCACTACGCGAAAGCCCGTTCCCTGTTTCTGGATTTGCATGATCTTGAGCGTAATTACTTGACGACAAACTCTATTATATTTGATCTACACGAATGGCTTCGCAATGAATACAGCTATCAGCAGGCGGAATATTTTCTGAATGCAATTGATAAAGCAGTGAGTAAAGGCAAGCTGGCGCTCGTCTCCAGCGGCCCCGAATTAGAGGGGGAATCGCGCAGACTGCTTATGGATAGGCCTGAACTCCGTTTCTCGCTAGGCGAAGCATTCACTGCTGTGACCATGTCCTATTATCAGGTAAAACGCATCTTTACTTTCAATCGCAATTTCATGATGCTTGCCAATTTGGATAAGGATATCCGAATCATTCCATCCAATTAGAAATACACAATTTTAAACCCCATTTATTCAATATCCCCTTCAAAGGCTGCCGGAACGATCGGTAGCCTTTTTGCTTAACTGATTGATGTTGGTGATGTCTCCCTTACAGCCGATGGTTTAAAGCAAGCACATGCGACAGCAAGTCATTTTAAGCAAATGCCCATATCAAGAATATTCAGCAGTCCACTTAACATAGCAAAACAGACCGCTCAGATTATTGGAAATGCAACAAGAATACCGATTTTTGAGTATATTCGCTTACGAGAGCGTGCTAATTGGGAGAAATACCAGGACAAACCTTTCAGGAATTTGTTGAAATGTGGAATCGATGCACAAAGGAAAGAGGCTTTTCGCCTCCCATCGGAGATTCCGCAAGAAGAGCTTATTATAAACACCTAGAGACGGTAGCCATTAATTGGCTGCCGTTTTCTCATCTAATGGCATAAAGTTCAACGAGATTCATTAGAATATAGCTACCAATAAGCTAGGCAAGCTCACTGATTAATTCTTCCATTTCAGTTCCTCTCCAGTCACATACATTAAGTCGGTGCAGGGCTGGTATTTTAAGTTGGTTACTACTGTCAGCTGAAAATAAAGTATTAGTCTGAAAAGTATTAGACTAGGAAAATAAAGTTGTAGACTGGCCGCAGCCGTTAAACGGGCAGGATAGTTGAATTAATTAGTTGAACCACACATTGCTGCTGCTAATCCTAAGCTTGCATCTTTACATGTTGACATGTTTACTTTAGTGTATTGGATTTTCAATAGCCCAATGAAACTTTGGCATTGTTTTTTCTTTTTCTTTGACATATTAAGAGGCCACGGCAATCTTACTCAGTAGCCTCTTATAACTAGAATAAAGTCATTTTGCCGCCATGAGCAATCAAATGTTCTGACCACCCGAGATTTCGATTCTCTGTGCATTAACCCAGCGATTGTCGGGATCGAGTAGACTGGCGACTGCGGGACCAATGTCGTCAGGCACGCCGACACGACCAAGGGTAACCATCGAAGCAAACGCATTATTGTAAGCAGGCGTGTCACGCACAGCGCCGCCTAAAAAATCGGTTTCAATTGCACCAGGTGCAATAGTATTAACGGTGATACCGCGGTGGCCCAGCTCTTTTGCCATATAAATGGTTAGAATTTCTACTGCACCCTTAGCTGCAGAGTAAGCCGAGAAGCCGGGATAAGAGACACGAGTAAGACCTGATGAGAAGTTAACAATACGACCACCATCTGCAAGAAGCGGCAGTAGGGCTTGAGTCAAGAAAAACACGCCCTTGACATGCACATTAAACAGGCCGTCGAATTGAGCCTCTGTTGTTTCGGTAAAGCTTACCATTTCTCCATGACCGGCATTATTCACCAGATGATTGAAAGTGGTGTTACCCCAATTAGATTGCAAAATAGAACCAACCGTCTCAGCAAAGTCAGAGAAGCTGGATGTGTTTTCAATATCGAGTTGTAGAGCGACCGCTTTACGCCCCAGAGCCTCGATCTCAGCAACGACTGATTTTGCTTCTTCTGCTCGGCTACGATAGGTCAAAATGACATCACCACCATGACGTGCAATACTAATGGCAGTATTACGACCAAGCCCACGGCTGCCGCCAGTGACGATTGAAATAGTGGTCTGTGTAGTTTCTTGTACTAAAATTTTCCCTTTCAACGATATACATCCTCTCAAAAATCGTTTTTTAATTACCTTGCTATCATAGTTTATGAAGTTCACTTTAAGTCAAGGTCTTTTTTGGAAAATAATTGGAGTATAATAGAACAGAAAATACCTTGATTTAATAGTATTTTTTTCTTTTATGGCATGAAATCAGAAAATCCAATTTGTAAAGTTGAAGAAATCATTTAAAGTATACTTTAACAGGAGGCGATGGAAGTTTATTATGCTGACTATAAAAGAAGTTACTGAACTAACGGAAATAGCCGCACACACACTTCGATATTACGAAAAAGAGGGATTGCTCCCGCATGTTAAAAGAAACGAAAATGGAAAGCGTTTATACGACGAAGAAGATTTAAGCTGGATACACTTTGTTACAGCGCTTCGGGCAACAGGAATGCCTATTGCTCAAATTCAGAAATACGTTTACTTATACAAAGAAGGGGACTCAACAATTTCAGAACGAAAATTGATGATGCTCAATCACAAAAAAGAAATAGAGAGAAGTATAGGGGATCTCTATTTTAACTTGGATAAAATAAATTATAAGCTTGCTCTATATGATGTTTTACAATCTCAGATTGAACGAACTAGTATTAAAATTTAGGCTCCATTTAAGAATCAGCGGTTTTTCATCAGAAATTTAACGCTAATGACGTAGGTATTCGCCTCAACGGCAAGGATATCGAGGTAAATCCAAAGGCGAAGGTGATTGATGGCAGTACGTGGGTTTAAGGTTGTTTTTTGATCGATGTGTTGGTTATTGTATTATGGATAATAGAACAAGTGCCTCAATGGGCGTTTTATAATATAAAACATAGGAGGATGAAATGGCCTGGAGCAAATTGAAACAACATCTGGAGAGTTTTCTCAGTCCTGCGTTATATGGAAGGGTCGAATACCTTTCAAGCAGCTACTGTTATTTACCAGATAAAGCAGGACTTTGTTATATTGCGGTAGATAAAAAGAACGTGCTCAATATGAGTGATACCTTAATCAAATGGTATCAGACGGAGTTGGAAATTAAGAATGATTCAGATATCCAGATTCCTATCAACAATGAAGATATCGAAGCGGTCAGAAAAGATACCAAAGGGAGTGTTCCGGAGGATCGTTTAGAAGTAATAGCAAGAAGTAGAAAAATATCGGAATATGCAAAGGAGCTTTTGTCAGCACAGTCATCATTAAGTAAATCAAATTTTATCGTTATAGCTAACAAGTTTTTATCCATTTCTATCGAGGAAAGCATAGAGAGCAATGATATCTTATTGAATATTCTAGCTTTGGTTGACAGACGGGTTGGAAAAAAGCGAATTTTAAACATGACCGAGAAGATAAAGTTAAAGCATCCAATTGTACAGTATTTTTTTGAGCTACGACTTAGTACATTATAAAAATAAATTACTCATTCACCTCCAAACGGGAGGTTTTTTATGCGAACATTCGCTTATTTGCGAAATGTTTACTCCCGCTCAATTTAATTAGGATAGATTTAGCAAAACAAACTAGATGATGACTTAACATTAAGTTCAACCCGCGGGGCTGCTGTATGACCGCCGCGACTACTGTTAGAGCTAACGTGACACAATATCTTAATCATGGCAGATGGCAGTCGGAAATAAAATTTGGTTGCAGTTTTGAAGCTAGCGGGCAGAAATCATTTGAGGTGACGCGGTAGATATGCAAAAAATCTCTAAGCAGTCATTGTTACGTTTGGTAACGGGCAGATAGCGTGGGAAGTTTCAGTTATAATAGCTGTTAGTAAGAGTACCAAAGAGAACCTCGGAAACCTAATGTTTTTCCCTTTACTGTTTACACTAAGTTAATGGTACGCGGCTAGCCCCATTTAAAAAACCTCTTATACATCACCATATTTCCTTGAAAGGGGACATCTGTTTTGGATGCGCAGTTTCTAGATTTATTGGCCCAGAAATATGATACGGAAGAAAAAGTTGTAACAGAAATCATCAACCTTGAAGCGATCTCCAATCTTCCCAAGGGAACTGAGCATTTTGTCAGTGATTTGCATGGGGAGTTCCAAGCTTTTCAGCATGTACTAAGAAACGGTTCGGGTACCGTAAAAGAGAAAATCAAAGCCTTGTTCCATGAGGTTTGGACGGACCATGAAATCAATGATTTTACGGTGTTAGTTTATTATCCGGAAGAAAAGATACAGCTGGTTAAAGGAGACCTGTGCAATAAACAAGCCTTGAACCAATGGTACAGACAAACGATTGAACAAATGCTTAAGCTCATTTCTTATGCCTCTTCCAAATATACGCGCTCGAAATTGCGTAAAGCTCTGCCGGAGCAGTTTGTATATATTGTAGAAGAGCTTCTATACAAGACGGATTCGACCAACAATAAGGACCCTTATTATGAGGAAATATACCGGCAAATTATTTCCTTGGGCCAGGCGGACAAGCTCATTATCGGCCTTGCTTATACGACCCAGCGCCTGGTGGTTGACCATCTTCATGTGGTCGGAGATATCTATGACCGCGGGCCGGACCCCGATAAAATTATGGACACGCTGATCAACTACCATTCTGTAGATATTCAGTGGGGGAACCATGATGTCCTGTGGATAGGCGCCTATGCGGGTTCCCTGGTCTGCCTTGCGAATATTATCCGGATCTGCGCCAGATATGACAATCTGGACATCATCGAAGACGTATATGGAATCAATCTTCGCCCACTGCTGAACTTGGCGGAGAAATACTATGATGACAATCCGGCCTTCAGACCGAAGTTGCAGACCGACCATAACGGTTCGGAGCAGGAAATCCTGCAGATTACCAAAATTCATCAAGCCATTGCCATGATCCAGTTTAAGCTTGAAATCCCTATTATCAAGAGACGCCCATTCTTTAATATGTCTGAAAGGCTTTTGCTTGAGCAAATCGATTATGACAAAACTGAAATCAAGATCGGCGGAAAAACGTACCCGCTGGAAAACACCTGTTTCTCAACCGTAAATCCGCAGCAGCCTGAACAATTGCTGGAGGAAGAACAGCAGGTGATGGAAAAGCTGCTGTTCTCCGTTCAGCATTCCGAAAAACTGGCCAGACATATGAATTTTTTTATGAAAAAGGGGAGCCTTTATTTAAAATACAACGGGAATTTGTTATTTCATGGCTGTATTCCTTTGGATGAAGAAGGAAACATGGAAGAAATGCAGATTGAAGACAAGACGTATTCGGGCCGTAAGCTGCTCGATGTTTTTGAATATTATTTACGTTACGCCTTTGCGCATCCGGAAGAGACGGAAGATCTGGCTACGGACATGGTATGGTACATCTGGACAGGGGAATGTTCCTCGCTCTTTGGAAAGAGAGAAATGACCACCTTTGAACGGTACTTTATTCAAGATAAAGAAACCTATAAGGAGAGAAAAAACCCTTATTACCATTTGCGTGAAAATGAGGAGATCTGCCGGAAAATTCTGATGGAGTTTGATATGAATCCGGATCATGGACATATCATTAACGGCCATACGCCAGTAAAAGAAATTCGTGGAGAGAACCCCGTTAAAGCAAACGGGAAAATGGTTGTCATTGACGGCGGTTTTTCCAAAGCCTATCAATCCACAACGGGCATCGCCGGATATACCTTGTTGTATAATTCCTTTGGTATGCAGCTCGTTGCCCATCAGAAATTTAATTCAAAAGAAGATGTGTTATGTAACGGAACAGACGTATTGTCTGTAAAAAGGCTGGTGGACAAAGAACTGGAGCGGAAGCTGGTGAGGGAAACCAATGTCGGGGAGAAGCTGCTGGAGAATATCTCGAATTTGAAGAATCTCCTGGAATCTCGCTACATGAAATGAAACAACTGTTACAGCCGCGAAACGCTCCCTCGAAATGATTTAGTTTCCTCACTCAGACTCATGAAAAGCATCCGCAGAAATTGCGGATTTTTTTTGAATCAATAGGAGGGCGATGAGGTGGTTCCAAAACATTGTGTTTCTGACGCAACAATTGTGCTTAATGAGTGTAACGAAATATTAGACCAATCGGAGGAGAGTTAACATGGAAATACGTAAGTTAGATACTTGCGAGTCGCCTCCAATGGAGCTGTTATTGTTAGCTGACCCTTCTGAACAGATTGTTAAAGAATATCTCAAACGAGGGCAATGCTACATAGCAGAGATGAATAACACGATTATAGCAGTTTATGTACTACTACCTACAAGACCTGGGACAGTTGAGTTGGTGAATGTTGCTGTCAACGAGAATCACCAAGGTAAAGGGATAGGTAAGAAAATTGTACAGCATGCAATTAAGAATGCTAAGTTTCAGGGTTATAAAACAATGGAGATTGGCACGGGGAACTCAGGAATAGGGCAACTCGCTCTATATCAAAAATGTGGTTTTAGAATTGTTGGGATCGATAGAGACTTCTTTGTAAAACATTACTCTGATGAAATTTTTGAAAACGGTATACAATGCAGAGATATGATACGTTTATCTCAAGACTTATAATTCGTTTTTCTCAAAATAAATGGAAAGTACCGAGATTTAGCAAAATTGAAGAAATATCGACCTGGTTATTTTCCAATTGCAGGTATAACATCAAGGATAACGAATAGATAACCTAAATACGAAGCTAGGTGGTGTGAAATTATGAAAGTTCTTGTTACCGGTGCTGCCGGCAATGGTGGCCAAGCTGTCTGCAGAGCATTAATTCAAGCCGGTTATTCGGTTAGGATGGCAGACGTTATGCCTCCAAGTGCGGACGATTTGAGCGAAATCGAATTCGTCAGGTGTGACACGAGATCACCCGGTGATGTACGTACAGCGGTAAATGGAATGGATGCGGTCGTTCATCTTGCAGCATGGCATTGCGCACATAATCCACCCGTAAGTGATGAAACGATTTTTGCTGTAAATGTGGATGGAACATTCCATGTTCTGGAAGCATGCAGGCAGGCTGGGATTCAATCTATTGTCTATGCTTCTTCAATGGCATATGGATGGTGGTCGGTCTATGGCGTTAGTAAAGTTATTGGGGAAGATCTGTGCAAGACCTATCATGAGATGACCGGTGCATCGATCGCTATGCTTCGTTATCATGAATTCATTCCTCGACCCTACTTAGAGTTCGGGGCTCGGCTGCTTCGTAATGGCGTGGATAGAAGGGACGTTGCTGAGGCTACAGTTGCTTCTGTCAAGGCAGTTTTGGAGAAGAGAGTGGGGCTTTTTCGTACAATTGTTCATACAAATCACGGCATGCCGATAGATGTAATTCAAGATTTCAAAACATATGGTCCAGCGTGGTGTGAGAAACAGGTTCCTGGCGCAATTGATTTGCTTAATAAATATGAGATCGAATTGCCTGAGCAAGTGGAACAACATGACCTTTCTGAAGCTGAAAAGGCAATTGGTTGGAAACCTCGTTATGGCTTTCTAGAGTTTTTAAAAGACTTAAAAGCACGCGACGAAAAAGGAATCGATGTAACACACTTGAAGGTGCCTTCTGAAATCCCGGCAATGTGAGTTAGTCGTTCAAATATAGACGGAGCCACGCGGGTTTGCGGGCTCCGTTTTCTAATTTATAATCATCTCTGTTTGTCTCACGGCGTCGCAACATATTGGATCGCGCCAATACTTGGGTTCGTCGCATTCCAGGCATTTCCGTAGAAATCTACGAATCCACTGCCCAGTACGGCAGCGTACGCATTCGTGCCGGAGGCTTTAATGGGCGAGCTGGATGTCAGCCTCAAATCGCGGTTGGCATAGTCTGCAAATAATGGATCCGCTGCAGTGTTCGCATCGCAGGTGTCCGGAGTCGTATTCGGACACGTATTCAAATCTGTGATCGTATAATGAGGGGCTGATGGTAGATCTTTGAAACGGGCAACTTTAGCGCTGGTATCCCAAAAATTATTGTTTTTTACGTATAAAGTTCCGACTACATTAGCCCAAACATCTAAGGCAACTTCTGCATTGACCGCGCTGTTGTAGCCATAATGCCCAAAAATATTATTGGCGATGACATTATTCGTGACGGTGCCAGCTGTAGCTGGATTGGAATCAAGCACTTGCAATGAAAATTCGTCAGTATCCAAGATGGTATTGTTGACAACATACAGATCACGGGCCTCCATTTGAACGCCATTATACATCCAAGGGGCAATATCAATCGCATACGGCTGCTTCTTTTGGTTTTGTGTTGTCAAAGTAACACCGGCAATTATATTACTGTAAAACTTGTTATCTCTTCCGCCAATATGACTCGTGCTGGTGAATTCATGAAAATAGTTTCGTCTTATTGTATTGTTAGTAGTTCTGTCAGGAAAGCCATCAACATCAAATGCATGCATATAACCGGACTTGCCAGCCGAAACATCATTCTGTTCTACGATCACATTATGAACCCCATAAACGTTTGTTGCTTTATAAGAAGACAGGACAATTCCGCCATGTCCAAAATTGAGCAGCGTATTTCCTCGAACCAATCCACCTTCCACCGCATCAAGGAGAAAGATACCATCCCCAAGTAATGCCACAGCGGTATTGTTTTCTTCCGTCGTCCAAACTTTATCGATTAAGTTATTCGTAATCGTAATGTTGGATACATGTTGAGACAAGTTTGTTGTACTGCTGTTCCAAACACGTATCCCGTGTTGATTCGATTCCCGAATGATACAATTATCGATTGTAATATTGGAGCTTGGCGAGTCAATATCCACAAGGCCGCCTCTTATATCAAGATCTTTGATTGTTACATAGTCGGTATTTTTCATCATCACAGGTGGATTGTTGGTAGGTAGTATCAGTTCCACTTTTTTAGGACCAACAGCCGTTGAACCTGAATTCGCATACACCCATCCAGATTTGATAAACCATTCATAGGTTTGGTCAACGTCTGTTTCGTTTGCGTTGGCATTGATGGTATTAACCTTGTATTTGGATACGCCGTTGACGAATAGACGCAAAGCGTCGGAAAAGTCGGATATCGGATGCTTCCACCGATTGTTAGCGCCATCGTAGGTCCAGCCTGCATCATCCAATAATTTCATGCTGGATATGATCGGATTAGCTCCGGTGCCGTATGCGCCAATTGTGATGGGATCGGTGGTGCTCCCCGATTTATTGGTCAAATTTAGAGTGCTTTCATACCACGCATCTCCTCTTTTAAATAAAATCGTGTTCCCTGTAGTTCCGGAAGTCAATAAAGTATTTGCTTTGGTAATGGATTTCCAGGGTGAGGCTTGGGTGGTGCCTAAATTCGAATCACTACCTGTTGACGAAAAATAATAGACATTTCCGCTAGCTGAAGCAACTTTCGCATGAGGGACGACAACAGAGCCAAAAGCCAATACGAGTAAAAGTAAAACTAGTAAAAAGTTTTTTACTTTTGAATCGTTGTGTACGGCTAACATCATACCACTCCTCCCAAGATTCGCGTTCAGGCTTATTGTAATGAATACTTCATGAACATGTAAGTCAATATGCAAAAAGTGTACAGATGTACAAATTAGTGTAGTCATTTACGTTAAAAACTTCAGTTCTTTCTATAGATTGTGAAGTATACGGGGGATTGCGGCGTCGACTACAATGAGATTAGGAAACCGATCATCCTGTTTTTGATTCCATTGTATAAGGAGAAATGAAGAACATGCCGATCTTGGATATGCCGTTAGACCAGTTAAAGCAATATGCAGGGCGCAATCCGAAGCCCGTAGATTTTGACGAGTACTGGAGTAGCGCGCTCGACGAAATGAAATCGGTCAACGCGAATGTTGAGCTGATTGAAAGTGATTTCCAGGTGCCGTTTGCGGACTGTTTCGATTTATATTTTACAGGTGTACGGGGGGCGAGAATTCATGCGAAATATGTCCGTCCGAAACATATCGCAGAGCCACATCCAGCCATCATTCAGTTTCATGGCTATTCAGGAAATGCGGGAGATTGGAACGACAAACTAATTTACGCTTCGCTTGGGTTTTCCGTAATTGCGATGGACTGTCGGGGGCAAGGCGGATTATCGGAAGATACAGGCGGAATAAAAGGAACTACGCATAGCGGTCACATCATTCGTGGGTTAAACGATACGTCCAATCATTTGTTATTTAGACATATTTTTCTGGATGCAGCACAGCTGGCGGGAATCGTGATGGATATGCCTGAAGTCGACGCGGATCGAGTTGTGGTTACTGGTTTTTCTCAAGGCGGAGGGATTACAATAGCCTGTGCAGCGCTAGAACCGCGAATTAATAAGCTTGCACCTGTCTATCCTTTTTTAAGTGACTACAAGCGGGTATGGGAAATGGATCAAGCTAAGGATGCTTATCTCGAGCTTAGAACTTTTTTTCGTCATTTTGATCCTCAACATACGCAGGAGGAAGAGATCTTCAAGAAGCTGGGTTATATTGATATTCAGCATTTAGCAGCACGAATCAAAGGAGAAGTGTTGATGGGTGTTGGCTTAATGGACAGCATTTGTCCGCCATCGACTCAGTTTGCTGCATATAATAAGATAACTGCGAAAAAGAGACTCGAAATTTACCCAGACTTTGGTCATGAGGGACTGCCAGGACTACATGATAAAATAATCAAGTTTATGTTGGAGCTTTAACGTGAGAGTCCATTTTTAAAGAAAGAAGGGATTCAATATTGGCGTATGTACTATCCCAAATTAACCAAATGGGCATTCCGCCGCTTTTGCATGGGATTGAGAGTTATGAACAGTGGACAGAGAAGCTGGCTGAAATTCGCCAGACCTGGCTTGATTACATTGGCGAACTGCCTGCAACGGTGCCTGTACGAGTTCAAATCAAATTCCAGAGCAAGCAATCAAGCCATATCCGGCTTCATGTTGAATATGATACCGTTTATGGCGATAGAATTACCGCTTATATCCTAATTCCGGATGAACATGTATCCAAACGTCCAAGGAATTCAGGCTACCCTGCTGTTATTGCACTCCATTCGACACATGAACAAGGGAAAGACTTTATTGCTCTTCCTACTGGCGGGATTAATCGCATGTATGCCGTTGAATTGGTTGAGCGCGGTTATGTGGTGCTGGTCCCTGATGCTCTGACTGCTGGTGAACGGATCTATCCGGGCAGAGGGGCATTTGAGAGTGAGCCTTTTTATGAACAGCATCCTGAGTGGTCAACGGTAGCCAAGAACTTAACAGATCACATACAGGGCATTGATGTTTTATGCTCATTGGATTATGTTAATCCGCTTTCCATCGGGGCGATCGGACATTCGTTTGGCGCTTATAACGCTTATTTTCTGGCTGGTATGGATGATCGAATTAAGGCTGTTGTTTCCAGCTGCGGGTTCAGTCCATTCACTGGCGATCCGCATCCGGAGCATTGGGGCCACCGGCCTTATCCATACACGCATATCCCGAACGTTTCGGAGGATTTGCAGCAGGATCGGATCCCATTTGAATTTCACGAAATTGTCGCCTTATGCGCCCCAACGCCTTTTTTCAGCTACGCAGGACAGGACGATCATATTTTTCCTCATTGGAAATCGGTTGGGGAAGGGATGCTGGAGCTTTCGAAACTGTACCGTTGGTTAGGTAAGGAAGACCGCTTTCAGTCCTACCTCGGGACGGGCGGACATGATTTTCCGGGGGAGATAAGGATGATAGCCTACCGGTTCCTGGATCAATGGTTGAAAAGGGATGGCGAATAACGGATGCACAACCAAATAAAAAGGCTTACGCTTGTATCTTTCTAGCGTAAGCCTTTTCGTGTTATGTTCCGTTATTTCGATATTCGGCTGGCGTAATTCCGGTATATTTTTTAAACACTTTATAGAAATAGGTACTATTGTTATAGCCGGTCTTCTGCGAGATTTCCTCAATTGGAGCAGGCGTGGAAACGAGAAACTCCTTGGCTCGCTCGATTCGGTATTCGTTTAAATAATCAGGAACCGACTGGTTGGCGAGCTTTTTGAATATACGCCCCAGATAGGCGGGGGATAAGTCGAGGAGCTCGGCGATTTTAAATAAGGACAATTCCCGGTCGGAATAGTTTTGATGAATGATTTTATCAATTGATGCGATCAGGTTATCATGCTTTGAGCTTTTCTTGTCTTTGAAGCGCAGACATAGCTGATCGATCAATTCGCAAAAATGATCGTGTACGTCTTGAAGCGTCTCCAGCTTATGCATGTGATGGATAAAGGAACTGAAATCGTAATCCAAAGGTAAGCCAGAGTTCTTATCCATTTGGAGTGCCGTCGTACTGAGTGAGAAAGCCAACTGATTAAATAACATGTTATAAACGATATAGGAGGGAGGTTCGACAGCATGTACGATTTCACCGAACCATTTTTTAGACTCTTCCGCTTTGCCAAGCTTAAGCGTCTCCAACATGTTATTCTCAAGAACAGCAGGATGGATGAACGGAGTGAGCGCTTGCGGACGATGCTGACGGCTATGTAAAATACAGCGGTAACCGTCGGTAAATTTGTATTTCAACTGCTGCAGCGCCTCGGTGAATAATTCGGATACTTCAACCAGACTATCGCCGGTTCTGCTGATGGAGGCGGACATTGAGATGCCAAGGAATTGCTCGGCTGAGTCTTGCACGTTTTTTACCGTATCCATCCATGCATGATCGCTCTGGAAGGTGCCGTTTAGTAGAACCGCAATGGTCTTCTCATCGATATCAATACATTCGCAGCTGCCGACTTTAGCGAATAGTTCGGAAGCGATGTTCATAATGCCGTATTTGAGCAGCACGCGGTCTTCAAAGTGATATTGCTTAGAAAATGAATCAAAATGGTCGATCACGAAAAGAACGATTGCATAGTCACTGGCCGGATCCATCGAAATATCGAATTCCTTGAGTTTGGTTTCTATTTCAAGCGGTTTCTTGAATCCGCTATTATGAAGAAGCTGGCGTAAGAAATTTTGCTTCAATTTATCATGATTATTGCGTTTTTCTTTCATCAGCATATTTAATTTGGATATGACCTTCTCAATTGGCTTATAAAGAGTTTTTGATAAGAAGAAGGAAATACTGAGCCCTATTAACAAAATGACGAAGCAAATGAGAAGAACGGTTTTCTTTATTGTTTCGACTTTCCCCATAATGGTGTCATAAGGAAGTACCCGGATGAAAAGCCAGTTGGTAACTTCATGTTTGGAGTATACGACTAACGATTTGACGCCTTCCACATCATCGACAAAATAATCGGATGCCTGATTGGCGGAAGCAGATAATACTTTTTGCACATAGGGCTTATCCTTCAGATCCGCCAGGAAAGGCATCGAATCGGTGCTGGTAACCAGCGTGCCCTTGCTGTCGATAATGAAAGTTGACCCATTTTTGTTCATATCAAGGCTTGTAATGGCTTCCTTCATCCATCGTTCGGGTACGTTAAGCATGATCATATTGTCGAGATCCTTGGATTGACCTTGCAGATCATAGAAGACAAATGTATACACATTGGCCGTTCTGACCTCCTGAAACGGAGTTTGAACAGGTATTGCCCGGGGAATAGGCGCCAAACGTTTGTAACTGCTGAAATGCTCGATCAGCTTGCGCGCGTCCGCATCGAAGAAATCGTCGAAGCTCTGAATCGTATTGACGGAGGACAAGGTGGCAGAGTAAAACGTTTTCGAGCTTTTGCTGTACATGTAGATGGAATGGATGAAATAGTTCATATTCAAATAAGCATTCAAGCGAATTAAAGCGGCGTTCGTCTCCACGCTGCCTGGGGACTTATAATGTAGGAGCTTATCGAAAAGCGGATCGGCGTATATTTGCAGCGCGTAGCTGGTCGAGTTATCGATCATCGACTTGGCGCTGTAGCTCGTCTGGGACAGGCTGCTTTTCTCTGATGCATAAATATTCGATAAGGCGATCTTCTCGAAGCTCGCGTAGAGCGTAGAGGACAAGGTCACGATGGTGAGGATGATGCAAACGATGAGCGAAAGAAAGATGTTGGCGTAAAGTTTATTGGATGTGCGAGCCGCTGTGAGTTTCATCGTATTGTCCATGCTCCTTCGTTATTCGGGATCGTTGCATTCATTATTATAATGAATAATTTGTAAACAGGTAAGTACACGTACAAAAAGTGTAAGGCTGAACAAATTCGTTTAGTTGCTTTTCACAAAAAAATGGAGACTTTTCACCGGTTTGTGAAGTATACGGGGAACTTGATTGTAGTCTACTATGAAATTAGGAAACCGGTTGTCCTAAACAAAGAAGTGATGGAGGGCTCCATGGAGAGTAAGCATACTTTAGAGAAATACGTGTTCCAAATCATCGGCTATTTCTTCATATCGCTGTTCGCAATCATGTGCTTGATTCCATTTTTGATGATTGTAATAGGATCAGTGACTGAGGAGTCCCATATTATTAAAAACGGCTATAGCCTCATTCCGAGCGTACTTTCATTAGACGCCTACGAGTTTATCTTTAAAAATCCGAAGCAGATCGTTTCCGCTTATCAAATTACGTTATTGGTCACGATCGTGGGTACGCTGATTGGACTGTTCATAACGGCAATGACGGCTTATGTTCTGCAGCGAAAAGACTTCAAGAACCGAAATGTATTTTCCTTCTATTTCTTTTTTACCACGTTATTTTCCGGTGGACTTGTGCCATGGTACATTTTGATCGTTAAGTATTTAGGGTGGAAGGATTCGCTCTTGGCCTTGATTGTGCCTCCTTTATTAAACGTGTTTTATATCATCATAATGAGAAGCTTCATTAGCTCTACGATCCCTGATGCGATTAGTGAATCGGCCAAGATGGACGGTGCCGGCGATTTCCGCATCTTTCTTTCCATGATACTGCCGCTGACTAAGCCGGCACTGGCGACGATTGGCCTGTTCATTTCCCTCAATTATTGGAATGATTGGTATCATGCCACCTTGTTCATTAACAAAGAGAATCTGTATCCGCTGCAATATTTTCTCTATAAAATCTTGAGCAGTATCGCCTTTGCCAACTCCTCGGTTGCTTCTCAGGGTTCAGTCGTTATGGATACGCCGAAGGAATCTTTCAAGCTGGCTATGACGGTGATCGCAACGGGACCGATCGTTCTGCTTTATCCTTTTGTTCAAAAGTATTTTATCCAAGGCATTACGATTGGCTCCGTCAAAGGATGACTCCGGCTTCAGCCGTTGATCATAGATGAGTGAACAAGTACAGGGGAGGTTTATTCAATGAAACATGTAAAGACACTGATGGCTGTCAGCTTGGCGGCAGTTATGCTTATGGCAGGCTGCTCGACGAACTCGGGCAAAGGAACGGCATCGCCTAATCCGACAGCAAGTACGAATAGCGGGGCCGTATCAAACAAGCCGGATATTTCCAAAGAAGTGAAGATGAAGATGTACCTGATCGGGGATCAGCCCAAAGACATCGGGCTTGTCTACGACGAAGTCAATAAGATGCTGAAACGTGATATCAACGCAACCGTAGAGCCTATTTTCCTGTCTTGGGGCGATTACCTGCAGAAGTATCCGCTGCTTTTTGCAACGGGTGAAGATTTCGATTTGGTTTTCTCAGCGAACTGGATCAAGTATGGCGAGCAAGCGATTAAAGGGGCTTTCCTTGAGCTTACGCCAGATATGTTAAATAAAAATGCACCGCAGACGATGAAGGAAATGCCGAAAGAAGCCTGGGAGCAGGCGAAGGTGCAAAACAAAATATATATGGTACCTGCTTCGACCAAAGATTTCTCTATGGCTGTTGTCGGCGTCAGAGGGGATTTGAGAGCGAAGTACAACATCCCAGAACTGAAAACGATCAATGATTTCGAAAAATACCTGGAAGTCATTTCCAAAAACGAACCGAACATGGTGCCTTTCGACGAAGGTATAAATGCGTATACGATGTACGACTTCATGGTCGGGACCGAATTCACGCCCAAGCTCATTATTGGTAATTCCCTCGTTTCAGTCGACTTAAAAGATAAGTCCGGCAAGCTGATTGACATTGCGCAAACGCCGCAATATTTGGAATTTGCGAAGAAAATGGCCGATTGGAACAAGAAAGGGTACTGGTCCCAAAATGCTCTGCTCAATAAAACGCCAGTCAAAGATTCGTTCCTTGCCGGCAAAAGTGCCTCGATGGCCGGAAACATTCAGGATATGAGTCTCGGTGTTACGGCAGCGAATCAGAAACATCCGGAATGGAAAGTTGAGCTGTTTGATCTTTACAACGGCAAGGCGACTTATGTGAACCCGTATATCGGTAATGGAATGTCGATCAACGCCAATGCCAAAAACCCGGAGAGAGCTTTGATGCTGCTCGATTTGTTCCGGAACAACGAAGATTATTTTAACCTTACGACTTACGGCATCAAGGGCAAACATTACGAATTGACGGCGGACAAAAAAATACAGGCGCTGGGTGGAACCGATTCCGGCTACAAGATCGATTCCGGTTCACCTTGGGGCTGGCGAACACAAGGGCTGATTAAGCCGCTTGCCGATCAACCGAAAGAGGTTGACGCCATTAAAGCAACTTGGACGAAAACTGCGATTACGAACCCGCTGCTTAACTTTGTGTTCGATACGACGAATGTGAAGAATGAATTGGCAGCGATCAAAAACGTCAAAGATCAATACCGGAATCCAATTACGCTTGGTGTCATTAATGATCCACTGGAAGCCGTCAAGACGCTCAACACCAAAAATAAAGAAGCGGGTCTGGATAAAGTGATCGTTGAAGCACAGAAGCAGCTAGACGAATATGTAAAGAATAATAAATAACGTTTGAGAAAGGACGAGAGAGGCTGAGGTGATCATGCAACAGTCACTCTCGTTTTTCTGTTAACAGGAGGAGATTCCTATGCATACGAAAGGTTTACTAGGCGATTTGCGGAAAAATCGCACACTGTATCTGATGATATTGCCAGCGTTTTTATTTTTTCTTATTTTCTGTTATTTCCCGATGGCGGGAATGGTGGTTGCTTTTAAATCCTATTCTTACAAGGATGGTATCTTTGGCAGCCCATGGGTCGGTCTGGCTAATTTCGATTTCTTCCTTCATTCGGGCAAAGCGTTCCTGGTTACGAAAAATACAATCGTTTACAACTTCCTGTTCATGATTGTGAACAACCTGCTGGAAATAAGTATCGCCATCGTTTTATTCGAGCTGGCAGGCAAATATATTAAGAAATTTTTGCAGTCAGTAATCTTTCTGCCTTATTTCATTTCGTGGGTCGTAGCCGGAGCAATTGTCTATAATTTTCTCAATTATGAGTTCGGTGCGGTGAATACGTTCTTAAAGTCGCTCGGCTTCACACCGGTAAATTTCTATAATAATCCGGGTTTGTGGCCTTATATTTTGATCTTTTTTAGCGCATGGAAGTCCGTTGGATATGGAACTGTCATTTATCTTGCGAGCATCGCCGGAATTGACATGGAAATGTATGAGGCGGCCAAAATCGACGGGGCGAACGTACTTCAGCGGATCATCCATATAACCATCCCGTCCATCATTCCTACGATGATCGTTCTGGTGCTGCTGAAAGTCAGCCAAATAGCGAGAGGCGACTTCGGCTTGTTCTACCAGCTGATCGGGAATAACGGACTGTTATACGATAAAACGGATATTATCGATACTTTTTCGTTTCGAGCGCTTCTCGACTTACAGGAATTCGGCATGGCGGCGGCAGTTGGCTTGTATCAGTCCGTCCTTTGCTTTCTCATTATTCTGATCACGAATGAATCCGTAAAAAGAATGAAAAAAGAAAGCGCCTTATTCTAAGAGAAGGTTGCGATGAAAGGGGGGATGTTCGACATTTCGAAAGGGTTAATTTGGATTGGAAGGACTGGATGTAAGGATGTATGTAAGTTGAAAAAGGAGCTGGTTATTGAAGATGATGGCCCGGAATTCAAATCGTCAACTCGCACTTATTATGGTATTTGTCATGATGTTTAGTTGTTTCAGTGCTTTGCCGTTTGTCCGTCTTCCCGTTGCGGAAGCGGCTGAGGGATGGCCGGCGTCTGTATTATCGGGGACAAATATGCCGTTCGGACCGATGGATTCCCTTGTTACGACGCAAAATCCGCCCGACTTTAGATGGCCTGCCGTTAGCGGGGTCGATAATTACGATTTGCAGATTAGCCGTAGTTCTACAGTAGCTAGTGTTGTATATGAACAAGAAACACTAACGTCGAATTTCTACAATTTTAATCATGTATTTGACGTCGGTACCTGGTATTGGCGCGTCCGATTTCACAAACCGGCCTCAGGCTGGTCGGAATGGAGCGACATTCGAAAGTTCCGGATTGAGGAGCAGAATGTTCCGTTTGTGGTTCCTTCCATCGATCAGTTATTGAGCAATATCAGTCCCACGCATCCGCGCATTTGGGCGAATTCATCGACACTTGCCGATTTTCGAAATCTGCGATTTACGGTCGGAAAAGATATGTTTCAAAGGATAAGTCAGTCGGTGAATGCCAATTTATGCACGCCGACTATCCAGGAACCGCATCGGTGCGACTTGATCGAGCCGAGCTTTCCTTATCCGGCTACCTATAATCATAATGCTCCTGAATTTGTAGCTGCACAACGTGTCCTCCGTACTTATTCGGAAGCGGCAATCAATAAGATGTTTAATGCTGCATTCATTTACTTCCTGACGGGTTCACCGGAAATCGGACAGTACGCGAAAGCCCGACTGCTCGACCTATCCGGCTGGAATCCGGACGGAACAACGAGCTACTTCATTCATGATCAGGTACATAGGCTCATCGCGTTAGATTCCGCCATGGCCTACGACTGGCTGAACGACTTGCTTTCACCATCGGAGAAACAGACGGTACTGAATATGGTGAAAGCGCGCACCCAGACACTGGTGAATGAAATCGTTGTGAAATACCCGATTCAGAGTAAACCTTATGACTCACACGGGTGGACGGCATTCGGATTTGTCGGCATCATCGCTACGGCGCTGCTGAACGATACACCGGAAGCTGAATCATGGTTTCGGCAAGTCGTTCCCGCTTACATCAATATTTTGCCTCCGTGGGGCGGGGAGAATGGAGGTTGGTCGCAGGGCACTGGTTATTGGCAATGGTCGTCTACACTTTCGAAACAGTTCATAGACGTCCTCCTGAGTGCAAGCGGTTTCAATCTCTATGACAAAGCCTATTCGCGTAACGAAGGTTTGTATCCGCTCTATGCGTTCCCAAAAGGCAGCCCGAAAGGGATTTTTGGAGACGATAGTGAATACGCCCCAGGCTCTGCCAGTGTGACGGTATATAACCGTCTCGCACAAATGTATGGCGATCCCCGGATGAAATGGGCGGCCGGAGCCATTGGAACGGGCTTGAACGGGGAATTGAGCAACTACTTTTACGGGGACGACAATCTGGAAGCGAGACCCCCGATGGATTTGCCGGACTCCAAGTGGTTTCAGGACATCGGTCTTGTGACGATGCATTCGAAATTATACGATCCCGATAGCGTGTCGCTCTATTTCAAATCGAGCCCATTCGGCACCTATAACCATAGCCATGCGGACCAGAATGGTCTCATCGTCAATGCCTTTGGTGAATCGCTTGCTATCGAAAGTGGTTTTTATGACTATTACGGCAGCGTTCACGATACAAACTATGCGAAGCAAACGTTTGCCGCTAACGCAATTACGGTTGACGGGAAGCAGGGGCAGCCGATCGACAATATTGATGCGGACGGCAAGATCATGAGCTTCGTCACGCATCCGGATTTTGACGCAACGAGCGGCGATGCTGCCGGCGCCTATGCGGGTAAGCTGAATAAGGCGAATCGGAGTATCGTTTATGTCAGACCCGATATGTTCGTCGTCATTGACCAGCTTCAGTCGGCTAATCCGCAAGGCTCGGAATTCGAATGGCGCCTCCATGCCGATAATCAATTGGATCTCGACGCTGATCAGGCGGGCGCGACAATTTGGAAGAAAGAAGCCGGTTTGAAAGTCCGTTTCCAGGCGCCAGAGGGGCTTAGAACGACATTTGAAGATCAATATTTGGACGCGGCCGGAACGGAATGGAAACCGGATAAAGACTCGGTTTATGCAAACAAAAAACAGCTGCATGCAGCTTTCATTACGCCGAAAACGAACGCGACCACTTTTGTTTCTACAATGGAAGCCTTTAAGCAGGGGACACAGCCTCAGAATGTGGTCTCGGAGAATCACGGGACTTATACGAAACTTTCATTCGAAGATGGTTCAGTTGTCTACGTGCGAACGACCTCGGGCGGGGAAGTGGACGCAGGCGGCATTCGATTCAACGGAACCGCTGTGGCAGTGAAAGGAAGTACCGTGCTTCTCGTAGACGGCACGAAGCTTGTGAAAGACGGCGTCACCCTTATCCAGAGCAGTCAGCCTGCGACGGTTGTATACGGCGGCGACCAACTATCCGTGTCGAGCCCGTCAGATACACAGGTAGATGTAAATGTGCCTGGAATCACACGTTTGCGTGATACAGACAGCGGCAGGGACATCCCGAGCGGCGGATTGGTCTCGGAAGCAATGGGATTGCGGGGCGTGCATTGGAGTGCGGCAGGGAATACCATTACCCTTAATGTCGAGAAAGGACAGCATGCGTTCAAGCTCGGCAATGCGCCGATGCCGCAAGCGATGGCTCCCGTAACTTTGCAGACCGTTTTCGACGGGGTGCAGGGGCAGGCGACGCTGCAGGTTTACAGCGATAAGGAAGGGATTCCCGTCGCTTGGGGCAAACTTGGCAATACAGCGGGTTTGTACCACGTTGTGGAAGCGCCTCCAGGCTTTATTTTTGAAAAGTACGGTCATCCGAAAGATCTTTACCTCGAAGCGAATGCCAACATTATCATTCGCGGGGACCTTGGTACCGTAAAACTGAGCAAGGTCGGAGGCAGTAATTTTGCGGATGCGGATTCATGGACGGACCCGGATGCGATGAGGAACCAACTATCCTTTGACTGGATTGAAGCGGAGTCCTATACGGATGCGGATCCCGGAATAAGCGTGTATGCCTCACGCCCGTTCTTATCCGGTAAGAAGGGCTTAGGTACCTGGGATCAGCAGGGACAGAAGGTGGCGTGGAGCTTTAACGTACCTAAAGCGGGTACCTACGATCTGGTGATGAAGTATGTAGCCGGTTGGGGCATGAATCCTGGAGAGCTCACGAGCAGAAGCGTCATGATCGGAGATAAAGCAACATCCTTTCAGGCGCCTAAGACCTTCGATTATGGGACGGCGCCGGAATATTGGAGAGGGCTTCGGGTCAAGCTGGGGCAGCAGCTGGTGGCCGGACCAGTCGACATTACGATGTGGAACGATAAGGGTCCTATGAATCTGGACTGGATCGGCCTTATCGAGCGGAAAAGCGATGAGGAGCGTCCGACAACGCCGAGCGGTGTGCATCTTATTTCGCAGACGGATACAACGGTTACTGTCGGTTGGAGCGCATCAACGGACAATGTTGCCGTGAAGGAATACGCTGTGTATGCAAACGGTGTATTGAAAACCGTCGTTCCGAGTGATACTGTGACTGCGACGATCACGGGTCTAACGGTTGGAAATACATTTGCCATCACGATTGTGGCAGTGGATACGAGCAATAATCGGTCGCTGGTAAGTGATGCGTTGAATGTATTGACCCAAGACACTTCGGCTCCTACGTGGGGGGAGTCGGCAACGTTAAGGCCGGAGCATCTGTTCCCGAGTTCAGCAAGATTTGTGTGGGATCAGGCGACGGACAATTCGGGCATCGTAACGACGTACTCGATCTATCGGAAGGACGGCGTACAATCGTCCTTCGTAAAGGTAGGAACGGTGAGCGGAAGTGTATACGGCTATGACGTAACGGGTCTGCAACCGGGGAGCACGTATACGTTCAGGGTTCAGGCAACGGATGCGCATGGCAACGAATCGGCGGATGGCCCGAGCAAGACGGTGACGCTGCCTGCGGCAGGCGGCAGCGGCGACTATTATGAATCGTTTGACGACAAATTGACTGGGGAAATGAGTTCCGGCAGCAGTTGGACGGTGACTACGAACAGTGGAACGTCGGTAGCGATCGTGCCGTCGCCGGCTTCGATCGGCAACGCGCTCCAGCTGACGGATAATTACGCCACGTCGGATAGTGACTATACGGAAAGCCCGATTGTTGTTAGAAATAATGCGGCTATTAGCGGTAAGGTCACATTCGAGACCAAATTTATGTTTAATAAGGTGAGCAGCGACATCGGCAATTTCGAGCTCAAGCTGCGCGGTTCCGGGACGGATGTCGTGCGGTTCAACGGCTTCTCGGACGGCACAATCGGCTACTGGAATATGATCGGCGGCACCAACACGTCCGTCAAAATTCCTAATGCAACCGGCTTTACGCTTCCACGCGACCAGTGGATCACGCTACGTTTCGATCTGGATACAGCCACGAAGACGTATGATATTACGTTGCAGGCGGAAGCTTTTAAAAGCTACACCGGACAGGTGGCGGCTCCTGGCAAGCTGGATAGGAAAACCGGCATTTATCAGGTTAGCGGGATTCCGTTTTATAACAACAATACGACGGCAACGGCGATCGATTCCTTCCGCTTCAGTTCGTTCCGTTATACAAGCAAATTCTTGCTAGATTATGTGACGTTGTACAAGATAACTTTGGCTGATACAACGGCTCCTGCATGGGGAGGGGCTGCCTCGATTCAACCGGTTTATCTGTTCCCGAACGCTGCCAGATTTACATGGGATCAGGCAACCGACAACTCAGGTACGGTAGCATCGTATTCGATTTATCGAAAGGACGGAGCACAATCGTCCTTCGTGAAAGCGGCAACAGTGAGCGGCAGTACGTACGCGTATGACTTGACGGGTCTACAGCCTGGAGGCACCTATACGATCCGGGTTCAGGCGGTCGATGAACAGGGCAACGAATCGGTCGACGGCCCGAGTAAGACGGTTACGCTACCTACAGCAGGCAGCAGTGGCGCATATTATGATTCCTTCGACGATTGGACGACAGGAAACTTATCGAATGGCAACAACTGGACGGTGAGTACGAATAGCGGGACGTCCGTATCGGTCGTACCTTCGCCGGATGGAGTGGGTAAAGCACTACAACTGCTAGACAATTATGCTTTATCGGACACTGATTATACGGAAAGTCCTGTTGCGTTGAGAGCAAATGCTGCTCTTGGCGGTAAACTCTCGTTCGAAACCAGATTCATGTTCAACAAGGTGAATAGCGATATTGCGAATTTCACACTGAAACTGCGCAATGCCGGAATCGATGTCGTGCAGTTCAACGGCTTATCGGACGGCACATTCGGCTACTGGAAGATGATCGGCGGCACCAATACGATCGTCAAAATTCCGAAAGCCGCTGGCCTTGCGCTTCCGCGCGATCAGTGGATCACGCTTCGCTTTGATCTGGATATGGCTGCGAAGACGTATGACATTATCATGCAGGCAGATGTTTTTAAAAGTTACACCGGTGCGGTGGATACTCCGGGAACCTTGGATAAAACGAACGGTACTTATCGTATCAATGGTATACCTTTCTATAACAACAATACGACGGCTACGTCCATCGATGCCTTCCGCTTTAGTACATCACGTTTTACTAGCAAAATTCTGCTCGATTATGTCATGCTGTACAAGAGTGCTGTGGCTCCGGCGGATGCCACTTTTACATCTGATAAGACAGCGCCGACCAATACAGATGTCATTGTGGTGATCCACTACCCTGCCGATGCAGCGGTAAAAGAATATCAGATAGGCCAGACTGGTTCATGGATGGCTTACACAGCACCTATCGTTCTTTCCGACAATAACACCGTGTTTGCTAGAGGAACGTCTGCTGATGGCAAAATGTCTAATATTACGAGCTATACGATAAACAATATTGATCGTACAGCGCCAGTTACGAGCGCGAGCGTATCACCTGCGCAACCGGACGGCCTGAACGGCACATATGTGAATCCAGTTACGGTCACCTTGGTCAGTAGCGATAGCTTATCAGGTGTGGGCAAAACCGAGTTCAGCCTGGACAACGGGACTTCCTGGCAGTTGTATACGGCACCCGTTACGTTTGACAAAAAAGGCTCCTACAGCCTGCTGTACAAGACTACAGATCAAGCGGGAAATGTTGAGCTTCCTCAGCAGTTGGGCTTTACGCTCGCAACGACCGCCGTCAAGGTGCAGCTCAAGGATAGCAACGGAAACCCACTTAGTGGTGGCAATGTGACGTACTATGACGGCGGCTGGAAAGATTTCGGCATCACCGATGCTTCCGGATCGGTTAGCAAATCGCTGCCGAACAAGTCTTATACCTTCGCGCTGACATACGAAGGGACGCGCAACGAGAAGGTGCAAGATACGTCGACGAACGCTGTCGTCGGCTTTCAGACGATGAATGTCAAGGTGCAGCTGAAGGACAGCCAAGGGAATCCGCTTGACGGAGGTGTGGCCTCCTATTATGCAGGCAGTTGGCGGACGATCGGCAGCACGAGTGGAGGCGTGGTCAGCAAGGAACTGCTGCCCGGGTCCTACACATTTGCGATGACATACGAAGGCACATACAAGGAGAAAGTGTTGGATACGTCGACGAACGCCGTCGTCGGCTTCCAGACGGTGAACGTCAAAGTGCAACTGAAGGACAGTCAAGGGAATCCGCTTAATGGAGGTGCAGCCTCCTATTATGCGGGCAGTTGGCGGACGATCGGAAGTACAAGCAGCGGCGAGATCAGCAAGGAGCTGCTGCCCGGGTCCTACACATTTGCAATGACATACGAAGGCACATACAAGGAGAAAGTGCAGGATACGTCGACGAACGCCGTCGTCGGATTCCAGACGGTGAATGTCAAAGTGCAGCTGAAGGACAGTCAAGGGAATCCGCTTAATGGAGGTGCAGCCTCCTATTATGCAGGCGGTTGGCGGACGATCGGAAGCATGAGCGGCGGCGAGGTCAGTAAGGAGCTGCTGCCTGGTTCTTATACGTTCGGGATCACCTACCTGGGGATATACAAGGAAAAGGTGACAGATACATCTTCCAATCCAACGGTAGTTTTTCAGCAGTAAGTATAGGTGAAGTATCTTTGAGGGCTATCCTCCGAATCCGAATGGAATCGGTCGGGGATGGCCCTTTCTTTACGGCTCGGCGAGCGGAACAAATATGAGCGAAAATCGCGCTTTCAGAGAACTCCGCGAGTCGAAGCTCGCCGACAGAGCCTGAGAAGCCGAAAATCGACTTCTCAGCAGTCAGTCCCGCGCGTCCGTGCCGTGTAAGCGCGTTTTTCGCGCTTATTCATGCGCCACCGAACAAATAGGTGCGAAAACCGCGCTTTCAGCGAGAGCTCCGCGAGCCACAGCTCGTCAATAGAGCCTGAGAAGCCGAAAATCGACTTCTCAGCAGTCAGTCCCGCGCATTCGTCCTGTGTAAGCACGTTTTTCGGGCTTATTCATGCGCCACCGAACAAATAAGCGCGAAAAACGCGCTTTCAGCGAGAGTTCCGCGAGTCGAAGCTCGTCAATAATGCCTAAGAAGCCGAAAATCGACTTCTCAGCAAATCCTCCCGTGCGTCCGTGCTATGTTTTCAGCAATGAAAAACATGAGTACGAGACTCATGATGCAATTTTTTTTCCATTTAGAATGAAAATGGGTTATTATATTAATGAAATAAAAATAGAAAGTGGGATTAATCGTGGGCCGAAAGTGGAATAACATTAAAGAGAAGAAAGCCTCTAAAGATGCAAATACAAGTCGAATTTATGCTAAGTTCGGCCTTGAAATTTATGTAGCCGCTCGGAAGGGTGAACCGGACCCTGAAGCGAATCGTGCTTTGAAAGTTGTACTCGAGCGGGCAAAAACCTACAATGTGCCGAAAGCAATTATTGATCGCGCCATTGATAAAGCAAAAGGCAGCTCAGATGAAATTTATGAGGAGCTTCGTTATGAGGGCTTCGGACCTAATGGTGCGATGGTCATTGTGGACGCACTGACGAATAACGTGAACCGTACTGCTTCTAGCGTACGTGCAGCTTTTAGTAAAAATGGCGGAAATATGGGTGTAAACGGCTCAGTCGCTTACATGTTCGATGCCACTGCTGTCATTGGTATTGAAGACAAGAGTATCGATGATATCATGGAAATTTTGCTGGAAGCAGATGTAGACGTTCGTGACATTACTGAAGAAGACGACATCGTTATGGTTTACGCTGATCCGGAGCAGTTCCATGCTGTTCAAGAATCATTCAAGAAGGCTGGAATCACGGAGTTTGCCATTGCTGAACTGACGATGTTAGCTCAAAACAACGTCACCTTATCGGAAGAAGGCCAAGCCCAATTCGATAAATTGATTGATGCTTTGGAAGATTTAGAGGATGTGCAGCAGGTGTATCATAACGTGGAATAATCCACAAGAAAATTGTTCTCATAAAACAACAAAAAAAGCTGGTTCCTGTACGCAAAAAGGGACCAGCTTTTTTTGAATAATCACAAGATATGTTTCAATGGGCATCAGTCTACGAGATCTGTCTGCCTTTATTAAGGGACTTCATATCTATATTGGAGTTGGCAAGCAGAGGAAGCATCTTCACGCTACTAATCATGTGAGAGAGGCACAGGTGGCAAGTTGGAACGTACTCAAACGCAAAATTGTCCCGAATCCAGCCCTTACAATCTACTTTCTTACAAGCCCAAATTTTAGTGTTTTCCTGAGGGAGATCCTCTAACGATTTTCTTCGGAAATACAAAGTTAACTCCTCCTTAGATTAAAAAACTGCCCTTAACACTTGTTAAGGACAGTTTACTTTGTTTGTATATTACAGTTTTACAACATTCTCGGCTTGAGGTCCGCGGTTGCCTTGAGCTACATTAAATTCTACACGTTGCCCTTCGTCTAGTGATTTGAAACCATCGCCTTGAATCGCGGAGAAATGTACGAATACGTCATTTCCGCCTTCCATTTCGATAAAGCCAAAGCCTTTCTCTGCGTTAAACCATTTTACTGTTCCTGTTTCCATAATAAATGACCTCCAAATAGTTATTTAACATGTTTTTTTAAACAAAAAAATCACACATTGAAAAAGGTACCATTACACAAATGATCACCTTTTCAATATGTGAATTTATGTTAGAGCTGTTTATAAGATCATCTTAACACACAAAAGTATGTAAAGCAAATTAGCATGGGTCCAATTTGCTGATCTCCCAAAGACCAATCAGATCATATAGTTGTATAATGCAAGTAGATAGTTCGTCATACAAAACTGGAGGGGAATCGTCATTAAGGCAAATGAAATCATGGTTCGTCAAGTCTACAAAGTAAAAGAAGGCGATACTGTACGCGACGTGATTGAGAAATTTATTAAACACAGAATCAGCGGACTTCCCGTTGTTAACGATCGGAATGAAGTGGTCGCTTACCTTAGTGATGGAGATATCATGCGATATATCGGAAAGCATGAGGACCAGGTCTTCGGTACTTATTTCTACACAGCAGTCATCAAGGGAGATAAAGAAGAGTTCCATGAAAGAGTTCGCAGCTTGCTTCCTTTGAATGTCATGAAAATTGCCCAAAAGAAGGTGATTGCCGTAAACTCCGATGAGGATATTGAGCAAATTGCTGCCATATTGGGTAAAAAGCGAATAAAAAAGCTGCCGGTTCTTAACCAAGGCGTTCTTGTCGGAATAATCAGCAGGGGAGATGTTATTCGGCATTCCTTCCAATCCATTTTATAAGGATGCCAAGGAAAGGATAGAACATACAGCGGCAAAATGGAGGAAGTAAAAACCGGATAAGTTGTCGACTGGTTAATAGTAGTTTTTCGAACGAGGAGCAGACTGCCGTTGCAGCTGCTCCTTGTTTTTAATTAATTATAACGTTTGTCCACTATCCACAGTAATGATTTGACCTGTCATTGCTTCTTGTTCCAAGGCTGCACAAATAAATTTAGCGATATCTTCAGGTGTTGAGATAGACTGCAGCAGAAGGTTAGGAGCTAACCTCTTCATTTGTTCTTCTCTTCCAGCCCACCATCTTGTCGCGACGGCTCCCGGCGCAACACAGTTGACTCTAATATCCGGAGCTAAGGCGCGGGCTAACGATTTCGTAAGACCGTGAACTGCTGCTTTGGATACCGCGTATGGAAGAGAGGAGCCTAATCCTGTTTGTCCCGCTATACTGCCGAGATTGACAATCGCTCCTTGTTTATTCATTTTCATGAAAGGGGCAACAGCTCGCGCGCAGTAATACATTCCTTTGACATTAATATCATAAAGTTCGTCCCATACTTCATCCGTTACCGCTTCTAGATCCTCAAAGGGGATATGCCGTGTAATGCTGGCATTATTCACAAGCAAATCAATTGTGCCGAATTGTTTTACCAAAGTATCAACCATTTCCCTAACTTCCTTGTCTTGAGAAACATTGGCTTGCACGGCAATTGCTCGTCCACCAGTTGAATTGATTATTTGTGCTGTTTCTTCCGCATCGGCTTTAGAGCGCGAATAGTTCACCACGACGGTTGCCCCCCGCTCGGCAAGTGCCAGGCAAGCAGCCCTTCCGATCCCAGTACCTCCTCCAGTAACAAGAGCCACTTTTTCCTTTAAATCCATATTAGTCATCTCCTTTTATTGCACTGTGATATAAATGATTGTATATTGTCATTTCAAATTTGTATAATTGAAGTAATTGATCAGTATGTTCAAAAAAAATGAACTGTAAACTAGGGGTACTACGATGGATCTTAAAACATTAAAAACGTTTCAAATGATTGTAAAGTACGGTAGTTTTAACCGTGCCGCTGATGAAATGAATTATGTGCAATCCACCGTTACGATGCAAATTCAAAAGCTTGAATCCGACTTAGGCGTTCAGCTTATCGAACGAGGAAAAAAAATCCGGTTAACTGAAGCCGGAAGACTGTTCTACGAACAGAGTTTGCAAATCATAAAGAATATAGATCAGTTACAAACGAATTTGTCGGATTTGAAAATTGGCGAAAGTGGGAATATCCGTTTAGGGGTGACGGAGCCAACTGCCAGTTATCGATTACCTGGTATCTTAGAGGGGTTTTTATCACAATTTCCGAAAATTCGTATCTCGGTGGAATTTGCTAACACACCAGCATTGAGCGAGCGCCTTCTCAAGGGGGATATTGATTTGGCTCTTTGTTCGGCACCGGATCTGGGTTCCGATCTCTATTTTGAACCCTTATTTAAGGAGGAATTTGTGGTCTTAATGCCGGAGAATCATCTGCTTGCCCAAAAAGCAGTTATTGCGCCGGAGGATATTCCGGGCCATCGTCTGCTCATCACGTCAGCAACTTGTCCGTACCGCAGAAAACTTGAAATGGTTTTGCAGGAAACGGGGAACATTCCGATAGATACTATGGAGATTGGCAGTATGACAGCTTTGAAATACTATGTCGAATGCGGACTTGGTATTGCCCTTGTGCCAGAGATTATTTTGAAACCTGTTCCTACTGGTACGACGATTCGGCCTATGAGCGGCAGCCTTATAGACATGACTTTCGGCATTCTCTCCAAGCCATCGGAATATCCGTTGAAACTGGCAAGCTCAAAGCTTTACCAATTTCTCAAGCAAGAACTGCTTGAACAATTCCCTAATTGACTCAAAATCTAAACCCTCAGCCCGTTGCTGTGGGTTTTTTGCTAGCAAATTACAAAGACCGTTAATTATCGTTATATTTCTGAAAATAATCGTGTAGAGATCTCTTTGATTTCATTCCTATAATGGACATGAATGTAATTACATTGTACAAGGAGAGATTTTATGCGAGAAAGGATTGCGAAATGGGTAGCTTTATTCATGCTTTTGTTTATGACGCTCCCAACCAATGTGGGACTTGGCGTTCAAACAACGTATGCGGAAAGTCAAACCTACGAAGCGGAAGCCTCGGTTAATGTGTTAAGCGGTAACGCATCAGTGGCCGAGTGCACCGTATGCTCGGGAGGAAAGAAGGTAGGCGGCCTCTATCAAGGAAGCTCGCTGCAATTCAACGGAATTACCGTGAATGAAGCTGGAAGCTACAAGGTGTCGGTTTCTTACATATCCGGCGATCCTCGTTCGGTGAACATCCGTGTAAATGGAGGGACTGCGGAAAACTTCGATTTTCCCAAAACGGTTGACTGGAGCACGGTTGGCACTTTTGATGTCACTCTTCAATTAAATGCCGGTACGAATACAATCGTGTTCGACGATGGAAGTTGGTATTCGCCGGACATTGACAAGATCGTTGTAGCGCCCACTTCAACTCCCGGTGGTGGAGGTGGAAGCGAACCGCAGCCGATATACGCACAATATTATGAGGCGGAGTCTGCTGTAAATATACTTACTGGCAAAGCTTCCGTGTCCAATTGCGGCACGTGTTCAGGAGGCAAGAAAGTCGGCAATTTGTATCAAGGTAGTTCGTTACAATTCAATCAAATCCAAGTGAATGCTCCCGGTATCTACACGGTGAAACTGTCCTATATTTCCGGCGATCCCAGGTCTGTTCAAGTCAGTGCGAACGGAGGGGCGTCCGAGCTGTTTGATTTGCCGAAAACGACGGATTGGAATACGGTCGGCACCTTTGACGTCGATGTTACGTTAACTGCAGGCAGCAATACGATTATCTTGTCTGACGGTAATGGTTACTCCCCTGATATCGATAAGATCGGAGTGTCGCCCAAAATCGTTACCTATGAAGCGGAAGCTTCTGCTAACACACTTGCTGGCAAAGCAAGCATTTCGAATTGCAGCAGCTGTTCCGAAGGCAAAAAAGTCGGCAATTTATATCAAGGCAGCTCCTTGCGATTTAATGGTGTCGAGGTGGGATCAACCGGGAATTATCAAGTAACCGTTTCTTATATATCCGGCGATCCTCGTTCTGTACAAGTCAGTGTAAACGGGGGAACTGCTGAAACTTATGATTTTCCAAAAACACCTGACTGGAACACGGTGAATACGTTCGTTATTCCTTTAGCTTTAGTGGCTGGCAGCAATACCATCCAGTTTGCTGACGGCAACGGCTACTCCCCGGATTTGGATAAAATCGTGGTCGGTCCGAAGATTGAACCGAATCCTGGTGAAGATGACAATGTCGGTGGTAGTCTTGGTGATCCCGGCGAGTCGAAACAGTACGGTTCCATCACCGTAACGCATTATACGTATGGTGCGACTTTTTCGAACGGTGAGATGACCATTTCGTATCATACAGACAGCGGTCTGGCGGATTATTCCTGGAAGGACGCCAAAATCGTAAAAGGCGTATACGGCAGCTTACAATTGGGCGAACTCATCACCAGCAAGAGTTATACCCGTCATACCTTGTCGGATGCTGCGATCGTCCCGGTTCATGACGGTTTCGGTACGGGGCTTCGCTTTACCGTCACCAATGAATCGCCTGGTAAACCTGCGCTTCATCAAATTTATACCGTGTATGAAGGAAAGAGCTTCTTCCTAACGCAATTAAAAGCGGTTAACGCTTCACCTATGACCACAAATAATATGGCTCCTATTGTTGTGAAGAATAGTAGCGGTGTTGATCTTGGAAGCTATGCGGATAACAGAGCGTTATTTGTCCCATTTGATAATGATAATTGGATTCGGTATAAGGCCCAATCGATCAACACTGCGAACACGGGCTATGAAGTAACGGCTATTTACGATAACGCGAATCGAAATGGACTCGTGATCGGCTCCGTCACTCACGATACGTGGAAGACGGGGATTACATGGAACGGGTTTAATAATAAATTGATTAACCTCACGGTGTATGGCGGAGCATCCTCCAACATCACGCACGACGCTGTGCCTCACGGAAGTATTTCTGGTATTGAATTAACATCACCAACCGTGTTTGTCGGCTATTTTGCGGATTACCGCGCCGGTCTTGAGGAATACGGACGTGCAAACGCCGTGTTCACTCCGCCTTTAAGCTTCCATGGCACTGTTCCCAATGAAGTTCCGGTGGGCTGGAACAGCTGGGGTGCCTACGGCAGCAATCTCACGTACCAAGATGTCATAGATACGTCGAATTACTTCAAGACGCACCTTCAAAACAATAATTTTAACAACAAAGGCGCACTCTACATGAACTTGGACTCCTATTGGGACAATTTAACGGATACCCAGCTGCAAAATGCGGTAGCAACAATCCGTCAAAATGGCCAGCAGGCCGGTATTTATTGGGGTCCTTTCGTTTACTGGGGCAATAATATGAGTCAGATTGTCGAGGGTACGAACAATCAATATACGTACGGAGATATTGTATTGAAGGATAGCGCTGGGAAAATCTTACCTACTTTGGATGGCGCCTATGCGCTTGATCCGACTCATCCGGGCACGAAGGCACGAATGGACTATTATTTGGGCAAATTTAAGACATTAGGTTTCACGTATATCAAATTGGATTTCTTAACGCACGGCTCTTTGGAAGGGAAGCATGCCGACCCAACTGTGACCACCGGTATTCAAGCTTATAACCAAGGGATGGCGGACGTGAACAGTGTCATTGATGGCAGCATGTTCATTAGCGAATCGATTGCGCCGTTATTCCCCAGTCAATATGCGCACAGCCGTCGAATCTCTACCGATGTCTTTGGAAAAATTAGTGAAACCGAATATGAGCTGAACGCGCTCACCTATGGTTGGTGGCAGAATGGTACGATTTACCCTTATACCGACCCAGATCATATGGCGTTGTCGAGGGCAAGTTCCTTGGACGAAGCGCGCAGCAGAGTGAATTCTGCCGTTATTTCCGGCACAGTTTTCTTGAATTCGGATGACGTTCATAATGAGAGCGCTCAAGCCTACATGAACGAATTATTGACGAACAAGGCAATCAACCGAGTTGCTTTACTAGGTAAAGCTTTCCAAGCGGTGGAAGGGAATACTGGTGCAAATGCAGCCGATACGTTCATGCTGAATGACAATGGCACTTATTATCTGGCAGTCTTCAATTACAATGGTGCTTCGTCTTCGACGAAGTCCGTTGATCTGGCTCGTGCGGGATTGAATGGCATCAGTAACTATCTACGAACGGATTTATGGACAGGAACCGAGGATATGGTGAGCGGTAAGCTGAACGTAACCCTGAAGCCGGCCGAGTCTAAACTGTTTAAGCTGCAGCTTGATTCAATGCCTCCAACGACGAGCGTCGTCTTCGATGGGATCAGCGGTTCAGGAGCTTTTACGAACAATGACATCACGATGACATTTAACGCAGCTGATCAGCCGGGAGGTACCGGATTACTGTTGACTGAATATCAGCTAAATGGCGGAAATTGGGCAACGGTTAACGGACCTGTAACGCTATCAGAGGAAGGTGTATACAGCGTACATTATCGTTCGAAGGATCGATACGGTAATGTGGAGGCCGCTAAACAAGCAACTGTAGGCATTGATCGTACAGCACCCGTTGTCCGAATAACCGATCCGTTAACCATATGGCAAACAGATCCATTGAATCTGTCTGTTCAGATCACCGATACGTTAAGTGGCGTAAGCAATAGTACCGTTCAACTGGATAAGAAAATGGTGAGCAATCCAATCACAGCTGCCCCTGCATCTTTAGCCGTTGGAAACCATCTGATCGAGATCACTGGGACGGATCTGGCCGGAAATGTAACGGCGAATACGTATACGCTTCAGGTACAGATTGATGCCAATCATTTCATGGATCTCATCAACATCGGTGTTGCGAACGGTTCGATCACGATTTCGGACAAAGGCAAGGAGCTGCTTGCCAAAGTGGAAGCAATTATTCGTAGCAACAATAAAGAAGTGACTGTCCGCCAATTAAAGGCGCTGCGCAACTTTGTGGAAGCTTTAACCGGCAAAAAGATCACCAAAGAATTCTCAGTGATCCTCATCGCCGATATCGATTATTTGATCGAAAATGCCAGTAAATAGCTGCAAAGCTAAGGGGCTGTCCTAAGACAGCCCCTTTTTTCAAATCATGTTTATGAACTAATACCGTGCAGCGGAATGCGAATTTGCGCCTTCGTCCCAATGCCGAACTTACTATAAAGCGTAACACCGTATTCGTCGCCAAAAGCTAATTTGATCCGTTGGTCCACATTGGTGATCCCATACCCCGAGACGTTGTCGGTTTTATTCAGAGCAGTTTCCAGTGTTTTAGTGCGCATGCCCATTCCATCGTCGATCACTTCCAGATAAACATCGCATTCATCCTTGTACACCTTGATGATGATATTAATTCCTACTTCATCGTCCCAAACGGCGTGATTGATGGCGTTTTCGACAAATGGCTGTAAGGCCAGCTTAACCGTCTGATAAACAAGCACGGAATCATCAATCGCATAATGGATTCGAAGCAGTCCTTCGAACCTAATCTGCTGGATGGCGATGTAATACTTAGTGAGTTTGATTTCTTCACTGATGGGTAATATCATTTTTCCTTTATTCAAGGAAATCCTGTAAAACTTGGCAAGATGTGAGACCATCTCGCTAATGGTGTTATCTCTGTGCTTAACGGCTAATGCGGAGATGGACGCTAACGTATTATATAAAAAATGCGGGTTGATTTGGGCTTGCAGCATATTCATTTCCGCTTCTTTCTTCGAAATTTCCTTCTTATAGACCTCGTTGATTAATTCTTTCAGGCGACCAGTCATTTTTTTAAAGGCAAAGGATAACTGGCCAATTTCGTCATGCCCCATAAACGTCATGTTGACATTAAAATCTTCCCGTTCAATCCGCCGGATGACTTGAAGCAGGGATTCGATCCGTTTGGTAAAGAACCGTGCGGTAATATAAATCAAAACAACGGAGATCGCTATGCTGCTCAAAGCCATGATCAGAATTCGCTTGGAGGCGATTTGAGCGTTCGTAATGAAGCTCTTGTACGGAATGACAGAGATCGTTTTCCAGCCATTCTTGATTGTGTTGTAAACGACCAGCGATTTCTCGCCATTGTACATGCTGTCGAAGCTTCCGGAATTTTTCTCACCGAAAGTACCGGGGATTAAGGTGCCGATATTTTGGTTCAGGAGCGCTTTGTTGCGATTCGATAAGATATTGCCATTCTCGTTAACGATATAAATATCTTTTTGCTTATCTTCCTTTTCCATGAGCCGATAAATATCGGCTTCGGCGATATCGAACGTAAGAATACCGTAAGGAAAGTTAAGGCTGTTGTTATTGAGCAAACGCGCCAGCTTGAATACGGGTTCAGTGACAGCCGTAGTTGCGGATACACTATAAGTCACATTACCGTAAGAATGGGCGATCGACTCGTACCAATTGGTTGATTTTGCCGCATCATCAATTCGCTTAATATATACGCTGTCCGCAGGAAATGTCGTATTGCTCGTGTAGATGGATACTGCCCGAATGTCGGGATTCGTGGCCAGTACATTATTAATCACATTATTGAAATAAATGTACGAATCCAGGTATTCTGTACTGTTTTCGGTGTAATCTTTGGTCAGCAGCAAGCGCAGCGTATTATCCAAATAAATGGATGCAGATATTTTCGAATAGGAATCTAGCTTCGTTTCCAAGTTGGCGTTAATTTGTTCTGTTGTTGCAATCATATTGGTATAGATTTGCGCTGTTAGCTCCCGTGTAGTCGTGTCATAGGAATATTTGACGAAAAACAACAACGGTAAGATCGAAACGATGCAAAAAACGGCAAATAGCTTGCTGCGCAAACTGAGATTAAGAAACGTTTTAACTACAAACCGGAGTGGCATGGGTAATCGTCCTTGTATCATAAAAGTTTTTTCCGGTATTCGTTGGGTGTCGTTCCTTTGAATTTCTGAAACACAGAGCAAAAATAAGAGACGTTTTCATAGCCAACGGATGCCGCGATCTCATGAATTTTTTTCGATTTGTCTTTCAGCAGTTCAGCAGCATGATGAATCCGTACACGAGTCAAATATTCCAATATCGTTTCTCCGGTTTTGTCCTTAAATAGGGTTCGCACGTAATTGGGTGACAGATACACCTGTTTAGCAATATCCTCGATGGTCAACTGTCTGCTGAAGCTGCGGTCGATGAGACTAGCGATTTGATGAATAATATGAAGGTTTTTGTCCTTGTCCTTTTCCTTCATAAGGGAGAGGATGGAACGGCAGACATCCAGGATGTGATCTTCGATTTCATTTATGGTTGAATAATTGGCGATACGCTTCCAATCGTCAACATACATCGAATGGACGGAATCACCTCCGATTAAATGGGCAAAATGCTGCTCAATGGCCGTAATAAGGCGCAACGAGCTTGAGCATACCAGATCTCGATCGACCTTCGAGGTGCGCATAGTGTCAAAGAAATCTTGAATCACGGTGAAAGCTGCAGATTCCTGAAGGTGGGAAATGGCATGACAAAGTGAGGCAATTGCCGGTTCAGGGTTCACCTCTTTGTACACCGGTTCGACGGCTTGATCTGCCTTCGTACACGACCCCAAGCCGAAATAAAATTTGCTTTCATTCGCTCGTTTGGCACCTGCACATAAATCGTATAGGCTTTCGAGGCCCATGCCAACGTCGGATACACCAATTGAAAGGATGGCGTCGTTTCTGTCGTTGACACACCGAATCAGTTGCTCCGCAGCATGGCTAAGCTCTGTTGACGGAGTATCAAGTTTGTGACAGAGAAGTACGAAAGTTCCTTCCTTGATCTGACAGAGAAAGGAACGGGGTATCTCCAGCTGCGCGAAATTACGGATAAGTGTTACGAGCTCCACGCCATAATGGCTGCTAGGGTCAACCGTTATATATAAAATTTGAAACAAACCGCTCGAGGGCATCATGGATGGCAGTAATAACAGTTTCTCAATCCATTGCGATCTAATTAGGGGACTACTTTCCAGGATCAGCTCTCTCAGATAGGATTCCTTGAGTACTTCCGAGGTTTGAGAGGAAATCCGGAGTTCCTCGCACTTTTGTTTGACTTTCTCCATTAAATGCTGGAGCTCACCCATGTCGAGGGGCTTTAATAAATAGCCGATCGCTTCCACGGATAGTGCCGCTTTAATATATTGAAACTCATCGTGGCCACTTAGGAAGGCGATCTGGACATTGCGATTGATCTGTTTGGCCCGTCTGCTGAATTCCAATCCGTCCATAATCGGCATACGAACGTCTGTTAATATGATATCAGGACGAAGCTCTTCCATGCGCTGAAGCGCTTCTCTGCCATTCTTCGCCGTTCCAGCGACACGAATGCCCATGTCTCCCCAACGAACGTAGTCGGCTAGCATCGCGAGCTCCATTTTTTCATCGTCTACAAGCAGTATGCTGTACATTGGAAGCGCTACCACCTTTCTAAACGCTTGATATTACCGATTTTATTGTAAAACGTATAGCTCAAATAAACAATGACTTCGCAAAAGGATCGTTCATTTGGAATATGTTTCTGAAAATGCTTGTATAGAATTGTGTTCTGCTCATTCCTATAATGAGAATATACAAAATGATTATGGTTGTGACGGAGCGGCACAAGCCGCCGCAGCCTGGAAAAGGCGGGTTATACATATGGAAGCGCGACTCAGAAGGATGAAAGGACAAAAATATTTATACTTAATGATCCTGCCCGCCTTCATCTCTACCATCTTATTTTCATATGGTCCGATGTTCGGCTTGTATATGGCGTTCATCAATTACTCGCCCGGGGGAGGGTCCTTTTTCCACCAGTTTTTTACGAGCAAGTTTGTTGGTTTCGAGTGGTTTCGGTACTTCTTTACAAGCGGTGATTTTTATATCATCATGCGAAATACGATTGCGCAAAGCTTCTTATCGTTATTGGTGGGATTTCCGGCTCCGATTCTGTTGGCCTTAATGATCAATGAAGTGAAGTCCGGTTTATTCAAAAAAGTGGTACAAACGGTATCGTACCTGCCTCACTTTATATCTTGGGTGATAGCGGCAAACATTATCATAACGCTGCTATCTTCACAGGGGCTGATCAATAAGCTGTTGATGCTCATGCACATCACGGAGCAGCCGGTGCAATTTTTCCAAAACGGTCATTATTTCTGGGGGATCATTGCGGTATCCAATATGTGGAAAGATATGGGATTTAACGCAATTATGTATTTGGCTGCCATATCGGCAATTAATCCCGAACTCTATGAAGCAGCAAGAGTTGATGGTGCCAACCGCATGCGCCAAATGTTTCACGTCACACTACCGTCTTTACGCCCTACGATTGTCATTCTGGCCATTTTGTCCATCGGAGGTATTTTGAACGCGGGGTTCGATCAGCAATATTTGCTGCAAAACAACACCATCTTGAAATATTCGGACGTTATCGATACCTATACGTACCGATACGGATTGCAGAACGGCATGTTCTCTTATGGTGCTGCGGTTGGGTTGTTCAAATCGGTCATTGCCTTTATTCTAGTCGTTAGCGTGAATACGCTGTCTAAGCGAATGAATCAACAATCTTTATTTTAAATAGAAAAAGGTAGGAAAGGGTGGGTCTGAATGAGAACGAGATCGAGTGGTGATATCGTCTTCGCCTGGTTCGTTTATGTGTTTCTCTTTCTGGTGTTTATCGCAACGTTCTACCCCTTCTGGAACATTCTTGTGCTGTCTCTAAACAGTGCCGAGGATACGATCCGGGGCGGCGTTTATTTCTGGCCGAGGGTGTTTTCCTTAACAAGTTATGTGCAGATTTTAGGTGATCAGGAAATTATTAATGGGGTCAAAGTGACTCTGGCACGTACTCTGATTGGCACGCCGCTAGCTGTATTGGTCATCTGTCTGCTTTCTTACCCGCTTAGCAAGCGCGATTTGGTCGGCGGGAAATTCATCACACTGTTCTTCATATTCACGATGTACTTCGGCGGGGGCTTAATCCCCTACTATATGATCTTAAAGAGTCTGCACCTTATTGATACCTTCTGGGTGTACATTGCGCCAGGTCTTATGAATGTGTTCTATATGATATTGGTACGCACATTTATTCAGCAGCTTCCTGGGGAATTAGATGAGTCAGCGAAGATGGACGGCGCGAACGATTTGCAAATTTTCGTCAAGATCGTATTGCCACTGACGACTCCGGTGCTTGCTACGATAGGATTATTTACGGCGATAGGCCATTGGAATTCTTGGTTCGATTCCTATGTATTCACCTATAAGCCTGAACTGAAGACACTGCAGGCTGTTCTCGTTAAAATATTGAATCAGTATCAGACATCTTCGATGGTGTCGGATGCGCAGCAAATGGCGGATTCAGCTAAACGCCTTGCGGTATCGTCGGATTCGATCCGTATGGCGGCGACAATTGTCGCAACGCTGCCCATTGTCATTGTGTATCCGTTCTTGCAAAAGTATTTTGTCAAAGGCATGACGGTTGGAGCAGTTAAAGCTTAGATCAGCTTTCTCATTCATGAAAGGCGGTGGTTGGGAGCGCAGTCCGTAGAGGATAGGGTGATATCCTAGTAAGTAATGTAATCAATTGTTTCTAATCCATTTAGTCAAGGGGGATTTTATTCCATGTTCAAGACCAGGAAAACGTTTAACGTGCTGCTTTCAACGGTTCTTATGGGTTCCGTCATCGCCGGTTGCTCTACAAAAGAAAATACGGCTACGCCAAGCGATAAGCCAGCAGCCACTACCGATAACAAAGCAAACGATCTGACACCGATTAAAATGACTTTCTTTGATAAAAATACAGGCGATGCCTTCACGAACGAGGTTGCCAAGGAAATTACGAAACGGACGGGCGTGACGATCGAAATACAGCAGCCAACGGGCAATCCTTCCGAAAAGCTGAATCTGATGCTCGCTAGCAGCGATCTGCCGGATCTTGTGCTAATGGACCGCGGTGGAGATATCGTTAGTAAGTACATTGCTGCAGGGGCGATTATTCCACTGGATGATCTGATCGCTAAATACGGTCCCAATGTGAAGAAAATGTACGGGGATACTTTGAAAAAGACGCGGTTTACCGACGGGAAAAACTACTATCTTTCTAACTGGTACGGCCCAGAGAATGAGCCTGTATTTGGCATAAATATGCGCAAGGATTGGCTTAAAGAGATTGCTCCGGACAAAGCTGAAGGCGGAAAGCCGTTCACGGCAGATGAATTCGAGGCGCTGCTGAAGGATTTCAAAACAAAGCTTGGCAAAGCGGACGGCAAAGACGTATTCCCGATGAGCTTCAACGGTGAAAATATGGGCGCTGTGCTCGGAACGTTTAAAGGCATGTGGGGAATGAAGACATACTACGAAGATAATGGAACACTGAAGTACGATGTGAAGGACCCGAAATATAAGGACATGCTGATGTACTTGAACAAGCTGTACCGAGAGGGCTTGATTGATCCGGAATGGCCAGTCAATAAGAAGCAAACGTGGGAGCAAAAGATTTCTAACGGACTCGTATTTGCATCACCAGGCGCTTATTGGGATTTCGGTACGCCTAACGGTGTGCTTAAGAAAGCAGGCGGACCTGAGAAGCAGCTTTATCCGTATAAGCTTGTGGGACCTGGCGTTGACCCTGCAAAAACGACCTTAGGGCCAAAAAGCTCGCTCGGTTGGGATGCGATTGCGATCACTAAGACGAATAAAAATCCAGAAAAAACGATGAAACTCATTGACTTCCTAGCTAGCGAAGAGGGCCAATACCTTCTCATGTGGGGGATTGAGGGCGTTCACTGGGATATGAAAGACGGCAAGCATACGCCGCGTCCGGAAGTTCTTCAAGGCTTTAAAGACGATTGGGATAACTTCGCAAAGAAAACAGGTATTCGCAAATGGACTTGGTTCGTGAAGAACGGTAAAGGCTCCGACGGTACGCCGTATGATTTGCCGGGCCGTTACCAGCGTGGCGAGATCGACCAGATGGCGCTGAAGAACTTGTCCGATACGGTGTGGGAAACGTCGGCTTATGATAATCTCGGCCCTGCCGGCGGCACCCCGGATGCGCTCGTCAGCCAGAAAATTTCAGATATTATGAGCCAAACGATTACGAAAGTCATCATCTCCAAGAGCGAGACGGATGCAGCCGCTCTGTTCGATAAAATGCTTGCCGATATGAAGGCAGCAGGTGATGAGAAAGTGGAGAAAATCATCAACGACACCTACAAGAAACGCTTGGATCTTTGGAAATAAGAGTGGATTCAGATCAGGAAGCCGAGGCACTGTTCCGGCTTCCTTCTTCATTTAAATGTCTAAAGGCATGAAGGAGCGGATAAGATGATATCCCGTACAGTGATTTTTCAAGAGTTGAGCGGGCAAGTGGTTGGAGAGAATGGGTTATACCGAATTATCGTCGATCTGGGAAGCGGATTAACGGAATATGAATGGGTTTCGGGAAGCCGCTTGAGCGGAGCTTACAGCGCAGCGCGGATCGGAGGAGTCGGTGGAGGCAAATATGTTGCTTCGACCGAATACTCGGAGCACAAACTGGCCGCTGGCGGCGCTCAAATGATCCATGATGATTTCGGCACGGGTTGCCGATTCTCAGTAATTCATTCAGCTGAGTCGCTTCCGGTTATGACGCAGACGTTTTGGCTTTATGAAAAAGTGCCCTACTTTTTCGTTCAGGTCGAGTTGGAAGGCGAAACGGAAACATTGGAGACCAACTATATTTCGCCATTGACGGTGAATGCAGCTAAGGGATCATCAGCTTTGGAAATGGCGGCAGAGGAGCTGCGCGCGCTGTTGGTGCCTTTCGATAACGACAAGTGGGTGCGTTACGAATCAACCGCCATGCCGAATCAGCTGGAAAGCTATGAGGTAACAGCTATTTTCGAACCTGCATCGAGAAAGGCGCTAGTTGTTGGTTCGGTTACACATGATACTTGGAAAACAGGTCTGAAAGTTATCGGAAACGAAGGTGCGGCTATTCACCATCTGGAGGTATACGGTGGTGCAGCAAGCGAGTATACGCGCGATACCATTCCTCACGGTACGCTGATCGGCACAACGATTGCTTCACCGCGTATCTTTGTGGGCATGTATGCGGATTACAGAACTGGACTGGAGGAATACGGAAAGGCCAATGCTGTGATAGCTCCGCCACTTCAATGGGAACACGGCGTTCCCTTCGGATGGAATAGCTGGTCGGCGGCAGGGGGAGAGCTCGACTACGAGCTTTACACCCATACGTCAGACTTCTTAAAGAGCTTGTACGATGGCGGGTTTCATCATCAGGGGACGGTCTACATAAATTTTGATTCCTTCTGGTCGAACTTAACACAGGAGCAGCTCGAGGACGCCGTACGTCACGTTCGTGACAATGGCCAAAAGCCCGGTATTTATTGGACACCTTTTGCCTTCTGGGGGAACGATTTCGACCGGGTAGTGGAGGGAACGGACGGCAAGTATATATACAGAGATCTACTGCTGCGTGATGAGCAGGGGGAGATATTACCCGATTTGGACGGCGGACTTGCGATAGATCCTACGCATCCGGGCAATCTGATGCGGACGGAGTGGCATCTTGAACGTTTTGTCAGGTGGGGCTTCGAGTACATTAAACTCGACTTTCTTGGACACGGTGCTTTGGAAGGCGTGCACTTCGAAAAGGGAGTGCGAACAGGGCTTCAAGCTTATAACCTCGGCATGGCGTTGATCAAGAATAGGCTGGATCCCAAGGTCATCGGACGTCCATTCTTTATCAACTTGTCCATTGCGCCAATGTTTCCGCATCAATACGCCCATAGCAGGCGCATTTCATGTGATGCTTTCGGTACACTGAAAGATACGGAGTACATGTTGAATTCACTCACATACGGTTGGTGGATGAATGGCACCATTTATCCTTTCAATGATCCTGACCATACCGTTCTTTATAAGAGCTTTAACCAAAAACCTACGACGGTACAGGAAGGTAGGAGTCGTCTAAACGCTTCCCTTATTGCCGGAACGGTTCTCCTCATGGGGGACGATTTCCGCAAAAAGGAAGCAAGAACAAGGGCAGAGAATTGGTTGACCCGGCCGGAGCTGCTAAAAATTGCAAAGACGGGAAAAAGTTTTATTCCGCTTGAGGGAAATACCGATGCTGCTTCTGATGATGTTTTTTTCCAAATGGCTGATGACAGCTGCTTCATAGCCGTGTTTAACTATAACCAAGATGAAACCGTTGAGAAACGTGTATCCCTTGTACGTTTGGGTCTGCCCCAAAATGCGACGTATGAGCTGCATGATCTATGGGAGGAAACCGCCCATAAGTCGTCAGGAGACATAAGTGTTCGCTTGGAGCCGGCAGAGTCGAAGATTTTTAAGCTGATATTTTAGGGGGAAGAGCTGCTTAGGCAGCTCTTTTTTAACCCACATAGAAAGTATAAGTTTTAATATTCTACCTGCCCTCGCATTCGATTTTTTCTTCAACATTAAGGTGTGATCGTGCTCCATAAATCTCTTACTACCCGCTGCAAGTACAGAGACTGCTGCCATCGGTCACTAATCTCTTTGTTCCTCCCGCTTGCTTCATTCGTTGTTATTGCATAAGGGGGAGGACCTAGTTCAATTACGACCGGGAATACATCATTTGTATTAGCTTGAAGCAGCCAATTCTTCATTCCCAATTGCCACCATTTCTTAAAATGGGAGAACATAGGATGATTTTGTTCCTCGCCTGGGTCAATCTGTATCTGCTCTCCGTTCGATATTCGTGTATGTATGCTAGAAGTGTTCGAAAGTAATGCAATAAGTAACTCGTCCGCTTCTTGAGAAACAGTGTGCAGTTCCCCAGCGACGATGTAATGGGAAAAGTCGATTGTTAAAGGTAGAGACTGTAGTTCCCTAACGTATTCAACGGTACGTATTAAATCTTGGGTAATAGTCCCCCTATGTGTTTCAATGAAAACAGGAATTCCCGCATCCTTAGATAGTTGCTCAATCCCCTTCAAGAGCTGAATGGCAGATTGACCTGTCATGAAAGGCTGGATGACTTGTGCATTAATAAATCCAATACCACCAAAGACTTTTGCTCTTTCTAGGAAATCAGCCATATCCTCATGCGATTTTGGGTAAGCGTTTACACTGAACGAAAGGTGATACTTGTCTAATAGATGCTTCCAATAATCAGCTTTCTCGGGTGAAGGAAGGAATCCATTAATGCCGTCATAACCACTGCTAGCGATTAAGGCTATTTTCTCTTCGTCGGACAGTACGTTTCCTTCAAAAATATCCAGATTATCCATCGCCCACCACGACATTTGAACTTCTAATTGATTGTTCATGCTTCTCACACCTTATCTCGAAGTTATAGGATGGTAATCCATCACACATTCTATAGTGTAAGTTGAATATTAATGAGGGGGAAGTAATAATCATGCTTTTTTATCATGTAATCCTGCTATTATGAAGATTATTTTTAACGGAGCCACGCGGGTTTGCGAGCTCTGTTTTACATTTATTTATGGTATTAGACTGGCCAAGTTATTTTAGCATAAAAATTCAGTATCATATAGGAATAAAGGATGTAGTAAGATGTTTCAACCACGGCATATGTACAAGCATAAACCTGCTTTTTGCCATAAACTAGCATTATTAATATTAATGTTAGGAGGATAATAGATGGCGATTTTAGATACTGGTCCAATTGATAACCAGAACAATCCGCGAACAACCCAGCTTACGATTCGACTATTAAATACAGGACGGAAAAACGCGATTGCCGGTATTGAGGCGTACTATATAAGTCCAACCGGGAATGGCTTCGGGAACTTGACTTTCTATGCTGTTAATCTCGTCTCCTTGAACCCGATAAATCAACTTGGCGCTACTTTTACTATAGAAAATGTCTACGCGAAATTTGATGTGTTCGGCGTTCGCGTGATTACAAGCGGGCTTGGTGCCAACGATATTGCAGTTACTGTCCTGGAAATAGGAGAGACAGGGCAAGTTATCGATCAACATGTGTTAAAAGGCGATATGGCTCAAATCGGGGAGCTGCTGTTTACCTATTTTACAAACTCAGGGGATGGCACCGTCTCCGTATTCGACACATTCACAAATACGTTCATTGGAGAGCCAATCCCTGTCGGCAACTTTCCTATTTTCATTGCTTTCACACCGGACGGGACAAGAGCCTATGTTTCGAATAATGCAGACAATACGGTATCCGTCATTAACACATCAACGAATACGATTGTGGGAGCCCCGATTCCTGTGGGGGTTGGCCCCATAGTCATTGCAATTACCCCTGACAGTACCCGCGCCTACGTTGCGAATCAGGGGGATAATTCCGTCTCCGTCATCAGTTTGATCACAAATACCATAATTGGTGCCCCGATCCCTGTAGGGACCGCACCTCTTTTCATTGCTATCACGCCGGATGGGACTAGAGCCTATGTTACAAATCAGGGTGGTAACACCATTTCCGTCATTGACACATCAACGAATATGGTTGTGGGAGCCCCGATTCCTGTCGGAGTTCAACCTACAGGAATTGCGATTACCCCTGACAATACCCGCGCCTACGTTTCGAATCGGGATGATAATACCGTCTCCGTCATCAGTTTGATTACAGATACTGTAATCGGAGCCCCGATCGCTGTCGGGATTAATCCTGGCGGTATTACCATTACACCTGACGGTACCCGCGCGTATGTCGCCAACCAGGGAGACGGGACTGTCTCTGTCTTAAATTTGATGACAAATGCGGTTATGGGAACTCCGATCCCTGTAGGGAATTTCCCGATCATTGCTGCCATTGCGCCCGACGGTTCACGTGCATTTATTACAAATATGAATAGCAATACGATTTCTGTTATCGATACTTTTAGCAATACCGTAATTGGATTCTTGCCAACAGGGAACAGCCCCTTAGTATCTGCGATTACCCCGATTCTTTTGTTTTAGTTTTAAAGTTGTCGGGGTGACTATACCAAACAGTTAAATCAGTTTATTTTTATTTTCAAACAATCAGGGATCGATAAAACGTGGCAGTCTAGAACTTTATTTTCTGTTCTTGACCGCCACATTTATATTCTATGAGACTTAGTCAAAAACTTATTATTTGGAAGTTGAGAGATTTTAAAAGTAAAAGTGCGCATAACTACTGATCTGTCAGTCTAATACTTTATTTTCACTGAACAGTCCTTCATTGCTTCAATCCATAATTACTTTTTCGAAATCGGTATCCATATTTCACTTTTAAAAGTTGGTGAAGTTACATCTTTATGCTCATTCCAAAGGATTTCTGGACCTTCTATTGCTTCATAGTTGGAGGATGGAAACCATTCAGAATAAATGCGTCCCCATACATTTTGCAGTGTATCGGGAAAGGGTCCGATTGCTTCGAATACAGCCCATGTTGAGGCAGAAACATCAAGGTGCGTTAGGTGATCTGGACACTTCTTCGTTGTTGCTACACCAATAAAGTGATCAAAATCCCCTTTTTCCTCCATCCTGCCCTCAGAAAAGTTTGTAGATGCACTAAGCAGTCCTAAAGGCTCGACATTAGAAAGGTTTTTAAGGTTAGCGATCGTTTCTCCATCCAAACTTTGCCACATAGACGCAATCTCCGGATTTACCCCATTGAATTGGATGGGAACCCTTTTCTTAATACCAACAATGCGAAATGCCTCTTTTTCCTCAATTCGATAGATCATTTCATTTCCTCCTTTGATGGTTAACTGAAAGGTCATTGGTGGGTAGGCTTTAAGTGAATGGCCATTACTTCTGGCTTCTGACGGTGTTAGGCCATGCAAACTTTGAAAAGCTCTTGCAAAAGAATCGGATGAGTTATACCCGTATTTCACTGCAATGTCAATGACTTTTGTGCTGCTGCCTTTAAGCTCAAATGCTGCAAGAGTAAGGCGTCTGCGGCGGATGTATTCCGATAGCGAAATACCGGCAAGGAAGGAAAACATCCTTTTGAAATGGTATTCGGAGCAAAAAGCACATCTTGCAACTTCTTTCAAATCAATATCGTTCGCAAGGTTTTCTTCAATATACGTTAAAGCGCCATTCATGTTTTTAAGCAAATCCATTTATCTGACCTCCTTTATCAAAAGAATAGCAGGAATTGAATGTATCCATCCGACATTTCGTGCACAATTTTGTAGGTTCTTGGAGTACCCTAAAAGGTACTGACTTTACTTGTATCCGGACACCAGCGGGAAGTGCGGTAATATCGAATCAAGATATCAACGGCTTCGTCCGTTCGCAGATGGGTGAGTGTTTCCGCCGCATAAGCTCTAACGTAGCGGTCTTTGCTGTAAAGTGCTTGCTCCAAGGAGCGGACAGCTTCTTTCACATCACCAACATTGCCGGTGCGCAGTAGTGAAAGTGCCGCCGTATATGCAACCTTATTGGTAATGTACGGCTGATCACCTACATACGACTTTTTCGAATCCGTATGATTCGATTCTGAAGCATCGTCAGTTTCACAAAGTACAGAATCCTTCAATACTTTTGCTAATGCCGATACAACCTCTTCACCAGCGTTCTTGAGCATGCCTAATGATTCAACCGCATTCCGGCGAACCCATTCGCTCTGATCCTGTAAGCTTGAGATCAGTGAGGGCACTACTTCACCTTCGGAGGATCCTATCATCCCGAGTACGAAAATCGCCAATGCCCTGCGCTTCTCATCCTCATGCTTCAAAACACCGAGGAGCTCGGGGATCGCCTCAATGCCAGCTCCTTGCAATCCGTATGCGGCTCGTTCCGCTGTCAGGTTCGACCCCTCCGTTATTTGCTTGATCAGCATTTCGATCCCTTGAGTTCCAAGGTGTCCAAGGGCATAGGCTGCATTCAAAGCAGTCGCTTCCACTGGATCGTTCAATAGAAGCGCTAGCGAGGGAGCGCAAGAAGCCGCTTCAGCTCCGATGTATCCCAATTCATCTGCCGCCTGCCCGCGATGGGCTGCATGCTCGGATTCAAGCTCTTGCCGTAATGCCAACAATCGTTCCGTGTTCTTTGGTGCGCCAACCAGCTTAGCCGAAGATTCTCCGCGGAGCCAATCCCATACGTCTTGCCATAAATTCATATGGATGGCGGGTGTTCCTTCCGGCACAATCATCTCTTTGTTTTGATGATTCCAACTCGGAAACTCCGGTGCGCTCAATCTAAGAAATTGGAACTTAAGCATATAACGATCTAGTTCTGACACATTAAGCGAAGCTTTATGCCACAAGTCAAAATGCACAAGTACCATCGTACCTGCCTTGCCTGTGGGCAGGATTGTCTCACCTTGGTCGCCGAGAAATTTCTCGTAGTATTGAGTGCCTGGCATGATCGCAGTAGGCCCTAAATCTTCGGTAATATCGTGCGTGTAATAGAAAATCATCGCCCACCACGGTCGATGACTGCGCATGGAAGACCAATAGCCGTCTTTGTGCCATTTTCCGCCACCCGGCGTCTGATTTCCTGGTTGGTTGTAATGACAGTGGCGATGCGGGTGCATGTAATAGTCTGAACCAAGTACGCTGCTTAAGGCTCCCTTGACGATCGGCGTATCGAACAACTGCTGAATGTCAGGGACACGGGGCAAAATGTTGTTGCCAGGGTTGCCTTCATTATGCATAACGTGATTGATCTGGTTCATGATGCTCACATGAAGTTGATGAGGCATGTCGTTCTGAAGTACCAGATATCCTTTGGTAATAAATTGCATCATTTGCTCATCTGTCAACAAATATTTGCTATCTAACATGTTAAATCCTCCTTAGAATTCTTCGTCTTCACTTATAAACATTACAGTATTCGGTTTAATTTGTATTTGCAAAATCGTCAATTATTTGTACAATCGTCATATCAATTACATTTTATTTTTGCGAATAAGGTGGTGACCGTGGATGGGTTTCGCCGATTTACATCCGTATGTGTACTTTGCAACCAGGTACCCATTCTCCAAAGGACAGGTTAGCAACAATCGGATCTGTTATGCCTCATCCCTATATTTGATCAGCGAGGGAAGAGGGGTCATTCATACTAATGGTCGCTCTTATGAAACGCTAGTTGGCTCTCTCGTGTACATACCAGCAGGGCAGCCCCACCATTGGGTTGCCGACAGCCAGGACCCGATGGTCCACGTTTGTTGTTATTTTGATTGGTCCTACATAGATCGTCGGGAAGAGTTCACCCACCCGAGCATGATCTGCTATGATGCAGCCACCCTTATTCCTGGTCTGATTGGACCTGCATTTCCATATTCTTTACCCGAACATGTGAAAGTGGAGAAGCTGCGGTTGTGGATGGATTTGTTCGAAAAGTTTTATACCGAAAATCACTATACAAACGAGCGGACTTACGTTCGCAGCCTAAAGGTCCAGAGCTGCTTTCAGCAGTTTATCGAATTTTTTCTAACTTTTGCCCTAAAAGAAGAGCATATCCCCAATCTCCGCATGTCTAAATTGCTCGAGCGATTGGATCAGGATCTCGTACAAGGCGATCTGCAGCCTTTGGAAAACTATTACAAAGAGCTGCGCATAAGTCGTGGTTACTTCTTTGATTTGTTCAAAGATGCAACCGGATTGCCGCCTACCCAGTATGTCATCCAATTCAGGATCAATCGGGCGAAGGACGATCTTCTCTTTACGAATCTGAGCATCACCGAGATCGCAGACAAGCACGGATTTTCGTCTTTGCATTATTTTTCCAAGCTATTCCGCAAGTTAACCGGCCTATCACCACGGGAGTACCGAGAAGAGAACAGAGAAGGTCTGTGATGAAAGAAGACGAAAGAAGCACCAGAAGGGCAGCATTTGAAGCGTAAAATGGAGCGAAAGACGTAACAAAAGCCGGTTAGGAGTCAAGCGACTCATAACCGGCTTTTGCCGTTTCAAAGACTACGAAAATTATTATTGATATATATGCATAATGCGGCAATAGCTATTTAGCTTTTGATTTTTTTGAGAATAGTTTTTTTATTGAAATTTTTTTGTTCGTATGTTGGCTCTTTTTGGCGTTCTTGTTGAAAATGCAGGAAAAGGTTGGTTACCCATTTGGCTAATAAAGCGACACCAAGAAATAGTAGGAAGATGTAAAAATAGTTCATTCCTTTGTATAAACGGAATAATCCGAATGTTACCAACGCAGGTTTACAGGCAGAAGAGGAATTAACTAAGAAATATATAGCTATTAATGGAATAATAAATATGCCTAGAATAAACCAAAATTCGCAAGTGTTAATATTTGAATTTGAATATTTAACCAATAATCGACGGATGTACTTGAAACTTTTTCGTGGTATCTTCTAATTTGTTCCAATTGATTGTTTGGTCAGTACCCAAATCTATCTCCCCCTTTCGTTAATGTTTACCTATTTTGTCCAGATATATAACACTTTATTAGAAACGTTGATCACGAATTTAATTCAGACTAAAATGCGCGGTCACTTTTTGAATAAAGGCTTTAGCCGCTTGACCAAGAAACCGATCAGACCGGTAGATGACCCCAATATTTCGGTAAGGCGCACTTTTGGCGATGTGAATGCATCTCAGATCTGGTTCATTGATGGATTGGATTAAGGGAAGTGGGAGGACGCTCGCCCCAATGTTTGCCCTTATTAAATGAATAATGGAAGTAGGTGAGGTGGTTTCCATCAACGTGGTTAATTCAAACCCGTACTCACGAAAAAAATCGTCTACGAGATCTCTGCCAATCATCCCTTTGGGAGGCATGACGGTTTCAACATGGCGCAGCTCGTCGATATCAATCGAATGCCTGCTGGCCAAGGCGTGGTTCTCGGAAACCGCTAGCACATATTCTTCACGGCACACAGGAATTCGTACCAATCGGTCATCCGGTTGAGGCATGATTCCAATGCCAATATCGACTTCATTTGCGAGAACTTGTTCAACAATTTCAACAGAAGATACGATTCTGAGCTTAATTTTAGGAAATTGGTGGTAAAAATCTATTAACATTTTTGATATTCTGTAATCCAAATCCGAGGGTAAGACACCTACGATTAATGTGCCTCTCTGCAAATTATGAAGTTCACTGATAAATTCGTTGACGTTTTTCAAACTTCGCAGAACAACACGGCTTTGCTCAAGGAGAATGGAGCCTGCCTCAGTGATCGCGATTTTTTTGCCAATCCGATCGAACAAAGGAATGTTTAATTCATCTTCAAGCGCGCGGATTTGTTGGCTTAATGCAGGCTGTGATATTCCTATTTTTACGGCAGCTCTAGTGAAGTGCAATTCCTCACATACGGCGATAAAATATTCTAATTGACGAAATTCCAATAAGTTCACCTCAAAATATCATAAGTGTTACTTATGATTATAATAGGAATGATAATATTGATCAATTGTTCGGTTTCTCTTACACTTGTGTAATTGAGCTGTGCTCAATGAGTACAAAATGAAATGTAAGGGGAAATACCATATGAAAGTAAGATTTGGATATTTAGTATGTGCATTGTTTCTAGCTTCCATTAATTTACGGCCGGCCATTTCATCGATTGCTCCCTTATTGGAAACGATGCGGAAAGATCTTGGCATAAACGGGGCTTTGGCCAGCCTTCTTACCTCGATTCCGGTATTATGCATGGGTTTATTTTCGCCTACTGCAATTAAGATAAGTAATCGGTGGGGGTTGGAAAAGACGCTGACTTGGTCTCTACTGCTCATAGGTGTAGGCACCATTCTTCGTTTTTTCGCGGCTTCCTCGCTGCTGCTTTTGCTTACCGCTTTTCTGGCGGGGATAGGTATTGCGATAGCTGGACCCTTGCTATCTGGGTTTATTAAACGATATTTCGCTGACCGAGCGTCTTCTTTAGTCGGCATATATTCCTCAGCAATGGTAATTGGAGCAGCCCTCAGTTCAGGATTATCCGTTCCCATTCAGCATCTTTTGCGTGATTCGTGGCGCGCATCCCTAGCAACTTGGGCTATATTCGCCATAGCTGCACTTCCAGTGTGGTGGCGGTTGGCTGCACATGCAGCACGATTGAATTCGAATTCAACAGCTTCAAAGAATACGTCAGTAGGGGTTAAGCTCCCATGGAGTAATAAGAAAGCGTGGATCATAACGCTGCTCTTTGGCTTAATGGCCGTCATTTTTTATTCAATAACAGCCTGGCTGGCTCCAGCGTTTGAAAGCATGGGGTACGATAAAGCATTTGCCGGGGGAATGCTAACCTTGTTTACGTTTATTCAAATACCGGTCAGTTTCGTGCTGCCGATCCTGATTGCGCGCTTTCCAAAACGGATGTACTGGTTATTGGGCTGCGCTATTTTACAGCTTACAGGGTTGCTTATTTTCATGATGAACGGTAATCCTTGGTACTGTGCGATCCTACTCGGCATTGGTGCAGGCGGACTGTTCCCGATTGTTTTGATGCTGCCGCTTGAAGAAACGGGTGATGCAGAAACCGCAAGTGCTTGGGCGGCGATGAACCAGTCTGGTGGGTATGTAATAGGCTCTTTTGGACCGATCTTCGTTGGTTGGGTACATGATGCTACAGGGAGCTTCGTTCCCGCATTTGGCGGACTGGTCATAGTCGTCGTGTTTATGATGCTCTTACATCTCATCGTTGGTAACAAAAAAGAGCAGTCAAGCTTGGAGTTTCCTAGTCAAGCGGCGACTTCGTCATCTCGATGAGATATGGGGATGATGTGAGGGGGAATAAGGGAATTGTTGTACTGCGTGCAACAATTTCCTTGATTTCTTTTGGATATGCTTAGAATGTTGTATGTTACACAACAATTTATCCTTTTTTTTATGCGATTTAACGTAAAATGGCCGAGATTGTTGTATTTTTTACAACATTATCGTGAAAAACGTTGATTAGCATGCGTAATGTTGTACAAAATACAACAACACGGATAAGCAAAAGGATATTTATATCATTTACATCAACCGTCCATTCCGTGTCGATTCTCCCGTATAGCCGCTCCTTCTGCCAAGTAGCCAAATATGTAAGGTTCACCCGCCTGTGAACCTATTCTTGATGATCTACCTGCCCTCGCATCAAACTTTTAACTATACCCTCCAATAACGGAGCACGTCCATACCATGGCCCAACAATCACCTGGCATCACCAGATATTGGCGGAACGAGAAGCCTCTATTTCCCGCTCTCTGGCTTCTCAGACTCTGTAGGTAAGCTTCGGCTCGCAGAATTCTCGCTGTAAGCGCGATTTCGCGCTTATTTTTTTGTGAAATTGGGTATGCTGAATGAATTATGCGGCTCCAACTCATTTCTATATCTTGTAAGCTGATCTTCTTTGCAGCAATATTGTGCTAGTGATCCGAATTATTATCTAGAGCACAATCCATAATGAGCGACTATAATTTTATTTACTGCAGCGTATTTCAAAGGAATATCGGTAATTTGAAAACGCTTTAAATCGCTTTGAAAGAAAGAAAAAGCAATGGGATGTATTAATATATTCGTCACGCTCATTCATGATTAGAGCAATCTTGTTCTAAACTGGAAAGCAAAATCGTGCTAGTGTTTGGCAATATTGTTTAGTTCCATCCATCCGTTTTGAAGGTATTCTAATGTTAATAAACTTAACATAAAAATTCAAGTTGATGAAGAAATTCATTTCTTGTTAAGTTAATTGACATTAAGGAGGGGCGCTTTGACTCTTAACCTGATAAAATTGCGGGGAAAGACGTATCATTTATTCATGTTAATACATTTTAAAAAAAGCGATTTTTCATAAATAGGGGGTTATTCAATGTCTGTACAACTGTCCATGAAACCTTATAAGATTGATGACGCTCCACTCAATAAGTTTCATCTGAAAATTACTGCACTTACGTTTGGATCTAATTTTTCTGATGGATATGCTCTTGGTATTATAGGTATGGCTCTGACTTTGATTGGACCTCAAATGAACCTTAGTCCGATTTGGAGCGGATTAATAGGAAGTTCAGCATTGATCGGACTCTTTTTCGGCAGTTTACTTCTCGGTGGATTATCCGACCGTATAGGTAGACAGAAAATCTTCCTTGCTAACTTCGTAGTCATTGCTCTAGCATCGTTTTTGCAGTTTTTCGTTCAAGATCCTACGATTCTTTTCATCTTGCGTATTTTGATTGGTTTTGCTTTAGGTGGAGATTATGCGATTGGATCGACTTTGCTTGCTGAGTTTGCACCTAGAAAACATCGCGGTTTTTTACTTTCTTTCTTGAATGTCATGTGGACTGTCGGATATGTTGTATCCAACATTGTCGGTTATTATCTGCTAAAGACAGGCCCAGATTCATGGAGGTGGATGCTTGCGAGCGCAGCCATTCCAGCGGTAATCGTTCTGCTTCTTCGGATTGGAACACCCGAATCACCAAGATGGCTGATTAGCATGGGACGTGTAGAGGAAGCGAGAGAAATCGTGAAGAAGCACATCGGTCCCGATGCGGAAATTGAAGAACCCGTTTTGGGTGATACCAAAAAAATATACGGCTTTCAGGATCTTTTCAAAAAACAGCTTTGGAAGCGTACAGCATTTGGCGGTCTCTTCTATGTATGTCAAGTGATTCCTTACTTCGCCATTTACACGTTCCTGCCGGATATTTTAGCTAAAATGGGATTTGAAGAAACGTTCCTTATGGACACCATTCTGAATTTATTCCTGCTTGTTGGTTCGATTGCAGGTCTGTGGGCTACAGAGAAATATTCACGTAGAAGCTTTACGATTAGCACGTTTATCATCCTTACAGTCTCTTTGCTTGCGCTTACGCTTTTACCAGCAGGTTCACATATCGTGGCCATTTCGATCTTTTGTTTGTTTACCTTTGTCATGTCAGCCGCCTCCAATCTTACCTTAGTCTATCCAGCCGAGCTATTTCCCACTGAAATCAGGGGATCTGGTGTTGGTGTTGTGACCGCAATAAGCCGAATCGGTTCGGCCATCGGAACTTTTATTTTGCCGGTAAGTGTTAGCTCTATGGGGTTGACCCCATCTATGATTGGTATGAGCGCAGTTCTGCTAATCGGAACAATCGTTTCTATTGCCTGGGCACCGGAGACGAAATCACTTGCTCTGGATGATGCCATCCATTATCATTAATCAAACTTTGACAAGAGATGTCTTCTGACATCTCTTGTATGCATATTTAACCGACAACTATTGCATAGTAGGTATTGTTTTAAAAGGAGATGTTTTTTCATGAAAATTGGTGCTGCTCCCATTCATCCTAAAGATATAAATAAAGTGATTCTTGGCGATCATCCGATATCTGTTTCCGAATTTGTCGCAGTGGCCCGCTATGGGGCAAAAGTGTCATTTTCACAAAGCTACTGCGATCGCGTCAAGCAATCCAGACAGCTTATAGAGAAATTTTTAAGCGAAAACCGCATCATTTATGGCGTAACGACGGGCTTCGGGAGCAATGTGACAGAGATCATCTCAACCGAAGATGCTGAAACCCTGCAGCGCAACATTGTTAGATCGCATGCCGTTTCCGTAGGGGAGCCTCTGGAGAAAGAAGTTGTAAGAGCTATTCAACTGATGATTCTCATCCATTTGGGTCATGGTTATTCTGGGGTTCGTTTGGAATTGTTAGAGCTTGTGGCATCGCTATTGAATGAAGGAATCACTCCGTTTGCTCCAGGTGATGGATCGGTCGGTTATCTTTCTCCGGAAGCTCATATGGCGTTAGTGCTAATTGGTGAGGGTAAAGCATGGTACAACGAAGAACTCATCTCTGGCAGTGAAGCGCTTGAAAGAGCAGGATTAAAGCCTACCACTTTAAGCTGCAAAGAAGGACTGGCACTGACCAGCGGGACGTCCTCCGTTACTGCAATGGCCATTCTAACCTTATATAATGCCATTCAAGCGACAAAAACCGCGGATATTGCTGGCGCAATGTCACTTGAAGCTCTAAAAGGAACGATTCACGCCTTTGATCCAAGACTCCATTCCTTAAAAAAACATGAGGAACAGGCTAAGACAGCCCAAAATATGATCCGAATCCTTAAAGGCAGTGAAATTGCCGAAACTTATAAAAACTATCGCTTGCAGGATGCGTTAAGCTTGCGATGCATCCCTCAAGTACATGGAGCTTCCAAAAAAAATCTGAAGGATGCAGCCTTCACCATTCATAATGAGCTCAACTCTGTAAGCGATAATCCTGTTATTTATCCCGAAGACAATGATGGGATTGCCCTCATGGGAGGTAATTTTGACGGTACCTATGTCGGCATCCAGGCGGATATCATGTGTATAGCTATGGCTAATCTGGCAAAAATAGCAGAGAGAAGAATTGACCGATTAGTGAATTATCACCTGAGTGAGCTGCCTAGTTTTTTAGTGAAAAATCCAGGACTAAACAGCGGATATATGATCCCGCAATATACAGCCGTAGGACTGCTGGGAGAGATTAGGATTCTTTCTCATCCAGCCTCCGTAGATAATGTTCCCACTTGCGCCAATCAAGAGGATGTTGTCAGTTTCGCCTATAATGCCTCAAGGAAAGCTTATCAAATTTCGAAGAAATTAACATATATGTTGGCGATTGAATTGATGACAGCCGTACAAGCTCTTGATTTTCATCGTCCGTTGAATCCTTCTCCGGTTATTGCGGAAGTATATCAACTGATACGATCGAAAGTGCCTGCGGTGGAGGAAGATCGCTTTCTCTATCCGGACATGTTGACGATCTATCAGCAAATTCATGAGGGCGACATCGTAAAGGTTGTTGAAGACATGATAGGTGAGATAGAATAAAATAACATGGAAGCAGTTTTCTCTGAAGGTTAGGGGCAAAACGGCTTCCTTTTTTAAGATAGGGGAGATGATTAGACAATGAAATTGGATACGGCCCAAGCCGCCTTTTCGCAACTTCTCATTTCCGGGACGTTAATCCATGAAGCGGATTTTGAAGAAATGCGTGAGCGGCTTGGCATCGAACCGCGGCCCCAAATCGTTATTGTTTTGTCCATAGACCGTTATACTGATTTGGCTTTGGACAAGTCGTTGCAATGGAGTATTGAAATTGGGCAGGTACTGGTGGAAGCCATTTTTGAGAGTATCACCTTGCCCTTCCTGTGGGTATGGGTGGGAGAAGGTGTGTTAGCCGTATTATTGGAACTCCAATCCATTCAGCCCATAGAACCGACCTATAAGCAAGTTACGTATGGCATGGTTCGGAAAATTCAAAACTTCGTAGATACGAAGGGTTTTTCTGTGTCAGCCGGAATTGGCACCTACTATGAAGATCCTTACAAGCTTCATCTTTCCTACAGCGAAGCCAAAGAATCATTAATCGACCGTTTCTTTCAAGGAAACCGGATGATTTTTCAATATGAGGGACAAAGAAGCATTCAGGAAGAACGTGCTAAGCCGGTGACCCACGAAGAGAAAATCGAATTGCTGTCACGTGTCCGGATCGGTGATGAAGAAGGCTCGATTTCGTATTTGGTCGAGTTACTAGAAAGCCTTTCCCGATCATATAAGCATAATATTGATCTATTCAAGTCGGAAGCCTATGATTTAGTCCTCTCTTTGTCAAGAATGGTTGTTGACTTAGGTGGTAATGCTTCTGAAATTTTATCTGAGAATGCGAGAATGCTTCAAGACTTGTACAGTACCATTCGATATGACAAATTTGTTAAAAAGCTGTGCGCATACTGGAGGAAGCTAGCCAAGCAAGTATCGGACGATCATGCCTTAGAGGTATCTCCCATTGTCCGATCCGCCATTGTTTATATCAGAGAGCATCATCAAGACAAAATGTTATTGAAAGAAATTGCCCAGCATTGTTACTTGAGTACCCATTATTTTGCCCATGTATTCAAAAAAGAAGCGGGTGTAAGCTTTGTCGACTTTCTAAATAAGGTTCGTATTGAGAAGGCCGTTTATTTGTTAGAGAAAACGGATTTGACCATGCAAGAGATTGCCGCGCGGGTCGGTTTTCAGGATGCGAACTATTTTGCTAGGAAATTTAAAATGATTATGGGGTGCAGCCCGACGGACTATCGGTCATCAGCCCAGTGCTAGTGTTATAGGTATAGCTTATTTAAGCCAATCCGCTCAGGGGTTGGCTTTTAAGCGTTTTCATCAAAATGGTCACTTTCAAGTTAAACCGTAATATCGTGCTATCTTTCCGCAAATTCGGCTAGATTCAGATGCCGTTTTTTTAAGTATGATGTAAACATAGAAACAAACCAAACATTGTTTCATCAACCTACAGGAGGGAAGCAGCTTTGAGACAAATTGAATTGCTGAATCCGCCAGAATTCGTACGAAAGTCCAATTGGCGGGATCGATTCGAGACCAAAGTATCCCAGTGGCTGACCCCTTGGGAAGGCGAGGAAGAAGTCCAATTCGGTTTTATCGGCATTCCGCTTTCTAAGACGTCCATCAGCATTTCAGGCGCTTCGATGACACCGAATGCCTTGCGGGAATTATTTGCAAATGTCACGACGTACAGTATCGACCATGGTGTCGATTTGCAAGAATTGCTGGCACGCGATCTTGGTGATATTCAGATGCATGTAACGGATCTGCTGCGCTGTCATGCCAATATCGAACAAGGGCTGAAGAACATTTACGCAGCCATGCCTCATTTGTTCCCGATTATTGCTGGCGGCGATCATTCCATTACTTGCCCCTCAGTAAAAGCGTTTAAGCACCATGTCGGCGGAAAGGTGGGTATCGTTCAGCTGGACTCCCACATGGATGTCCGGAATCTGGAGGACGGAGGTCCTTCCAACGGAACGCCAATCCGCGGGTTGATCGAATCGGGTACAGTGGAAGGCCGCCATATTGCGCAAATCGGACTCCACAGCTTTGCCAATTCAAGAGCGTATCATGAATATGCTATGGCGCAAGGAATTACCCAATACACGGCGCGTCAGGTAGCCAAAGAAGGAATCGAAGCTTTGGTGGAAAAGGCGCTTGAAGTTGCTGGTGACGGGACAGATGCTATTTATGTAACCGTTGACATGGATGTACTGGATCAAGCTTATGCGCCTGGTGTACCGGCGCTCGTTCCAGCAGGAATGACCTCATGGCAGTTGTTGGAAGCTGTATTCTTATTAGGACAGCATCCTAAGGTACGAGGCTTTGATATTGTTTGTGTAGATCCCATGCAAGATCCCCGCAGAGCGACAGTCAGGACAGCCATGCATGTCATCTTGACTTTCTTGACGGGTTATATGAAAAGAAACTGATTCAAACACAACATAGAGGAGTGACTATTCATGGAACAAACAATGAAACGTACGATTCGAGCAGCACACGGAACGAAGCTAACGGCAAAAGGCTGGCAGCAGGAAGCAGTCCTGCGCATGTTGATGAACAATCTGGACCCTGACGTAGCGGAGCGTCCGGAAGATCTCGTCGTTTACGGCGGAATCGGCAAGGCTGCACGGAACTGGGAGTCATATGACAAGATCGTAGAATGTTTAACGAACCTTGAAGCGGATGAAACACTTCTTGTACAATCCGGGAAACCGGTTGGCGTATTCAGAACGCATTCACATGCGCCGCGGGTTCTCATCTCCAACTCGATGATTGTCCCGGCTTATGCCAACTGGGAGACGTTCCATGAGCTCGATAAACAGGGTCTTATGATGTACGGCCAAATGACGGCTGGCAGCTGGATTTATATCGGAACGCAAGGCATTTTGCAAGGAACGTATGAGACTTTCGCTGAGGCAGCTAGGCAGCATTCGGGAGGCACTTTAAGAGGTACACTGACATTAACGGCTGGACTTGGCGGTATGGGCGGCGCTCAACCTCTCGCTGTAACGATGAACGATGGCGTCGTCATCGGTGTAGACGTAGATCCGACTCGTATTCAACGAAGAATCGACACTCGTTATTGCGACGTCATGGTTTACGATCTGGATGAGGCGTTGAAGCTTGCGAACGAAGCGAAAGCTGAGGGGAAAGCGCTAGCTATTGGACTAGTAGGAAACGCTGCAGAGGTGTTCGCGGAGTTTGTGAAACGCGGAATTGTGCCTGATTTCGTAACCGATCAAACTTCGGCTCATGATCCGCTTAACGGCTATGTGCCGGTCGGTTATTCTTTGGAAGCAGCGGCTGACTTGCGTAAAAACGATCCAGCGCAGTATGTGAAGCTATCCAAAAAATCGATGGCTGCGCATGTTCAGGCGATGCTTGATCTTCAAAAACTTGGTTCAACCGTATTTGATTATGGCAACAACATCCGTCAAGTGGCTCTTGATGAAGGGGTTAAGGATGCCTTTAATTTCCCTGGATTTGTTCCGGCTTATATTCGCCCGCTCTTCTGCGAAGGGAAAGGACCATTCCGCTGGGCGGCATTGTCCGGTGATCCAGAGGATATCTATAAAACGGATGAACTTGCATTGAAACTGTTCCCAGAAAATGCGCATCTGCGTAAATGGATCGAATTGGCCAGAGAAAAAGTCGCATTCCAAGGTTTGCCAGCTCGTATTTGCTGGTTGGGTTATGGGGAACGGGCCAAGATGGGGCTGGCGATTAACGAGATGGTACGCAACGGAGAATTATCTGCGCCAATCGTTATCGGACGTGATCACCTGGATTGCGGTTCCGTGGCTTCGCCTAACCGTGAAACCGAGTCCATGAAGGACGGCAGCGATGTTGTCGGCGACTGGGCAATATTGAACGCGCTTGTGAATACGGCATCCGGTGCGAGCTGGGTTTCCGTCCATCATGGCGGCGGCGTAGGCATGGGTTACTCCCTGCACGCAGGTATGGTTGTCGTTGCGGACGGTTCCAAAGAAGCGGACGAAAGATTAGAACGCGTCTTGAACACGGACCCTGGAATGGGCGTCATTCGTCACGCTGACGCCGGTTATGACATTGCCATTCAAACGGCGAAGGAACGCGGCGTTCGCGTACCGATGATGGGTATTTAATCGCTAACTGAAAATATAAAAGAATGAAGATAACTCGCAGCAAGCCCGATCGGGCTTGCTGTGTTTCGAGGGGGAGAAACGATGGAGAACAATCGGATTGACCTGCTGATCCATAATATTGGTACACTGATCACCATGCAAGGAACCCAGGAACCGCGCCGAGGCGATGAAATGTCAGAGGTTGCAGCAGTTCGAAGTGGTGCTGTGGCAATCACAGACGGTATCATTGTTGCAGTCGGAACGGAAGAAGAAGTTTTGGCACAAATCGGTGAACGGCCGGTAACTTCAAAGCATGATGCTGAAGGTAAGCTTGTTACCCCTGGACTTATTGACCCTCATACGCATTTGGTTCACGGCGGCTCTCGCGAGAATGAATTAGCCTTAAAGCTGAAAGGCGCTTCTTATTTAGAAATTTTGGCTCAAGGCGGCGGGATTCTCAGTACCGTCCGTTCAACCCGTCAGGCTTCGGAAGATGAGTTGTACGGTAAGGCTAAAAAAAGCTTGGATACGATGCTTTCTTATGGGGTTACTACAGCAGAAGCTAAGAGCGGATATGGTCTAACGCTGGAGGATGAGCTTAAGCAGCTCCGGGTCACTCGCAAACTCAATCAGGAACATCCGGTTGATTTGGTGTCTACGTTCATGGGTGCTCATATGGTGCCGGAAGAATACAAGGGCCGATCACAAGAATTCGTTCAGCTGCTCATTGAAGTAATGCTCCCCGAAGTGAAACGTCAGGGACTTGCTGAATTTTGCGATGTATTTTGTGAGCACGGCGTTTTCTCCGTAGAAGAATCGGAGCAAATCCTGTTGGCCGCAAAAGCGATGGGCTTCGGTTTGAAGATCCATGCGGACGAAATCGAGCCGATGGGCGGCGCGCAGCTTGCCGGTAAACTGGGCTGCACATCGGCCGAGCATTTGATCGCCGCATCAGATGAAGGACTAGAAGCGATGCAGCTGGCGGGCGTCATTGCTGTTTGTCTGCCAGCTACTTCTTTTAATTTAAGGCTGAAGCATCACGCCCGTGCACGTAAGATGATTGAAATCGGACTCCCTGTAGCTTTGTCCACGGATTATAATCCGGGAAGCTCGCCAACGGAATCTATACAGCTCGTCATGACACTGGGCTGTCTGAATTTAGGGCTGACGCCGGAGGAAGTCCTGACAGCCGTGACCATCAATGCGGCTCACGCTATCGGAAAAGCGGGTACCATAGGCAGTTTAGAAGCGGGCAAACAGGCCGATTTGGTTATTTTTAATGCAGATAACTTGGCCTATCTGCCTTATCACTTCGGGATCAACCATGTTCATTCCGTATTCAAACATGGGAAAATAGTAGTCTCGGACGGCAATCGGATTCATTAAAAGGTGTACGAAGACTAGAGGGGGATCATCATGGAAGCTCCGATGGAAGTAAAAGAGAAGCCTATGCAAGCGGAAAGCTTGAATGTTTTGAACAGAACGCAGCTTGTTATCCAAGCTGCTCTAGATAAAATGGGATGCGCAGAATCCCTATACGAATTGCTAAAGGAACCGCTTCGATTGCTTACTGTACGCATTCCAGTGAAAATGGACGACGGCTCGGTAAAGGTATTCACAGGGTACCGTGCGCAGCATAATGATGCGGTTGGACCGACCAAGGGGGGCATTCGCTTCCATCCTGGGGTCACTGAAGACGAAGTGAAGGCTCTTTCCATGTGGATGACCATCAAATGCGGCATTGCCGATTTGCCTTACGGCGGAGGCAAAGGCGGGATCCAGTGTGATCCGCGCACGCTCTCCTTCGGCGAGCTGGAGCGCTTAAGCCGTGGTTATGTACGGGCAATCAGCCAGCTTGTTGGGCCGACCAAGGATATTCCGGCGCCGGACGTGTTCACGAATTCACAAATCATGGCGTGGATGATGGATGAATACAGCCGGATTCGGGAATTCGATTCGCCAGGTTTTATTACCGGCAAGCCGCTCGTCTTGGGAGGATCGATTGGTAGAGAATCATCTACCGCCATGGGCGTAGTGCTGTTGTTGAGAGAAGCGGCTCATGTCGCTGGGATTCCGATTGAGGGCGCGCGTGTCATTATCCAAGGCTTCGGCAATGCAGGCAGCTTTCTTGCTCAGTTCCTTCACGAGGCTGGGGCCAAAGTGGTAGGCATTTCGGATGCTCAAGGGGCTCTTTATGATCCTGAGGGCTTGGACGTGCAGTATTTATTAGATCGACGGGATTCTTTCGGAACGGTGACGAATTTGTTTCCGAATGCGATTTCGAACCAAGAGCTGTTAATCCAAGACTGTGATATTTTAGTGCCGGCTGCAATTGAAAACCAGATCACGGAAGACAATGCGGCTGACATTAAGGCAAAGATTTTGGTGGAAGCGGCCAACGGACCGACGACCTTGAAAGCAACTGAAATTTTGACGGATAAGGGCGTTTTAATGGTGCCAGACGTGCTTGCCAGCTCAGGCGGGGTCATCGTTTCTTACTTTGAATGGGTCCAAAACAATCAGGGATATTATTGGAATGAAGAAGAAGTGAGTGAAAAGCTTCAACAAATATTGAAAAAGTCGTTTAACAACGTCTATCAGTTGTCCTTGCAGAAGCGAGTCGACATGAGATTGGCGGCCTATATCGTTGGTTTAAAGCGAATGGTCGAAGCGATAAAATGGCGCGGCTGGATCTAATCTATGCTCTGATCAAAATTCCTTGGAAGGTGATGAATCATGAACAAATTACGTGAAGATGCTCTTCACATGCATAAAAAGTATACCGGAAAGCTGGAGATTCTTGCCAAGGTTCCGGTAGGCACCGTCCGTGATTTAAGCCTTGCCTACTCCCCGGGAGTTGCAGAGCCTTGTAAAGAGATTTTTATTGAAGAAGATAAAGTATACGATTATACGATGAAAGGAAACCTGGTTGCAGTCGTTTCCAATGGAACAGCTGTACTCGGTTTGGGAAATATCGGTCCGCATGCGGCTATGCCGGTGATGGAGGGAAAGGCTTTACTTTTCAAAGTATTTGCCGGCGTAGATGCGATTCCGATCTGTTTAGATGCGTTGGATAAAGAGAAAGTGATTGAGACGGTTAAGCAGCTTTCACCTTCGTTCGGCGGAATTAATTTAGAAGACATCGCAGCCCCGGATTGTTTTGAAATTGAAGAGAGGTTGAAACAGGAATGTGCGATTCCTGTTTTCCATGATGATCAGCATGGTACGGCTATTGTCATTGCGGCTGGATTAATTAACGCACTCCAGTTAGTCGACAAAACGATGGACCAAATTCGTGTGGTTATTAATGGGGCAGGCGCTGCCGGCATAGCGGCCATGAAGCTTCTGGGTCATATGGGTGCTAAAGATATCATTGTATGTGATACAAAAGGTATCATCTATGAAGATAGACAAGAAGGCATGAATCCATTCAAGCTGGAAATAGCACGGATGACGAATAAAGAAAATCTAACAGGTAAGCTCGCCGATGCAGTGAGAGGAGCCGATGTTTTCATTGGTGTTTCTGCAGCTGGTGCGCTTACGAAAGAAATGGTCAGCTCGATGAACCGTGATTCCATCATATTTGCCTTGGCGAATCCGGTGCCGGAGATTATGCCGGAGGAAGCGAAAGCCGCCGGGGCTGCGATCATTGGCACGGGACGCTCCGATTTTCCCAATCAAATCAACAATGTATTGGCGTTTCCGGGCATTTTTCGCGGCGTCCTGGATGTACGTGCCAGCGAGATTAATGAGGCAATGAAACTAGCTGCTGTTTACGCCATTGCCGGTCTGGTCCCAGCAGATAAGTTAAATCGGGACTATGTGATTCCGCATCCGTTTGAACCGATGATTGCTCCGAATGTGGCTGCTGCGGTTGCTCAAGCAGCTATGGATACGGGGTGCGCGCGATTAACCATCCATGCGGAAGAGGTTAAGGATCGAACAAAGAAACGGATCCGTAAAAACGATGCGGTAGGTTCGTATTTTTCTTGGTACGCTGATATGACAGATAAAGAATAGGCATTGTTCAGACTTCTACGCGGGACTTGGTACTTTCAGGTCCTTTTTTTACATTCGTCATGGCCATACATTCAAGGAGATGCTTACATGTCTTATTCGATCAAAGTCATTAAGAAACATATGCAAATTACGACCGCTTGGTCTGGTGGAACAACAACGCAGCTAGCCATTTATCCTGAGCACGCGGAGTATAATAAGCGAAATTTTTTATGGAGAATCAGCACGGCCCGCATACAAGATGAGCAGTCATTGTTTACCTGCCTTCCTGAGTTTTGGAGAAAGCTTATGATTATTGAAGGAGAGGTGATTCTCGAATATGAAGGATCACATCAGGTGGGGTTAAAGCCCTACGAGCAGGAGAGCTTTAGCGGAGGATGGGTCACCCGGAGTATGGGGAAGGTAACAGACTTTAATCTCATTACAGCGGCGGGATGCCGGGGAGAATTGGAAGCTTTATTTATGAAAGATGGAACTTCTCATGAGATCGAATGTCACAAGGATGATGTGGAATTTTCACTAGTGACAGAAGCTTTTTATTGTACCGAGGGCAGAGTAAACGTTAGTATTAATGAAGATCAGTCTCTATGGTTAGAGACGGGCGACTTCTGCGTATTATCATGGAGAGCATCATTAGATAAGGTTAAGATTAAAATAAGCCAATTTAGCAATGAATCAGCCGCATGTGTCATTCGAGCTAGAATTGTAAATTGAACTTTTTTTCAAAGGAAGTGATGGAATGATGAACTATGACGTAATCATTGTCGGTGCAGGTTCGATGGGGATGGCTGCTGGCTATTATTTGACCCTTGAAGGGAAAAGCGTGCTGCTGTTGGATTCATTTAACCCTCCGCACGATCGCGGTGCACATCATGGCGATACCCGTATCATCCGGCATGCCTATGGCGAAGGGACAAGCTATGTCCCGTTAGCCCTCAGAGCCCAACAGCTTTGGTTTGATCTGGAGCAACAGTCGGGAAGAAAACTATTCTACCAAACTGGGGTGCTGAATGTGGGCACTCGTGATTCAACCTTTATACAACAAGTTATTTCTAGCTCTGAAGCCTATTCACTTCCGCTGCAAACTGTGGATTCCAGTAAAATTCATACCATTTGGCCTGGGATTTCGCTTCCAGAGGGCTACGTGGGCTGCTTCGAATCGGATTCAGGTGTGCTTAAGAGCGAGGACTGTATTCGTGCTTATCGGGAACTGTTGGAACATCATCAAGTTACCATCTTAACGAATACATCCGTACAGGATTTGTCTATTGATTCAACCGGGGTGAGAGTCCAAACGGCCGATGAAAGTTATACAGGACGCGCCCTAATCGTTACAGCAGGGGCTTGGTCTTCGAAGCTGCTTCCTCTGATGAATATCCATCCACCGCTTGTTACCAAAAGAAAGACATTTGCCTGGTTTGAAGCGGATGACTTTTTATTCGGAGAGGAACAATTTCCGGCTTTTACGTTTGAAACCTCCCTAGGACATTATTACGGTTTTCCCAGCATGGGAGGAGCTGGTCTTAAGGTAGGACGTCATGATGGGGGACTTCGGATTAATCCGGATGAAGCCATTCCTGAGTTTGGGGCACTGCAGGAGGATGAAGAAGACGTAAGAATGTTTTTAAGCCGGTTTATGCCTCTTGCCAATACGAAGCTGTGCATGGGAAAAACCTGCACGTACACCCTCACTCCTGATGAAAATTTCATTATCGATTCACATCCAGCGTATCCGCATATCGCCTTTGCTGCTGGATTTTCCGGACACGGGTTTAAATTCAGCAGTGTAGTCGGGGAAATCTTATGTCAGCTAATTACTAGAGGCAGAAGTGAGCATGACATTTCGTTATTTTCAATGAGCCGTTTCATTTAAAAGGATGAGTCTTCGCTAGTTTTGTGCTAGCGAGGGCTTATTTTGATTGTAGCCGTACCCCTAGTTCCTCTATCTATATCCCAACCTTGACAAGCACTTGGTATCACCAGATGTTTGCGGAACGTAGAAGCCTTATTTTGCTCAAAACTGGGTATATTACGCTTTTGCGGAACGAGGAGCCTCTATTTCCTACATTTGGGGTGTAAAACAGGTAAAACACCAAAATAGCGCATTCTCGTTCCGCTTGCCGGCCCTGTATCGGCATAATCACCGAAATAGCGCCCTCTCGTTCCCCGTGAACCTCAGATTAGTCAGCTTTTATGTCAGAAATTACTCCAAAGAGTTTAGTTTCGACCAGCTGTTTATCAGTATCTGGCCAGATTTCTATCTACCTGCCCTCGAATCAAACTTTTAACTATACCCTCCAATAACGGAGCACGTCCAAATCATAGCTCAATCACAGGCATACCGTATCTTTATCTATATCCCAAACTCGACAAGCACTAGGCATTACCAGATGTTAGCGGAACGTAGAAGCCTCAATTTCCCGATTTCCGGCTTCCCAGACCCAGTCTGCTGGCTTCGGCTCGCAGTGCTCTCGCTGTAAGCGCGGTTAGCGCGCTTATTTGTTCATTAAATCTCATAGTGCATTTAGGGTAGTATCAGAGATTGTGGACACACTTATTTGTGTAAGCAAAATACATTTGATAAGGTGGAATGAAACAATGAAATCGATTAGTAAGAAGATCATTGTAGGTACAGTAGCAGCAAGTTTAGTGCTAGGAAGCGGTGTTGTTGGACTGTTACATACAACAGCATTTGCTAATACAGTGGGGAAAGAATTAGAGGACAATACCGAACAACAAGATCAAGATCAAGAAGTTGCCGATGATGCAGTCACGAAACAAGAACAAGCAGACGGAGAGCAAGACGAACAAGATAATGAAACAAATGACGATCAACAATAAGCGAGTTTGAAATATTGGATCGCTAGCATATCGTGAGCAAAGTGATCGGGATCATGGAACAAATTCGCAAATTCGACATATAAATAACAATGTCAGACTCAGGATTCCTCTAACCACCTACCCATTTAGGTGGCCTTTTTTTGTAAAAAAATAGAGTGTTCTAATGAAGGCGGGGATTGAATGCCTGGTAAGTTAGGTCTACATTTATTTTTTTCGAAAGATCGTCATATCCGTTCATATTAGAGCTGATCTTGCATAGAACGCTTCCGCTTTCTTATCAAAGTTATAAAGGCTAAAACGACAGGTATGATTAAGGATGGGATTAGTGAGGAGAAGGGGTAAATTTCAAAGTCATAGGCACCCAAATCCATCATCCTTGTATAGCTAAAATAGGCTAAAGCATAAAATAATAATCCAGTTGGTATAATAAAAGGTTTCGTCTCTTTGATCTTGAAAACTTGTTTTATCACGAGTAGAAAAACGTAGTGGAGCACAATGAGTTCAAATAAAGTGAAAATGGTCCAAATTGCTATGATAAGAATTTCTATCCTTTCCATATATTCTCCGAATTTAACTAATTGTATGGAAGTGAAGAAGGGAAACGCCGACAATTTGGTTAAATGTATGCCAAGCGCACCGAATGTTAAATAACTTGATAGTAACAAATAAATACCTGATAAAGCTACTGCCGTTACTAGACTTGCGAACGTTTTTTTTGTATTTTTTACCCGTGATAGAAGAAAACCGAAGACTACGACTTTTCCAAATGGAAAACCGAAAGAGAGCATCCCACCGTAAATGATTGCGGATAATTTGCTTTGGAACATGGGCAGGAAAGGATTGATTTCCACTTCACGCAGAATAAACAAACTGACGATGCAGACGGACAGAATGAAAAACGGTAGGATAAATTGAACCGTGCGGACTAAAGTACCTAAACCTAAATAAACGGAATAGGAACTAACCAACACAATGAGTAAAATTAAAAAGTTAGGGGTGGTGTTTGGAAGGATAGCCGTCGTATAGAACCAAGATATTGCGCGATAAGCCAACACACCTGTATCAAGGAAATAGATAAGATAGATGACAAGTACGAGCTTGGCAAGCCATTTTCCCAACAATTTTTCACAAGCTTCCGTCATACTTAATTGAGGATGCTGCGATTGAACATAGGATAGAAGGCATAATACTCCTATTGAAAAAACAATTGCTAGAAGATTTGAAATCCAGACATCCTGCTTAACCAGCTTGGCTTCAATTAAAAACAAAGTAGAGAATCCAGACAAATAACTAAAACAGAGAAATCCCAATTGACCATGATTGATTTTTTCAGAATCGGTCATCTTCATTCCTCCACTCGTACTTTTAATAGGTCTATCATGTAATCGGAGACAGGACCATAAATAATCTTGTTTAAGGACTCCAAGGTAAGCTTTGAAAAACCCATGAAGGGATTTAAATAGACGATAATAACGAGATAATACAACAGGAGAACTATGGCATCCGTTTTGGCCTGTTGTTTCCATAAGCGAATAGATCCTTTCAGCCCCAAGCAAATAGCTATTAAGCAGAGCGAGTTATTAAGAAGCATTTATTGGCCACCTATGATTTGGGACATGCCCAGTTTTTCAATCTTTACATCGACATGAACAGGAATTGACATTGTCGGATATACATGATCCCAATCCTTTTTCAGCTTTTTCCATTCCTTTGGATGATGCTGGATGAAATATTCAGAAACCCCAAGTAGGTCTACTTTCAGATCTTGTTGAAAATGTTTTAAGCTATCATGAATGATTTTCTCCAAATGCTTGGAGGTAACTTGTTCCAATTGAGCCAATATAGCCGGATCGCTCAGTGCAAGATATTGATCCATTTCACCCAAAGTCGCTTTGAAATTCAACTGGACATCTAATTTTGGTTTGCCATTGACGTAATCGCTGTGAATTTCTCTTTTTGAGACTCGAAGAAAATAGGACACTTTCGTGGATTTGTATTCCAATGATTCTGTAAATTCATAGTTTTTCCATTTACTTTTCTCAGATAACCAATGGATAACCCGCACATCATCTCCATCCAGCCAGTCAACGAATTTCCCTTTGTTAATGACAGCTCCGCCATTTAAAAGCAGCGATGATGGAGAGGTAACAGACTTTGGTGACGCAATTATTCTTCCTAAAACAAAGCCCCTGTATGGATTAGTGTAGCGGTCGGCCACTTTATGTATCATTAGACTGTAGCTCTTGCCCCACTCCTTTTCATTTCGGACGATCCCTAGCAGCACATTCGAAGTTAGTTCGCTGATATTGGATTTTCTTTTCAGTAAATCCTCGGCTTTTCCCTCACTAACAAGTAGGTGACTTGTTATGCGGATTTGACGGTTCCTTGTTAGGAAATCTACGATATCATAGAGGGAATGACGTGCTGCAGCTTCACCTACAATAAAGAATTTATTATGCTGCCATACCAAAGATTTACCTACACGGTTACGCAAATTTTTTGCAGCGTCTAAGATCGAATCTCCAACTGCACTATCCACGAAATCCGTCTGTTTACCTGTTTTCTCCGTACTTGTCGATGCGGGTAAAACACAATAGATCGTAAATACATATTTCTTACTTTCCTTGTCATAGTCAATACCAGTTGCCATAACTAAATCAATATCGCTGATTTCCTTAATATCAGGTGAACAGCCCACTAATAGTGACAAGATTGAACACATAGCCAGAAACCATTTAACGTTCTTCATACCCCTCGCCTTCAATTCCAAAAATAAATTTCCCCTTCACCTTGCCGTACAATCTTATTTCCTCTTATACGATGAGGAACTTCGATATCGGGCCGGAAGGAGGATGAATTTCTTAAATGTATTTTTTAAGCTTTCAGAATCGACCGGTTCTAAGAAGGGTACTCCACAGAACCGTAAGGAACATAGATGTAAAAGGATTGCGAACAATCCCAGAGAGAGCCCAAAGACACCTGTAGAAGCTGCAAGAAGCATGAGAGGAAACCGTAACATTCGCAAAGCAATGGCTGTACTAAAAGACGGAATTGTAAAGGAAGCAATTCCTGTCATGGCAACTACAATCACAACCGGACGGGAAACGATTCCCGACTGTACCGCTGCTTCTCCGATGATGAGAGCACCTACGATGCTGACAGATTGGCCGATAGCGCGAGGCAGCCGCAAGCTGGCTTCACGCAGCACTTCGAAAGCCACCTCCATGATGAAAGCTTCAATAAAACTCGGAAAGGGGATCCCCGCTTTAGCAGAAAGGAAGGCCATCATTAGCGGTGTAGGGATCATTTCCAGATGGAATGTAGTCAGCGCGATGTATAAAGAAGGCCCCAAAAGGGAAGTGAACAGCGTGATTAACCGTATTAAACGCAAAAAGTTGGCAAAATAAAACCTTTCGTACAGATCCTCGCTGGGATGCATCATCTCGAAAAATGAGCTGGGGGCAATTAAAGCTATCGGAGTTCCGTCCGTTATGATCGCGATTTTCCCTCTGTTCAGGGCGGTAACAATCCGATCAGGGCGTTCCGTATTTAGAATCTGAGGGAATGGCGAAAACGTATTGTCCTGAATCCATTCCTCGATTTGGGCGCTTTCTCCCAGAACATTCAAGTCAATAGCGTCGAGTTTGCTCATCAATTTTTCTAGAACGGCATGATCAACCTGAGTATCCAGATACAAGACGGACACTTTTGTTTGACTCCGATGTCCAATAATGTAGGATTTGGATTTCAAATCCGATGTCTTCAATCTTCGATAAATCATACCCAAATTTATTTGCAAATCTTCGGTGAACCCCTCGCGCGGACCACGTACGTTAGGTTCTAGCTTTGGCTCTTCGATCGAGCGTGTCTCATAACCGGGTAAGATCATTCCATATGACTCGGAGCGACCTTCAACAAAAATAACGAAGCCTGCATCCGTGATCATGCTCACGACCGCATCTAGATGCGGCAAAAGTCTAACTGCGCCTAGAGAGTATAACGATCCGGTAATCGCCTCATCAACTTGTCCCTTCCAGTATAGAAGATCTTCTGACATTTTACGGATGATTTGTTGATTTAACATTGTTTCATCAACAAGGATATTCAAGTAAATAATAGACGCTAATAATTGACCGTCATTTTTGGTGAAGTTCCTGACAACTAGATAGTCATTTTGATTAAAATATTGTGATATTTTTTCTACATTTCGGGAAACGGAAGTACTGATGGGTTCCTGTCTTAGTTCCATTTTCCAATCCCCTCAAAGTGAAATGATCTTAGGTCAAATCGGAAACATTTCATAATAAAGGAATTATTCGCATTACCTCCTAGGATTATGCAATAAAAAAAGCATATAAGAAAAACAAAAAAACGGCTCTGTCGCAAATGATGTGAACAGGTCCGTTAAATCTGAAATAATATTTCAGAAATGTATAGACAAAATGAAATAAAAATCTATAATAAGGATATGCAAGTTCAAAGTTATAGATGAAACCGTAGAGGGTGACTCCCATGTTAAAAGGTGGATTAGTAAGTATAGAAGCGGCAATGGGGAGCTTAAAGCCCATGGAGCGCAAGGCTGCGCAATATATAATGGAGCATCCGGAACAGGTTGTCAGCCTTTCCGTGCAGAAGCTGGCAGAGTTTGCCGACGTAAGTGAAGCAACGATTGTTAGGCTCTCACGCTCCCTTCACTGTAAAGGGTTTCAAGAGTTGAAGCTAAGGATCGCTGGTGATTTATCACAATCGTCGCTGCCTACAGAATCGTACCAAGAAATCCGAACCGACGGATCTATCGTAGATCTCATTAAATCAGTATCCAATAACAATATTGTTTCAATCCAAGATACCTTAACCGTACTCTCTCCGGAAAGTGTGGAAAAAGCAATTAATTCCCTGAGCAGCGCAAGAAAAGTCGGCGTGTTCGGCGTAGGAGCATCGGCGGTTATCGCTAAGGATTTCATGCAAAAGCTAACGCGCATTAATCGCTGGTGTGAGATGGGTACCGGGTTTGATGCGCAAGCAACCATTTCAGCCAATTTAATTCCCGGGGACGTTGTTTTCGGAATTTCCTATTCAGGCCAAACCGAAGACATGATTCGTGCGCTGGCTGTTGCAAAGAATAACGGTGCCTCAGTCATTACGCTGACCCGGTTCGGAGCCAATCCAGTAGCGGAACTTGCGGATATACAGTTGTTCATAAGCACCTTAGAGAAGAGTATCCGCAGCGGGGCGATGGCTTCGAGGATTTCTCAACTGAACGTGATCGATATTTTGTACGCTGGAATCGCTGGCCGTCATTATGAGGAAAGCATCAAATCTCTGGAAAAGACGCGGCAAGCTGTCATGGCGGGGAAACGCAATGGATAACGTGGACCGCTTGATAGAAGGATGGGTGCACGATGGATTCTTACCCGGCGCTGTTCTAGATATTACGATATCGAACCGCTTTCGATTTCAAAAATCATATGGATCATTCTCCGACGGCACAAAGGAACAACCGATTCGTTTGAACACCATGTTCGACATCGCTTCACTTACGAAGGTAACCGCTACACTTCCAGCCATTCTGATACTAGTGGCCAAAGAGAAGCTGTCGCTGGACAGCTCTGTGCAGGCTTTCTTGCCTGCATTCCGCCATCCGCATGTCACGCTGCGTCATCTATTGATGCATGCGTCCGGGCTGCCGCCGGATTTGCCTTATCTTCCGCGCAAAGCAGCTCGGCCTAACCTAATCGAGGAAATTCTGGCGCAAGAGCTTTTATTTCAGCCAGGTAAGGAAAAGCTGTATAGTGATCTCGGTATGATTCTCCTTGGGATCATTGTAGAGCGTGTGTCTGGAGAGCCGCTGGATCGCTTCGTTAAGCAGCATATATTCGATCCGCTTGATATGCGGCATACGGTTTTTAACCCCGGTTCCGAGCTTCAAGATCGCATTGCGGCAACCGAGCTGGTAGATGGGTCTTATATCATCGGCGAAGTTCACGATGAAAAGAGCTTCCACCTAGGCGGTGTCACTGGCAGCGCGGGACTATTCGCAACAGCGGACGACCTAGCTCGCTATGCGGCATGGTGGTTGCAGCCGGAGCAGTGGGATATTGTTCCCTCATCGCTGATGCGGGAAACCTCAGCCGCTCCCGTAGGTGGCCGCGGACTTGGCTGGGAGGTTAAGCATGATTCAGCTGACGTTCCGAGCTGCGGAGAAAGCTGGCCCGCAGGTAGTTTCGGTCATACAGGATTTACTGGAACGAGCTTATGGGTTGCGCCCGAACAGGGCATCAGTGTCGTATTTCTAACGAATGCTGTTCATTTGGGTCGAAACAACAAGATCCGGGAGCTGCGTCCAATTTTACATGAAGCGGTTTTGTCCTCATATCAATCATGAGGTTAAAATAGATACGTACATTAAAGGGAGGCTTTCTAAATGAAACGTTTATTCAGTGGGGCATTATTAACTATGGTTGCTGCTTCTTCCATGCTTGTCGCTTGCAGCAGCAGCAGCAATACCGCAACTCCTAGCACAACCCCTGGTGGAGCTAGTACAGCGCCATCGGCAGCACCTCAGGAAAAAGTGAAGTTGACAATGGGCAGCTGGCGCACCGAAGATGTGGATGCTTATGCTAAAATCATTGCTGAATTTAAGAAAAACAACCCGAACATCGATATCGATTTCAAGCCGATTAAAAATACGGAATACAACACTGCCCTGAACACAGGTCTGCAAAGTGGCAATGGCCCTGATATTATTCATCTGCGTCCTTATGCTGCAGGTGCTGCGTTGGCAGATGCCGGTTACTTAGAGCCTCTAACAAGCCTCAAAGGTATGGACGTGTTCTCGAAGGACACTTTGCTGGCCGCTACAGGAACAGATGGTAAAGTCTACGGCGTACCGACGGTATTCAGTTCCACGCAAGTATTTTATAACAAGAAAATCTTCCAAAAATATAATCTTGCAGAGCCAAAAACGTGGGATGAACTGTTGAAAACGGCGGATACTTTGAAGAAAAATAAAGTAACTCCTTTTGCTTTCGGCTCTAAAGAAGGTTGGATTCTTTCCTTAACTCAAGGTACACTTGCACCTTCCGTTTACGGAACTGATTTCATTAAGAAGATACTCGCTGGCGACGCTAATTTCAAAAGCCCGGAATATGTAAGTTCAATTAAAATGCTCAAAGATTTGACCCCATACTTCCCAGATAATTATGTAGGCATCGGTATGGACGATATGAGAAACATGTTTGTTTCCGAGCAAGCAGCCATGATGGTCATGGGCGATTGGGAATATGCCGTTATGAAGAAAACGAATCCAGATCTGCAAATGGATGTATTCCCAGTTCCGCCGATGAAAGCAGATGGCAAAGCAACGGTTACCACTTGGGTAGACGGATCTTTTGCAGTGAATGCGAAATCTGCTCATAAGGCGGAAGCACTGAAATTCATGGAATTTTTGACTACGAAAGAGTTCGGAACGTTAGCTGTAAATGAATTGCAAAAACCAAGCACAATCCCAGGTGTAGCGGCGAAAGATCCGCTTGTAGCCAAAATTGCTAAGAATGCAGATACAATTTCTACACCTTACGCATCCGTTGTCTATTTCAATGCAGGCAACCCTACAACCAAGGCAACGTTAGAAAATGCCATTCAAGGGATGTATTTAAACAAACTGACTCCGGAGCAAGTGACGGAAGAAGTGCAGAAGAGCGCAGATACATGGTTCAAGCCTAAGAAATAAATCAGTGTAAGAAGAGGGGTGGGGGCACATGAATAACTTTGCAAAATCGCCTTGGTGGAAAAAGGGAGCAGTTCATCTGTTCCCGGTTCCTGCCCTCGCAGTTTACATTCTCTTCGTGATCTATCCGATCCTTTCGGCTTTCGGTTACAGTTTTTATGACTGGAAAGGTCACGCCCGCGGGGAGTTTGTGGGGCTGGGCAACTTTGTGAGCCTATTTACGAAAGAACCGTTCAACCATTTATTTTGGAATGCGTTCGGTCATAATCTTTATTATTTTGCTGTTGAAATGGCTGTTCAGAACGTGATTGCGTTCGTGCTTGCCTATTTTGTTTACAGCAAACTTAAGGGTTCGAACTTTCTGAAAATGGCTTACTTTTTACCAAGACTGCTTTCTGTCATCGTCGTAGGCTTTTTGTGGAAACTCATGTTGAACCCGAACAACGGTATTGTCAATGTGCTGCTCAAAAAGATTGGTCTTGTTTCGTGGGCTAAGCCTTGGCTTGGGGATCCGGCTTATGCGTTAACATCCATAACCATCGTCAACAGCTGGTTTGGCGTAGGTTTCTCTATGTTGATATTTCTCGCAGGTTTGCATGCTATATCGACTGAAGTCATTGAAGCGGCTAGACTGGACGGCGTAAAAGGTTTCCGCTTGATCCGTTCCATCATCCTGCCGATGATGAGTCAGTCATTAATCATCATTACTGTGTTTACCTTTATTCATGCTTTCGAAGCGTTCGAACTCATCTATGCCATGGAGGGTTCGCAAGGGGAACCGTACAATTCCACCGACACGTTGGCTGTGTTCTTTTATCGGATTGCGTTTGGCGGCTCGTCTGGCGGCGATTCGGTCGCATTAGGCCTAGGTTCGGCATTGGCCGTAGTACTATTTTTCATTATCGCAACCATTTCCGCTTTGTTCTTGTACTTCACTAGGAACCAATCGGCTCAGCATTGAGAAAGGAGGCACAAACACCATGAAAACCAACAAATCCGTTCGGGGGCTCCAATATGCTGCGGCGTACGTGGGAGCACTGGTCAGTTTGTATCCGATCTTTCTGATGCTGACCTCCTCACTCAAGACGAATATCCAGATTTTGAAAAACCCGATGTCGCTTCCGACTTCTATATCGTTTACGGCATATAGTAAGCTAATCCATCAAATTCCGTTTGGAACTTATTTTTGGAACAGTGTCGTGGTTAGTAGCGTTTCCGTCGTTTTGATTTTGCTGTTTGGCGTTTTGGCATCATTTTATATCGCCAGATATCCGTTCCGTTGGAATGGTTTGCTGTTCTTCTTTTTTCTCTTAGGCATGATGATTCCAATTAAACTTGGGATCGTACCGTTGTTCCTATTAATGAAGAAGCTGGCTCTTTTGAATAGTGTTTGGTCGCTCGTTAGCGTGTATACAGCGATCGGAATGCCGCTTGCTGTCCTGATCTTAACTGGTTTTTTTAGAACGCTGCCGAAGGAGCTAGAGGAAGCAGCGCGTATCGATGGTTCTTCGGATTTCGGTGTTATGTGGCACGTATTGCTGCCGCTTATTCGCCCTGCGCTGGGGACGGTCATGATTATGAATTTTATTATGGCTTGGAACGATTTCTTTTTCCCGCTGATTTTCATCCAAGACGATATGAAGAAGACGATACCGGTTGGCATGCTGTCACTTTTCGGACAGTACTCCACAGATTTAAGTATGCTGTTCGCCGGGCTCACGTTGGCTTCCGTGCCAATGATTGTCATGTTTTTCCTAGCGTCGAAACAGTTTATGGAAGGCATGACGGCAGGAGCGGTGAAATAATATGGCTGAAACTAGATATATTGGCATTGACGGCGGAGGGACCAAAACCGTATGCATTCTCGGCGATGCGGAAGGCAATATTTTGGCTGAAAGCCGAGGAGAATCCAGCAGTGTGAAGTCCCGTCCATGGGAGGAAGTTCAGCGAGTACTACTCACACTCATCCGGGACGTATTAGACCAATCGGGTACGGATGTTTCCCGGTTAGGTGGGATTTTCCTCGGACTTGCGGGGAGTGACCGCCCCGAAGACCGGAAAAGGATCGGTGACTGGCTGCAAACGGAATTGCCGGAAGGTGTTCCGATCACCGTGCACAATGATGCAGTGACCGCTTTGGCCGCAGGTACTTGGGGACAGAAGGGCATTGCGCTCATTTCAGGCACAGGCTCGATCGCCTATGGATTTGATCCGGCGACGGGCGGATTTGTAAGAGTCGGAGGCTGGGGTTATTTACTCGGCGATGAAGGAAGCGGGTTTGATCTGGGGCGGAAAGCGCTTGTTGCCGTTATGCGAGCGTATGACGGCCGAGGTGAGGCTACAGCGTTGACAGGGTTAGTCCTCGAACGTTGGTCCTTGCAGCACCCTGGGCAATTGATTAACACCATTTATGGCCAGGACAATGTACGGACCGCAATTGCGGATGGATCCAAGCTTGTCATGCGGGCAGCAGCAGATGAGGATCCAATTGCTGTTAAGCTTGTGGAAGAAGCCATTCAACAGCTAGAAGAACTCGTAAAGACGGTTATAACTTCCATGGAGAAACAGCAATATGAGGTAAGCGGTAACCATGACTTGGTGGAGAATACAACCCCTCTTGTGATAACAGGCGGCTTATTTTCAGACCAAATGTTCGAAAAACGCTTTATGCAAACACCGTTGATACAGTCTGGCCTGTTCGATGTCCAGCTGCTCGAACGCCCGCCAGTCATTGGAGCCTATCTACTTGCTTTGCAGGAGCGTGGCTTCGAATTAACGGAAGTCATGAAACAACGGATAGCCGCATTTGACTTCCGTAAATAGATGCTAAGTAACGTATTGATAAAAGGAGGCAAGGTAACGTGGTACAACAAGTTAATCAAGCGGTTACCGAGCAGAGAAATGCAAAGTCAAGTCACCTTGACCGATTGACTGTTCGGGAGATCGTGACACTAATGAATGAAGAAGACCAAACGGTAGCTCACTCCGTAAACGCAGCTTTACCGCAAATCTCCGCTGCAGCAGAAGCGGTGGTCGAAGCCTTGACTCGCGGCGGTCGACTATTTTATATCGGTGCTGGAACCAGTGGCCGTCTCGGCGTTCTAGATGCATCCGAATGTCCGCCTACGTTCGGTGTAGAGCCAGAGCTTGTGAACGGCATTATTGCTGGAGGCGAAATAGCCATTCGTTCAGCTGTAGAGAACGCCGAAGATGATGAAGATGCTGGTGTGCGTGCGATAGCAGATGTTGCACGGCCAGGCGATGTTGTCGTCGGCATAACAGCAAGCGGAACCGCTCCCTATGTAATTGGTGCTATACAAGAGGCTAACCGGTTGGGGCTATCGACGATCGGCATCAGCTGTAACCGGGATACGCAGCTAAGTACCGTTGTGAAATATCCGATTGAAGTGCCTGTCGGGCCTGAGATAATTACGGGTTCCACAAGGTTAAAAGCGGGAACAGCGCAAAAAATGGTGCTCAACATGATCTCCACCACCGTGATGATTCAGATGGGCAAGGTGTATGGGAATCTGATGGTAAATGTTCAGGCGACGAATAAGAAGCTCAGGGATCGAACCGTGCGGATTATTCAAGAGGCGACAGGCACAGATGAAGAATCGGCCCGCCGCGTCGGAATGGAAGCCAAAGGAGATGCAAGAGTCGCCATTTTGATGCTGATGTTTGGCGTAAGCCGCGAGAAGGCTTTGGATGCGCTTGTCCAAGTCAATGATCATTTCGGTAATGCTGTAAAGCAGCTTGAACAAGCTCAATAATTCTATTTTAATCAATGCCTAGGCTGATAATTATCAGCTTAGGCATTTTTTTAAAGATAGGCTTTGTTAAACATCATTGTTCAATTTCTTGTTTAGTAAAAGACAGGTTGGGTCATCATTTCTTGCCGGTCGCCCATGACTCGAACAAACTGCTTGCATAACATGACATCGTAAGTTTTAAAATTGCGTAAGGAGTGATGAAATGAGTGCTAAATTCATGAATTGTCCGCCAAGAAGAAATATAACACTACGACAAAGGCTCACTCAACTGATTGGTTTTCAAAGCGATAATATATCGAAGAAGTGTTAAAAAGTAAAGCTGTAAGATAATTAAGCATAGTTGTATGCATAACGATTCGATAAGTGACTATGTTTTTCCCAGTGTTTTGTTTTCAGTTTCGTGGGAGAAATGAGGAGTAAAGAAGGTGTAACCTGCCCTTACATCAACTATAAAGGATCACGTTGCTCGTTTGTTTGACATATAAGAAGGGTTGGAGCGAACTTTAACGAGAAGAAGTGACTAGGGGTGTGGTAAACCTGCAATTATACATGCTTTTCTTTTTTGAATAGCTACTATTCATAAATTCCTGCAATCATGCAGGCTTTTACGGTCTTTTTTTATTCTAGGATGGAAAACCTGATAATTCCTGCGCTTTAGCAGGCTTTTCCTCTTTTTAAACGATTTTAGCAAAAATATCTGCACTTTCGCAGTAATTGTGAGTCTTTAAATAATAGTTCTCCTCGTACGATGGTGAAGCCCCCTTGTACACCGGCGAACAGTTAACGCTTAAATGGATCGAATTCATGTGCAGCCCCTGATATGCTATAATGTACCCGATTAACAGCAGGAGTTGATGGCAGAATGGGATTCCGCAAGATGTACCGTAATTATTTGCAAAATAATTTGTTTATGAAACTGCTTCTCCTTTTCTCATTGATTACCGTCATTACGATTATTTCGTTTTCTTATTTCATGTATCATTCGATGTCGCAAGCGGCGATCAATCGAGAGCTGGATATACAGAAGAAGGCCATGACGAATGTGAACAATTATTTGGGGGGCAAATACGATTCGGCGCAATCTATCGTGTTCGGCTTATACCGGGATAGTTCGCTTGCCGCGGGGATCTCTTTTATGCTGCAGCACCCTTTCCAAGAATATGTGCAGCATGGTCTGGAGCAATACAATTTAGGCGGCAACAGCACGTGGAATGCCGGACTGCAATATTTTAAAAATAGGGTGGAAGACGACGAAGATATCCGCAGTCTGATGCTGTACAGCGTGGATCAGATGACGTTATACGTGCTGGATCGTAACCGGCAACTGAAGATCGTTCCAACGAATGCAGCCCATTCCTACATACCTGAAGTCATGGCGCTTGACAACAAAAGCGTTACCTTGCCGAATATATGGGTCCGTGAAGCCGCAGGTCAATGGGATAACCATCTATACTCGATAAGGACGCCGATTAACGACAAACAAACCTTGAAAAATATAGGGCATCAGATTGTTTACTTCAGCTCGGACGGCATTTGGAAGATACTGCGGGGTGATAAGGAAGAGTTAAAGGGAACGATTCTTGTTCTATCACCGGATGGAGGCGTTCTGTTTGATTCTTCGGATCAGTATTACGGCAAGGCCTATCCTTTCATGGAGCAGGTTGGTTCGTTGTACGAGAATAGTGGTTCGAATCAAAGCGGTTATGTGACGAAGCTGACGCAGAGTAAAGGAGACTTTATTGTCGTTGGAATCATCCCAAAGAATGAGCTTGACGCAACCTCTAAGCGAATCGGGAGCACGATCTTTATGATTAGTGCGATATGTATCTTTTTCGCCATTCTGATTCCTTCTCTGGTTGTGATGAACGTATCTAAACGCACCAACCAGATCATTCGCTTTACGCGGAAGGTCAAACAAGGAGATCTGAATGCCCGGATTCCGGATGTACGAGAGGACGAGCTAGGACAAATTTCTCGCAGCTTCAATGAGATGATCGAAGAGTTGAATCAATATATCGATAGGGTATATAAGGCCGATATAAAGCAGAAGCATACAGAGTTAACAGCTCTGCAAGCTCGCGTCAATCCTCACTTTTTGTACAATACACTTGAAGTCATTCGGATGCGGGCAATCTCTCACGGGGCTCATGACGTTGGCGAAATGATTTACAGTTTGTCGGCGTTATTCCGGAGTCTCGTCCAACAGAAAAAGATTTATACACTAAAGGATGAGCTGGAGGCCTGCCGCTTATATCTCGAGCTGTTCCAGATTCGCTATAAGGATAAGTTCACGTATACGATCGAGTGGGATCGGAAGCTGGCACCTACTCGCATCATGAAAATGTCGCTGCAGCCTGTCATTGAGAATTACATCGTTCATGGCCTCCGAAGCGAATGTACCGATAATGAGCTTCATATCCGTGTGAAACAAACGGAAGAGTTTCTTCATGTGCAAGTGGAAGACAACGGAAACGGTATTACACCTGAGCGTTTGAACGAGCTGGAGTCCTTCTTACAAGCAGAAGAAACCGAAGGGGAATCCTTCGGCCTGCGGAGTATCAATCAACGCCTCAAGCTGCTCTACGGCAGCAGGTTTGGCTTAAAATTAAATAGTGAGCCTGGTAAAGGAACGGTAGTTGATATATGGCTGCCTATGGATGACGGAAAAGAGGGTTATGATGTTTAGGGTTTTTCTAGTGGACGACGAACCTTTCATTATTGAAGGGTTGTATGACATTATTGATTGGGCCGAAGCGGGTTTGGAAATTGTCGGACATGCCAGCAATGGGCAGAAGGCTTTGGATGCTCTGCAGGAAACATCGGTGGATATTTTGTTGACGGATATATCCATGCCGGTGATGACAGGTTTGGAGCTGATTCGCCATGCCCGAACGGTTCATCCAGATTTGAAAGTCATCGTGCTCAGCGGTTTCGATGAATTTACCTATTTAAAAGAAGGCATGCAGCTCGGGATTGAAAATTACCTGCTCAAGCCCATTAATATTCAAGAGTTGAAGGCAACGCTACATAATACCGTCGAGAAGCTGAACACGTTCGAAGAAACACGGCAGGTACAGGCCTACAGCAAGCAAATATTGAAAGATAACACACTGCATCGTTGGTTAACCCATCAGATTGCGCCTTTGGAATTCTACGAACGCGCGGATCTTCTAGGCATGAACCTCGATCGTGCCTATATGATAGTTTCTGTACTCCGAGTGGCATGTGAGGCAGATGAGGTTTTCGAGTTGATCTCCGATCAGATGCAAGCCTATGATTGGATCACTGCATTCTTCGATATGGATGGCGATATCGTCCTCCTTGCTGCTATGGATGATGCTGACCGCGGCAGAACGGATTTGACCGCTCTGCTACAGCAGCTTCAGGCTGATCTTCAGGGTCGACCTCTCCGCATATCTATCGGCAGTGTACAGCTTCTGCCTGAACAGGCCGGACAAAGCTATGCGGCCGCGAAGAAAGCGCAGGAGTATTTCTGGGTATACCCGGAACTGAACATGATTGATGATACGGAACTTGTGATGAATCAAGACAATCGAAAGGTCGATTTCTCCATCATTGATTGGCCAGTCTATGCGAAACTAATTATAGCCAAAGATCAAGAGAATTTGCGCGAGCAAATTCAAACCGATTTCAAACGGATTCAAGCGCTTCCAGGCATTACGCCGCATGATTTTCAGAATATCGCGTTTGAGATGATCATTCATTTCAAGCTGGAGATCAAAGCGATTCGCCATACAGAGGAACTTGATGCGTATAATCACGCTTTTCACCAAATCAGGAGCGCGGTTACGCTGGAACAGCTGGAAACGGCCATCCTTGAAATTGCCCATACAACAGTCGGTTTCTTAATTTCAGACGTTCGAAGTCCGATCGTGCAGCAGGTTTTAAAATATATCCATCAATCTTATGCAGAAGAGCTATCGCTCAAAATGCTGGGTGCGCACTATCATATTCACCCTGTCTACTTAGGACAATTGTTCCATAAAGAGATTAATGAGACGTTTACGGAATATATCAATCGATACCGGATCGAGAAAGCAAAGGAACTGCTAAAGACAACGAATTCGAAAGTTCATATCATTGCCAATGAGGTGGGCTACTCAGAATTGGGTTACTTTTATAAACAATTTAAAAAGTATGTGGGAATCTCCCCAACGGATTACAGAGGATTGCTCTAGGGAAAACTGAGGAGCAGTCCTTTTTTTTGTCGAAAAGGATAAATTGCTGCTTTTTTCTTAACTTTAGACAGGGTTCATTTAGTTTATCGTCTATTTGTAACTGCTTTCATGCGGTACTGTAAAGGTAGCCCAACGGGGCGTAAACAATAGAGCATTAACAGGGAGGATACAAAATGAAAAAACGTTTGGTCACCACACTAGGATTGACGCTAGCCGTTTCAATGGCTCTTAGTGCGTGCGGCAGCAAAGATGCCGGCGGTGCGAAAGGGAATGAAACGACGACAAATAAACCGGTAGAGTTAATCTGGTACACCATCGGAACACCGCAAAAAGACGTAGACCGCGTCATGGCTGAAGTTAGTAAATATACCGCGGAAAAAATCGGCGTTACTGTGAAAATGAACATGGCGGACTGGGGCGACTACGCACAAAAAATGCAAGTCATGACAGCATCCGGTACACCGATGGACATTATGTTTACGTCTTCATGGGCTTTTGATTACGTGCAAAACGTGCGTAAAGGCGCATTTAAGCCGATTGACGAGCTTCTTCAAAAAAATGGACAAGGTATCGTGAAAGCATTAGATCCTGCATTTCTTAACGGCTCCAAAGTGGACGGGCATAATTACGGCGTACCTGCTAATAAAGAGCTGCCAGCTCAAGACGTATGGCGTTTCAACAAAAACTTGGCTGACAAATACAACCTTAGCCTAGATAATGTGAACACGCTTGAAAGCTTGGAGCCTTTGCTCAAAACAATCAAAGAAAAAGAACCTAACATTTATGGATTAGCCGTTGATAAAAATTACATGCCATATGTGCCATATGATTACATTATTGAGAAAATGCCGATGGCCGTGAAAGTAGAGAATTCGGATTTCAAAGTGGTTAACATTTTTGATACACCAGAAATGAAGCAAGCACTTAAAACCATGAACAAATACTACAAAGCGGGATATGTTCCAACGGAAGCATCAACACTTTCCTCGCTTAACGATGTACAAGTAACTGGCAAATGGTTCGCGGATAAAGCGACGAATCAGCCATTTGCGGACAACCTTTGGTCAGCTAGCTATGGCTATCCGGTTGTTTCCAAGGCGGCAAGTCCTGCTTTGATCTACAACTGGTCCGTTATGGGCTCCATGCAAGCGATCTCAGCTAATTCCAAATATCCGGAAAAAGCTATGGAATTCCTGAACTTGCTGAATACCGATCCTGTGCTACGTAATATGGTTGATTCCGGTATTGAAGGCGTCCACTACAAAAAAGTCGATAACGACAGAATGGAAAACTTACCAGATTCCAAAAACTACGATATGCCGACTTTCTCACTCGGAAACGTTCTGCTGACGTATAAAGATGTTAAAGATCCTGCGAACAAATGGGAAGAGTTCAAGAAGTTTAACGATACCGGCAAACCTGCACCTCTGCTTGGCTTCAACTTCGATCCTTCCAAAGTGATCAATGAGATCGCGGCGGTTCAAAACGTCAAAGAAGAATTCTGGGCAACTTTGATGACAGGTACGGTAGATCCGGATAAATACATTCCACTAGCCAACGAAAAGTTCAAAAAGGCTGGTTTGGATAAAATCATGGCTGAAGCGCAAAGTCAGATTGATGCTTGGAAAGCAGCTAACAAGAAATAATTGCAGCATAGTTGATTAGGCGAATGTTCAACATTCGCCTGATCTTTTTCACTACAATGATCTCGAGGGGTGATTTTATGAAAGGAATAGGAGCATTTTTTAGAGATGTTAAACAAAGTAGAGTTCTGCTGCTGATGGCATTGCCGGCGACGCTTTGGTTCCTGTTCTTCTCTTATTTACCGATGGCCGGCATGGTGATTGCTTTTAAGCAGTACCGCTATAGCCGCGACGGTTTTTGGGCAAGTATTATGGAAAGCAAATGGGTTGGATTGCAAAATTTCAAATTTTTATTCAGCACCAATGACGCTTATATCATTACGAGAAACACGCTGCTCTACAATATTGTATTCATTATTGCAGGGCTTGTACTATCTGTAGGGTTAGCCATTGTGCTATCGGAAATCGTCAATAAAAAACTGGCGAAGCTGTATCAAACAGGGATGTTCTTGCCTTACTTCCTATCGTGGGTAATCGTCGGATACTTCGTGTTCAGTTTTCTTAGTGTAGATAAAGGGATGCTGAATCACATTCTCTCCGGGTTTGGGATCGATCCAATCCGTTGGTATAACGACAAGACGTATTGGCCTCTTATTATCATTTTAGTTTACCTGTGGAAATCGGTCGGTTACAGCAGTGTGGTCTATTTGGCCGCGATCATGGGGATCGACAAATCGCTGTATGAAGCCGCGATGATTGATGGAGCGAGCAAATGGCAGCAAATCAAGCACATTACCTTCCCGATGCTGAAGCCGCTCATGACGATTCTGACATTGCTGGCAATCGGACGCATTTTTTATGCAGACTTCGGTTTGTTCCTGCAGGTGCCAAGAGATTCAGGAACGCTGTATTCCGTGACGAATGTTATTGATACGTATGTATACCGTGGCCTCAAATCTACGGGAGAAATCGGTATGAGTACCGCCGCTGGTCTATACCAATCGGTTATCGGTTTCATTCTGGTTATGACTTCGAACTATATCGTTAGAAAATTCGATAAAGATAATGCGTTGTTCTAAACTATTTTCATGGAAAGGAGGATTTCCAAATGATTGCTAAACCATTGAAAAGCCGTGACTTTCATAAATTGCCGCCTGCTTTGAATATACTTTTTAATCTTGTCGCGGGCCTCTTTGCGCTCGCTTGTATCTTTCCGTTTTTATTTGTAACGATCATTTCATTTACAGATGAGAAGTCATTAAGTACGAATGGATACCGGATTATCCCGGAAAAATGGAGCCTCGAAGCTTATCGCTATCTCTTCAAAGCGGGTGATCAGCTGCTGCTTTCCTATGGCGTTACCATTCTTGTAACTGTGGTAGGGACGATTGTAAGCTTGCTTATCACAGCTACGTTTGCCTATGCAATTTCACGTAAGAGCTTTAAATTCCGCAATGCCTTCGGTTTTTTTGCTTTCTTCACGATGCTGTTTAACGGTGGACTTGTACCGACATATATCGTTGTTACGCAATTGATGGGACTTAAAGATTCGATCTGGGCTTTGATTTTGCCTTTGGCCGGAAATGCATTTTATATCATGATTATGCGAACTTTCTTCGTCACATCTGTTCCTGACGCCATTATTGAATCTGGGAAAATCGACGGGGCCGGCGAATTTGGGATTTTCGTCAGACTCGTGCTGCCGCTCTCGCTTCCGGGACTAGCCACTATAGGTTTGTTCAGTACTTTGGGATACTGGAACGATTGGTTTAATGCGCTGCTCTATATCGATACACCGAAACTAGTGCCATTACAATCGATGCTGATGCGGATTGAGAACAGTATGCAATTCCTGCTGCAGAATACAAGCAACCCTTCTGTAGGTGTAGGCTTACTGCAATCACTGCCGCAAGATACGTCTCGTATGGCGATGGTTGTTCTAGCAACCGGACCGATTATTTTCGCTTATCCGTTCTTCCAACGGTACTTTATCCAAGGATTGACGATTGGCGCGGTGAAAGAGTAACGTATTAGTGTATTCTTCGATAATTAGAAAAATTTGGAGGACTTACCGTGGAACAATTCAGACTGCCGAAAATTCCGATGCCGAAACTGGAGCTGCCAAAGGCGATTCAAGAAGTATTGCAGGAAGCTGAAGAGAAGCTGGCGCATCGTCCGAAGCTGCTGCAGCTATTTAAAAATTGTTTTCCTAATACATTAGAGACGACGACCAAATTGATGGAGGACGGCACCACATTCGTCATCACCGGAGATATCCCGGCGTCGTGGCTGCGCGATTCTGTGGAACAAGTCATGCACTATGTGCCATTTGCCAAACAGGATTCAGATCTACAGCGCATCATTAGCGGCTTAATCAAGCGTCATATTCAATATATTCATATCGATCCGTATGCCAATGCATTCAACGAATCAGCGAACGACTGGCACTGGAATAAGGCGGATCAAACGGAAATGTCGCCATGGGTATGGGAACGTAAATTTGAACTGGATTCGTTATGCTTCTCGATGCGGCTGGCTTATGCGTATTGGAAGGAAACGGAGTTAACGGATATTTTCGATGCGGGATTTAAAGCTGCGATGTTTAAAATCTACGAATTGTTTAAGACGGAACAATATCACTTTGAAAAGTCCCCTTATCGTTTCACGCGCAATAACGGAATTCCGACGGATTCACTGCGCAATAACGGAATGGGGATGCCTGTGAATTACACGGGCATGGTATGGTCAGGCTTTCGTTCAAGTGACGATGCCTGTGATTTTCATTACAATATTCCAGCGAATATGTTCGCGGTTGTGGCCCTTCGCCATATGCAAGAGTTTGCGGAGTGGGTGTTCAGGGATATGGACTTCCTCCAAGATCTGAAAGCCCTTGAAGCGGATATCGACCATGGCATTAGGCTGTATGGCATCTATCGTCATCCAACATTTGGTCCGATCTATGCCTACGAAACAGATGGCTTCGGCAACTACTGCTTGATGGATGATGCGGGTACGCCAGGGCTGATGTCGATTCCGTATCTTGGTTATGTGTCGGCGGATGATCCGATTTATCAAAACACAAGACGGTTTGCCTTAAGCAAAGAGAATCCGTTTTACTTCGAAGGTAAAGTTGCTAAAGGCATCGGCAGTCCGCATACGCCAGACGATTACATTTGGCATATGGCCTTGTCCATGCAAGGCTTAACGGCTTCTACTGCTGAAGAAAAACTGGCGATGATCGCTATGCTTGAAGCAACGGATGCTGACACCGGGTTTATGCACGAGGGCTTTCATGTCGATGATCCAACGATTTTTACGCGGAAATGGTTCGCCTGGTCGAACAGTTTATTCTCCCAGTTGGTGTATAAAGCGATGAAGGATGGTTTGCTATGAGTCAACCGGTCATTATTTTCTATGATGCTGCATTCCCGATCAGCAATTCTTCTGATGTGCCTGCTGATCTACTTGCGGCACAAGGAGCCATTATTGTAGGCGCCGATGCGCTGGGAGAAGCTCTCCGAACGGCAGTTGGCGGATGCTTTGTTAATCTGCATGCTCCCTATTTCCCTAAGTCCGCATGGCCGGAGATCCTTGCATTCTTGAAACGCGGAGGCGGGCTGCTCAGTATTGGCGGCGCAGCCTTCAAGCGTCCAGTGCGCCGTGAAGTGGATGGCTGGCATATCGAATCGGAGCAGACCGCCTATCATCAGCAGTTGTACATTCATGAAATACTTCGTGTTGAAGCCGTTCCCATGCGTTCCTATACCGCGTTAGAAACCTTGCCGCTGCTTGAGGGGCAGGAATCGATGTTCGCGCTTGCAGATACGTGGAATCTGGTTCCGCACACGACACGCAACAGCGACCTGCCTGATCAAATGGGCGCTGCGGGTACCATGAGCACACAGATTTATCCGCTCTTGAAAAGCATTAGTAAGGACGGCCGCGAAGTGGCCGCGCCAGTCGTTCTTTGGGAAAATTCGCGCGGCACGTTTATCGGCTCGCGCTGGATGTTTGTCAATGTTCCGCTTAGTCCTTCGTTTTGGAACGAAGGCGGTGCCCAAGCGTTGATGGGGTGGGCGGCATTTTGTGAAAGTGGTGTTACGGAGCTGTGGATCAAGCCGAATTATGCCAGCTTCGAGCCGGGCGAGCATGCGATGCTGACGCTCCAAACTCAGCTTATCGGAGGGCTCCAAGCTGGTGCTGCCTCGAAGCAATGGACCTTTGATCTTCGTATAGCACATGAGGGTGATGCACAGATTGTATGGACCCATCGTATAACGGCCCAGGTGAATAAAGAATTCAACGTGGTACGAATACCGGTGCCGATTAACATACAACCTGGTTTATACCATATAATTTGCAAGGCAACGTCTGACGATGGAGAGCTTCGCGTGCTTCGCCAAGGCTTCTGGGGGCACGATTCCTCGCTGCTTGCTGAGGGACAACCGATTACCTGCGATCGCGATTATTTCATTAAGGACGGGCGTCCGCTGCCGATCGTCGGCATGACGTATATGACATCCGATGTCGCTCGCAAATTCTTATTCCTGCCCAATAGCGATGTCTGGGATCGAGATATGGCCCAAATGGCCAAAGCGGGCATCAATTGGATCCGAACAGGAATTTGGACGGCTTACCGCAATATCATGCAGGTGGATGGACATGCTTCCGAAGAGGTTCTGAGAGCGATTGATGCTTTCTTCTTAACGGCTAAGAAACACAAACTCCAGGTAACGTTCACCTTCTTCTCCTTTACGCCAGAAACTTGGGAAGGGGTTAACCCTTATCTCGATCCGCAAAGCGTAGAGGCGCAGAAGCGGTTTATCCGCTCCATCGTTTCGCGTCATCGTGAGACGACGCATGTGGACTGGGATTTGATTAACGAGCCTTCCATGTTTGATCCCGCTCTGATCTTTTCTGCGGGACCGCGATCCACTCGGGATATCTATGAACGGCAGGCTTTTGCAGAGTGGCTTAAGCAGCGTCATGGCCGTATCGAGCTTCTTCAAGAGCGGTGGAACATGTCGCCTGAACAGCTTCCGACTTTTGAAGCAGCGGCTATTCCGGAGGCTGGCGAAATCAATTTTGACGTGCAGGATATGCACAATGGCAAAAAAGGAACTCGCTGGCTGGATTACTGTCTGTTCTCGATGGAGATGCATAACCGTTGGGCCAAAGAGCTTTACGATACGATTAAAGAAATCAGTCCGGATCATCTCGTGGTGGTCGGACAGGATGAGGCGCTTGGCGCGCAGCGGCCTTCTCCTTTGTTTTATGAGGAGGCGGTTGACTATACAACCGTGCACTCGTGGTGGCTGAATGATAACCTCGTTTGGGACGGCATTTTTGCCAAAACAGCGAATAAGCCGAATGTCATTCAAGAAACAGGCATCATGTACGTGGAGACACCGGATGGGCGCGCTAAACGATCGGAGAACGAACTGCGCAGCCTGTTGGAGCGCAAATATGCCTATGCATTTGCTACCGGAGGTGCCGGTGCAATTCATTGGATTTGGAATACGAACTTTTATATGGATAATGCGAACGAATCGCATATTGGTGCGCTTCGGGCCGACGGTACTGAGAAGCCAGAAGCTGATGTTTCTTACGATTTCGGGCGGTTTATGGCTGGAATCAGAGATTTGTTCCACGATCGAACGTTGGAAGATATCGTCGCGATTTTCCCTTATTCGAACGATTTTTCCAACCGGAAATTGGCATTTGATGGGACGTCTAAAATGACGCGTGTGCTGTCGTATCAAATGAAGATGCCGTTCCGTGCGGCTTCGGAATATCATTTGGATGCGCTGGAGGATCAACCAGCGAAGCTGATCCTGCTGCCGAGCGCGCATAATTTTGATGAACAAGCATGGCTGAAGCTTGTAGCTATCGTACAGCGCACGGGTGCGACGCTGTTAGCGACAGGTCCACTCAGTCTTGATGCTTATTGGAAGCAAAAGCCGCGTTTAATCGATGAGCTGGGAGCAGCTGAGCTTCACAATGTAAGGCGGGAAGAAATGCTTGAGCTGCAAGGTGCAGCGTTCCCGGTATCCTTTGATAAGCGCCGAATAGCTGAAGTTGTGAAAGAAGTGCGGGCTGGTCAGTCGGAAGCGGGTGCTGTATCTGTGTCTGGTAGCTTTGGTGATGCGGTTGTCGATATTCCGCTGGGCAAAGGCAGACTCATTTGGAGTCCGTTGCCCGTTGAATTGAACGAGCGATTGGATACGGTGGTCGAACTGTATCGTTATGCCATCGATGCTGCGGGCTGTGATAGCGGATTGGAATGGCTGCAAGGCGGCGAAATTGCAGGTGTATACGGAAGGAAGTTACGCTTTAAGAATGGCTTCCTATATGTATTCGTTTCTGAATTTGCATGGGATGTGAATGTCAAAGTGAAGGATACGGATAGCGAGGCAACCTATGCATTTACGCTAGAGAAAGAGCGTTCTGTTCTCTTTGCTGCAGATACGCAGGGCAATCTCATCTCCGTATACCGTCATGGCGAAGTCCATATTGAAAGGAGTTAAACGATGGGCACCAAGAGAACCGCTCATATCATTTCCCATACGCATTGGGACCGGGAATGGTATTTACCTTATGAGAAGCATCATGTTCGACTCGTTAAGCTAGTAGATACGCTGCTGGATAAAATGGATCAGGATCCGAATTATCGCAGCTTCTTTTTGGACGGACAAACGATTATTTTGGAGGACTATCTCCAGGTCAGACCTGATCAAAAGGATCGATTGACCAAATTTATTCAGGACGGTCGTATTTTAATAGGTCCATGGTATATTTTGCAGGATGCCTTTCTGACCAGCGGTGAAGCCAATGTACGAAATATGCAAATCGGGCATCAGGATGCGAAGAAATATGGCGATGTATCAAAGATCGGTTATTTTCCTGATACGTTCGGTCTTGTAGGCCAAACGCCGCAGCTGATGCAGCAGTCTGGGATCACGAATGCTTTGTTTGGCCGCGGCGTGAAGCCGACAGGCTTTAATAATACCGTTTCTGACGGTGATTATGAATCGTCATTTTCGGAGCTGCTCTGGGAAGGACCCGATGGCTCCCAGGTACTTGGTATTCTGTTCGCCAATTGGTATTCGAACGGCAATGAAATTCCAGTAGATCGGGAAGAAGCGAAAGCGTACTGGGAGCGAAAGCTAGCGGACGCAGAGAAATACGCATCAACTGGTGAGCTGCTCTTTATGAATGGCTGTGACCACCAGCCGGTTCAGTTGGACTTGCCTGAAGCGATACAAATCGCGAGAGAGCTGTATCCGGATACGACCTTTGTTCATTCGAATTTTATCGATTACTTGCAAGCTGTTCAGCGTTCCTTGAAACATGAGCTTTCTACGGTAAAAGGTGAGCTTCGCAGTCAACGGACAGATGGTTGGTCAACGCTCGTGAACACCGCTTCAGCTCGTGTTTATTTGAAGCAGATGAACCAGGTGGGGCAAGCGATGCTCGAAAAAGTGGCTGAACCGTTGGCCGCTTTCGCGCACGTCCTCGAAGTGGGAGAGAAATACCCGCATCATTTATTCACATATGCTTGGAAAACATTAATGCAGAATCATCCGCACGATAGCATTTGCGGCTGCTCGGTAGACGAAGTGCATCGGGAAATGGTGACGCGCTTCGAGAAAAGCCGGCATGTGGCGGAATCGATCGTCGATGACAGTAAACGAGCGATTGCTGAAGCGATTGATACGTCGAGCTTTGCGAAAGCGGGCGAAAACGCCTTACCGGTCGTTGTTTTTAATACAACTGGTTGGGAGCGTACCGGCGTTGTAAGTATCGAGCTTGATGCTTTACGTTTGTACTTCCGGGATGGATACACACTTGAAGAAGCAAGCAGTTTTGCGAAAGCAGCGGATCTTTCGGGCCGTACGCTCGTGGACGAGCTGGGGAATGTCGTAGCATGTACGATTGAAGACCTTGGACTGCAATTCGGTTACGATTTGCCAGACGACAAGTTCCGTCAACCGTATATGTCCCGTAAAGTGAAGCTGACTTTTGAGGCGGAGAATGTTCCTGCTTTGGGGCTGAAGACGTACGCTTGGGTCAAAAGGGAAGAGAAGATTGTTGATTCCTCTCTGTTTGCGGGAGACCGGGTGCTGGAGAATGAATCGCTGAAAGTAGAAATCGCGGATAACGGATCATTCACGTTGACAGACAAGAAGAATGGACGTGTTTACCGAGATTTAGGCGTGTATGAGAATACCGGGGATATCGGTAACGAGTATATGTACAAACAACCGGATGGCGAGGCGCCGCTTACTACCCATGGCTTACCTGCACAAATCCGTATGTTAAAGGATACGTCCTATCAGGCAGCAATTGAAATTGTCCACGACTGGGAAATCCCTGCGTCTGCGAACGAATTATTGGAAGAAGAGCAGCGCGATTTGATTTACTATCCGCACAGAAAAGCTCAGCGGTCAACTCGCATGGTACCTATGCAGATCCGTACCATTGTCAGTCTGAGCCGCGGCGGCAATGGGGTAGAGATCGAGGCATCCTTCAACAATCAGGCCAAAGATCATCGTCTGCGGATGTTGTTCCCAACGGATCTGAATACACAAGTTCACCGTGTTGACTCCATGTTTGAAATCCCGCAGCGTGACAATACGCCGTCTGCTGAGTGGGAAAATCCAAGCAATACGCAGCATCAACAGGCATTCATTGATGTAAGCGAGGCGGAGGCTGGTCTTGTAGTTGCTAACCTCGGATTGAACGAATACGAAGTTCTGCAGGACGGACGCAATACGATTGCCGTGACACTGCTTCGCGCAGTTGGCGAGCTCGGCGACTGGGGCTTGTTCCCGACGCCGGAAGCGCAGTGTCTAGGAGAGCACACTGTCCGAATGGCCATCATTCCGTATAACGGTGAAGGCGAGCAATACGGCGCTTACGAGCAAGCCTACCAATTCCAAATTCCGTGGACGTTATGTCAAACGGGCATTCACAACGGACGCATTGCACCTACGTATGCACCATTCCGTTGGGAAGGCGATAAGATAGCCTTTTCCTCCATGAAAATGAATGAAGGCACTGGCGATCTGCTGCTCCGTTGGTACAACATGAGCTCCCAAAATACTGAGCTCAAACTAAATTCCAATATACCTCTTTACTCCTTCTATAAGAGTACGATTATGGAAGTGAACGGCCCGAGCATTGAAACTGACGCTGAAGGTCAAATGTCATTGCCGACAGGTCCTTGCGAAATTGTTACCATCGGGATTCAGCAATAAGATAACTGGAACATTCGAGTCGGTTTTCAGCATGAAATGAATACCTCCATTGGAATGTTTCCAATGGAATCAACTCTCATGCTTCGAAAATCGCAATTTCATTGGAAATATTCCAATGAAATCGGCTTCCAGGCTATCAAATCGCTACTTTCATTGGAGTTAATCCAATGGAAATAACGAAAAGAGGTGTAACTACTGGGGCAGCCGCTGCGAAGCATGATCATCCTACATTATTTGGCGTTCAAGCGCCTGATGGGGTCCGCGGATTGAACGGTACAGTGAGGCATAACGCTAAATAGATGCTAAATAGACGCAGAATAGACCAATCTAAGTCATTCAGACTTTAGGTTGGTCTTTTTTTGACATCTAACAGGCACATTTCATCCCATTAAACTTTTGGTATACGTTTGATTGAAATACCTGCTCACGAGGTCAGGATTGGACGTCAATCAGAGGCATTTTTTTCCTCTTCGCCTTGAAAGCTAGATAGATACTGGTTGCAACTGCGCCTATGGTACCGCAAATGATATCCGTCATTGTGTCGACCAAACTTCCGTTTTGTGAATGTAGACCGAACAGACCATCTGTCGTAAACTCGTAGATTTCCCAAACGCCGGCCATGGCGGTGGAAAAGAAAAGGCAAAACCACACAGCAACCTGTGCATTCGGGACGGACGCTTTCTCGCCATTGCTTGCTTTCATATAAACTAATAGACCGACGAAACAAAGGATCAAGCCCGAAAACAGATGCTCGATTTTATCCAGGTAAGGGATTACTTTATAAAATCCAAACTCGTTTGCCATAAACATCGAGACAAAAATGAACAATAGGACGGAAAACCGCAACGCAGCAAACATCGTTGTCTTTGTGATTTTGACCACGAGTCGGATGATCAGCAGCACAGCAACAATCAAAGCCGCCTGAAACATTTTGGCTGGGACGCCTTTCACCCAAAAATAAATAAAGCAGACTGCTGCAGTCACATACATGGCTAGTTCAAAGAGGTTGTTCCATTTGTCTTTGCGTTTTTGCTTGTGCATCTCTATTACTCGCCTCGAATTCCTAAATTAGTCGTTTCAGTAAATAGTAAACAATATATTTTGCTCTTAAACAAGACAGCACAATCATTTGGGAATTAAAATGTATGCTGCCTTTCCAATGATTGCCCAGCAAATAGCTAATTAGAGTTCCTTCTTTCCATTTCTACCCAATATCCATAGTCCATATTCCGAAAAATTTGTTTGATCAAGTCATTTTGACGAGAGAGGCATATCTTGACACATTGTCATTAAGTAGATATTATAGATATGTTAAGTCTATTATTTAGCGAGATTATGACTGATTTGGCTCACAAATTAATCGTAAGTTTGAGCTAAGTCATTTTTTTAGAAACTATTAAAGATATTAAGAGTCTACTATGACCTTGATTAATATTTAAAGGAGATGATCATCATGATTTATGATTGTGCCATTATTGGCGGTGGACCAGCAGGCTTGAATGCTGCATTGGTACTAGGCAGAGCAAGAAGAAGCGTGGTCTTGATTGACAATAATCAGCCAAGAAATGCCGTAACGCAGGCTTCTCATGGATTTATTACGCGAGATGGCATTGCACCGGCCGAGTTCAGACGTATTGCCTATGAAGAAGTGCTGCGTTATCCGTCAGTTAATCATTGGCAGACCGAGGTTTCTTCTGTAAACAAAACCGAATATGGATTTGAGATGTTCACTTCATCTGGTGTTAGCGTTCAAGCGCGAAAACTGATTTTGGCCACGGGGGTAAAGGAAATTTTTCCTGAGATCGAAGGTCTTTATCCGTTATATGGGAAGAGTTTGTTTAATTGTCCCTATTGTGACGGCTGGGAGCTTCGGGATCAACCGCTTGTCGTTGTTTCTGAATACCCTAGTGCTTTTCATACGGCAAAGCTTCTCCTCAATTGGAGTAAGGATGTTGTACTATGTACGAACGGTCATGCACCTTTGTCCGATCAGCAAAAAGAATGGCTTGAATCGAAGGGAATTAAGGTCATGGAACAACGCATTGGGGCTTTTATCGGTCAAAGTGGAATGCTTGAACAGGTACGATTTACTGATGGTACTCATATCCTGAGAGCCGGTGGATTCGTTAACTCTAAATTAGTACCAAAAGCATCTTTTGGAGAAAGCTTAGGCTGCGAAATGACGGAGTTAGGTGGAATTAAGACAGATGAGTTTGGAAGAAGTTCGGTCACGGGTTTATATGCCGCCGGAGATGCGTCTTATTTCATGCCTTCGCAATTAATTTATGCCGCGGCTGATGGCAGTAGAGCAGCTGTGGGAGTGAATATGGATTTGATGGAGGAATTCATCTAATGACCGTTTTTATTTTAAATATTTTTCATTAAATCTAAGATTTGAATCTATTTTTCAATCATGTTTTAACTACCGCCTTACGATTACCCATCGTAAGGCGGTTTCTTTTTATTTTATATATGACGTCATATATAAAATAAAGCGTTAAAATAATGATAAATGATGATATTTCTGTGAACTTTAAAATATATATTGTACATTATATAACCTTGTGATACATTTATGACATACTAAATAACGCAATAACGAATTGGAGGATGGAGATGCGAGTTGGAATTAGTGGTACAGGTAGAATCGGGAGGCTTTGTTTGAGAAAAGCATTGTCCGAGAAACAGCAGGAGTTTGAAATCAACGTGATCAATTCAACAAGCCCCATTCATGTATTAGCCCATTTGTTGAAATATGATTCGGTTCATGGCACATGGGACGCAAAAATTGATGTGGTAAATGACAACTTAATGAGGATTAACGGAAAGCTGATTTCCGTCATTAGTGAAAGAGAACCAGATTTATTGCCGTGGGAGGATTATGGAGCCCAGTTGGTTGTGGATGCAACCGGAAAGTTCAATCACCGGCATGGCGCTGAAAGACACTTATTTGCTGGAGCCAAGAAGGTTTTGATTACTGCACCAGGGACGAACATGGACCTCACAGTTGTCATGGGTGTGAATGAAGAGAAGTATGATCCGAAGCAGCATCGATTGGTTTCTGCAGCTTCCTGTACAACCAACTGTATCGCACCGGTTCTCCATATCCTTGATGAAGCATTTTCAGTTAAACAGGGTTGGATGACAACGGTGCATGCTTTTACGAATGATCAAAATCATATGGATAACCCGCATAAAGATCTTCGACGTGCGAGGGCTTGCACGAATTCAATTATTCCGACTTCGACTGGCGTGGGGAAAGCACTTATCGATGTGATTCCTCATCTGGCATCCCAAATTCAAGGTGTGTCCGTTCGCGTCCCGACACAAGATGTTTCGCTGCTGGATCTTCAAGTGGTGGTCGGTCGTAAAGTTAGTGTTGATGATGTGAAGTTCGCCATCAAGAAGGCGATTGCCGGCCAAATAGGAAGCTTTGTTGATTACAATGAATTGCCGCTTGTTTCTGCGGATTATATAGGCAATGAGAAATCTGCCATCATCGACGGTCTTAGCATTATGACGCACGAAAACCAAATCAAGCTGCTAGCCTGGTATGACAACGAATGGGGTTACACAAACCGAGTCATCGATTTAGTAGCTCATATGTCGCGTGCCGAAAGCACACAACTAAAGGGGGAAACGAAATGTCTAACACAAACCATGTAACATTGGCCGCCATTCATCGGTATGATCTTGGTGTTATCATTTGTAAATCATGTAATGAAGTGATTGCAACGTTACCTACGGACGGATATAAAAAATTTTATGGCGTGTGCAATTCACCCCTATGTCTCGAGAAAACTAAGGAGGCTAACAAGTGATGATTCAGAAACAAGTGGTACCCTTTCAGGAGGGAAATGCTTCAATGAAAGCTTTACTGGGAGGAAAGGGAGCTAATCTCGCTGAGATGACTCGTGCCGGACTTCCTGTACCACCGGGTTTCACCATTACAACAGAGGCCTGCTTAGCTTTTTTCAAGGTTGGTAATCGGATCTCAGAGGGATTGCTTGAACAAATTGCAGAAGCTCTCAAGCAGTTAGAGAAACAGAAGGGACAAACGTTCGGAGATGCCAGCAATCCGCTTCTTGTTTCCGTCCGATCCGGTTCTGTGTCTTCGATGCCGGGTATGATGGATACCATTTTGAATCTAGGTCTCAACGACTTAACGGTTCAAGGATTGGCAGCGCTAACAAACAATGAAAAGTTCGCTTACGATTGCTATCGTCGTTTGATGCAGATGTTTGGAAACGTTGTCCTTGGCATTGAAGCCTACCATTTCGAGCAGCTGCTGCACCGTTTGAAAGAGAAAGAGGGCGTCCATCAAGATCAGGATGTAACAGCTGCCGGTTGGAAGGGTCTTATCGAAGATTACAAAAAATGCATTCTGGCTAAAACGGGTCAAGCTTTCCCACAGCATGTCTATGAGCAGTTGCGATTAGCTGTTGAGGCTGTATTCAAGTCCTGGAATAATCAAAGAGCTCAGATTTACCGTAAAATTAATCGGATTCCAGATGAACAAGGGACAGCGGTTAACATTCAGAGCATGGTGTTTGGCAATATGGGCAGCAGCTGCGGCACAGGGGTTGTCTTTACGAGAAACCCATCCACGGGTGAGAATACATTTTTCGGTGAATACCTGATTAATGCACAGGGGGAAGATGTGGTTGCAGGTATCCGAACCCCGCTTGCGATCGCCGCGCTGCAAAGCGAAATGCCTCAGATTTATGAGCAGTTATTTGAAGCATCCAAGCAGTTAGAGAAACATTACAAAGATATGCAGGATATCGAATTTACGGTTGAAAATAATAAGCTTTACCTGCTTCAAACTCGTAACGGGAAACGAAATGCCCAAGCTGCGCTCAAGATTGCTGTCGATTTAGTCCATGAAGGTTTATTGACAAAACAAGAAGCTGTTGAGCGCATCGAAGTGTCGCATCTTGATCAGCTGCTGCATAGAGGTATTGATGAAGAGGCTGTAAAGGATGTGTTGGCCAAAGGACTTCCGGCTTCGCCTGGCGCAGCGGTTGGACAGCTTGTGTTTGACGCTGACACAGCTGCAGAATGGAGCCGTGCCGGCAAGACGGTCATTCTAGCTAGAAATGAAACAACACCCGAAGATATTCATGGCGTGATCGCATCCGAAGGCGTGCTAACGAGCCGCGGAGGGATGACGAGTCATGCTGCTGTTGTAGCAAGGGGAATGGGTAAACCTTGTGTATGCGGCTGCGAAGAGGTCCGAATTGTACTTGGTGAGAAGCGGATGTTGGCTGGAAGCAGGGTTGTGGAAGAAGGAGATTGGATCACGCTAGACGGTGCAACCGGACGTGTCATTATCGGTGCCATGCCATTACGAGAAGCCAAAATGACAGATGAACTTCTCATTATGCTGAAGTGGGCGGATGAGATTCGCTCGCTGAAAGTATACGCGAACGCAGACAATCCTGAAGATGCGAAAATCGCTAGACAGTTAGGAGCCGAGGGGATCGGGTTATGCCGAACAGAGCATATGTTTTTCTCGCCAACGCGTCTGCCTGTTGTTCAACGAATGATCCTCGCGGATGACAAAGCAGATCGCTTGCAGGCTCTTGCACAGCTGCTTCCCATGCAGAAGTCAGATTTTGAAGGCATGTTCGAGGAAATGGATGGTCTTCCGGTGACGATTCGGCTGCTGGATCCGCCTTTGCATGAGTTTTTACCCAACCTCGAAGATCTGCAAAAAAGATATACGGAGCTGACATATGATAAAGGTGCGTCAGATTTAGAAAGAGAAGAGACCGCCCACCTTCTCCGCAAAGTGCAAGCTCTCCATGAGGCTAACCCCATGCTGGGACAGCGGGGCTGCAGATTGGGAATTGTATATCCGGAGATTTATGATATGCAGATAGAGGCCATTTTCCGTGCAGCTTCAGGCTGTATCGACAGAGGTATCCGAGTTCTTCCGGAAATCATGATTCCACTCGTGGGCCATGCCAATGAACTGAAAATTTTGAGGGAGCTTGTTGACTTTGTTGCGGAACAGGTGCTGGGGAAAGACAAACTTAGAGATTGTCCGTACAAGGTCGGGACCATGATAGAGGTTCCACGAGCAGCGCTTACTGCACGCCAAATTGTGGCTTATGCCGATTTCTTCTCTTTTGGCACCAATGACTTGACGCAAATGACGTATGGTTATAGCCGCGACGATGCTGAGGGCAAATTTCTATCCCACTATGTCGATCAGAAGCTGCTTCCGCATAATCCGTTCCAAGTGCTTGACACGGAAGGCGTCGGACAATTGATTGACTTAGCCGTGAATGCGGGGAGGCTCGATAAGCCGTCACTCAAAACGGGCATTTGCGGGGAACATGGCGGAGATAAAGAGTCGATTTTCTTTTGCCACTTGACCGGATTGGATTATGTTAGCTGTTCCCCATACCGAATTCCTTTGGCTCGAATAGCAGCGGCACAAGCGTTCATCAAACATGGTGTTCCCGGTGAACAAAAAGTTGCTCAAGCCATTTGATACAGCGAGAAAATAGGTTAAAATTGGGATGAACATGAAAGTTCAGGGAGGGAAATACGATAGAACTTACATCCCGTCAAATGGAAATCATAGAACGTGTAAAGAAACATGCTCCGATTACTGGAGAAAACCTAGCAGAGATGCTCGGAATCGCTCGTCCAACCATTCGTTCCGACCTTGCCCTGCTAGTTATGCTAGGTTATTTGGATGCGAAGCCTAAGGTTGGTTATTTTCTCGGAAAAACGCTGGAGCGTGAAGAATCTTCGTACAAAAAACTGGATGGCATTTATGTGAAAGATGTAATGGGCTTACCTGTCGTTCTTCAAGAAACAGCTACGGTGAATGATGCCGTCGTCTCTCTGTTTCTTGAGAATGTAGGTACTCTGATGATTGTGAGCAGTAATCGGGCATTAGTTGGCATTGTCTCTAGAAAAGATTTGTTAAAGGTAACGTTAGGCAATGCGAGTGCTCCTTCCATGCCGATTAGTCTTGTGATGACGAGACACCCGAACATCGTTACCGTAAGTCCGGAGGACCACGTCATTGATGCCGCACGAAAAATGATTCATCATCAAGTTGACAGCCTGCCCGTTGTGAGTTTGGAACCTGAACAAGACCAGTATGGCGTAATTGGACGAATAACGAAAACAACCATGACCAAATTAATGTTGGAACTAGCAGCGAATTAGGAGGTATTCACGGGTGGAGGAGAAAGTCCATACGATATTCGTTTGTTCGGACTCGGTGGGGGAAACCGCAAACACGGTTGTTCAAGCGACAATTCGCCAGTTTAACGCCAGTCAAGTTCATGTAAGGCGTTTTGGAACGATGCGTACGGAGGAAGAAATCCGAAGTATGATGGAGGAAGCTTCCCGACTAGGCAGTTTTGTTGTTTACACACTCGTTCTTCCGGAATTAAGAGAGATGATGCGTCAAGAAGCGATTCGCTTAAACGTGACCAGCATAGACATCCTAGGTCCTGTTATGCAAGCATTCATTGATACTTTTAATGATTCTCCCAAAAGGAAAGCAGGGTTACTGCACCAAATGGACGAAGAATATTATAAGCGGGTAGAAGCGATCGAGTTTGCTGTTAAAAGCGATGACGGAAAAGACACGAGCGCATTAAAACAAGCTCATATTGTTCTGCTAGGTGTTTCAAGGACGTCGAAAACACCGCTTAGTATTTATTTGGCACATAAAGGGTACAAAGTTGCTAACTATCCATTAGTGCCGGAAGTAAAGCCGCCGCAAGGGTTGTTTACGCTTAACAAAAGCAAAATGATCGGATTGACGATGAGCGCTGAGCAGCTGGTGAAGATCCGTACGGAACGGCTGAAAACAGTAGGGCTGCCATTTGGCGCTAAATATTCAGCATTAGAAAGAGTGGCGGAAGAGCTGGAGTATGCATTCGGATTGTATAAGCAGCTTGGATGTACCGTGATCGATGTCACTGAGAAAGCAATAGAGGAAACGGCGGGTATCATACTGGACGCCATGTAACCGCGAATACTTGGTTAAATTATAGAATTACCTAAACGATAACGAACTTTAGAAGCGATTCTAGAGGCTCGTTTTTTTTCTGCTCTTTTATTTCCGGTCGTCTGGCCTTCGCTTAAAGCCGCTTAAACTGATCGGTTTTTCAATTTCCGCATAGTTATCATCGATATCAGAACGAATCGAATTCAATAGATGAAGCGCGTGGCTTCTTTCGTCATATTCAGGAATCAATTGGATCAATTCTTCCAGTCTTTTTAATCTCGTTTCTGTCACAAATCTCATTAGTGAAGCTCCTCTGCTTAAATCCTGTATCCTATAATATTCGTCAATGACTGTTAATATCGGTCTATACTTTTGACATCATGTAAAAGGTATTTATTCCTTTATCAATATTACTGATAGATCACATAAGATCATTCTAATTGACCTATTTCGACATACATGATAGTTTCAAGAGAGTGAAAATAATGAGAAAAATGTATAATAGGAATTCATATCATTGCAGGCTATGAGAGGTGGATATTCTTGGTACTTCAAGTAACAAACAGTCCTTTTAATCAGGAACAAGTAGAATTGCTCAATCGATTACTTCCTACACTAACGGAAACACAACGAATCTGGCTGAACGGGTATCTTGCGGCTATACAGGGGTCAGCAGTTGTGACGACTTCAGGTGCAGCCCCAGCGGCTCCCTTAGCAACTTTGGCGGTGAATGCGCCTGTAATCTCTAAAGAGGTGACCGTACTCTTCGGATCACAGACGGGTAAAGCTCAAGGTTTAGCGAAGAAAATGTCCAAAAAGCTAGAAGAGCAAGGTTTTCAGGTAACGCTCTCCTCGATGGCAGACTTCAAACCTAATAACTTAAAAAAGGTTCAAAACTTGCTTGTTCTAGTGAGTACCCACGGAGAAGGAGATCCACCGGATAACGCCATTTCCTTCCATGAGTTCCTTCATAGCAAGAGAGCTCCTAAATTGGAAGAACTGCGGTTTTCCGTGCTTTCACTTGGAGATACTTCTTACGAGCTATTCTGCCAAACAGGGAAAGATTTCGACAAGCGCTTGGAAGAGCTTGGCGGCAAACGCCTTGCGCCGCGCGTTGACTGCGACGTGGATTTCGATGAGCCTGCTGCAGAGTGGATGAGTTCCGTTCTAGGCTCTTTAAGTGAAGCTTCAGCGGGCTCGACTGTAGTAAGTGCTGCCCTAGCGGCAGTTGAGAGCGGCACTGAATCCGAATATTCGAGAACAAATCCGTTCCAGGCTGAGGTTCTTGAGAACTTGAATCTGAATGGACGTGGATCGGACCGCGAAACCCGCCACGTTGAGATCTCCCTCGAGGGATCCAATCTTCAATATGAACCTGGTGACTGCTTAGGCATTTATCCGGAGAACCACCCTCGCCTTGTGGACGAATTGATCGAAGCCATGGGTTGGAATGCCGAGGAGCAAGTTACAATTAATAAGAACGGCGAAAAGCGTTCATTGCGCGAGGCACTGCTCCGTAATTTTGAAATTACGGTACTGACGAAGCCGTTACTGGAGCAAACAGCAAAGCTTACTTTAAGCAAGGGGCTGCAAGAATTGTTGGCTGCTGGGCGTGAGCAAGATCTTAAAGCATATATCAGTGGGCGGGATTTATTAGATTTGGTGCAGGATTACTCCCTTAAAGGCGTACCTGCAGGCGAATTCGTAGCGATCCTTCGTAAAATGCCTGCTCGACTTTACTCGATTGCAAGCAGTTCCAAAGCTTTCCCGGATGAGGTTCATGTTACCGTTCGCGCGGTTCGTTATGAAGCCCGAGGAAGAGAACGTTACGGCGTGTGCTCCGTGCAATTGGCTGAGCGAGTTAAAGCTGGCGAAACGCTGCCCGTATACATTCAAAACAACCCGAATTTCAAGCTTCCCGAGAACCCGGAAACACCGATCATTATGATCGGACCTGGTACGGGCGTCGCTCCGTTCAGAGCCTTTCTCGGAGAAAGAGAAGAGACTGGGGCCGAAGGCAAATCATGGCTCTTTTACGGTGATCAGCATTTCTCCACAGATTTCCTTTATCAGGTTGAATGGCAGAAATGGCTTAAGGATGGCGTGTTGACGCGCATGGATGTTGCGTTCTCCCGAGATACCGACCAGAAAGTATATGTACAGCATAGGATGCTTGAGAAGAGCGCTGAGCTCTATAAATGGCTTCAAGAAGGTGCAAGCGTGTACGTATGTGGTGACGAAAAGAAAATGGCACACGATGTGCATGCGACCCTGGCAACAATTATTGAGCAAGAGGGCGGATTTAGCTCGGAGGAAGCAGCGGAGTATTTGACCCGTATGCAACAGCAAAAACGTTATCAGAGGGATGTATACTAAGTTCAAATCCCAAAGATCGCGAGAGGAGAAAGGCCAATATGTCAGAAAATAATTTACTTTCAAAGAACAGTGCACCGCACAGCGAAGTTGAGCACATTAAAATGAGAACCAATTACTTGCGCGGGAGTCTCGAAGAGACGCTGATAGATGCCATTACGGGTTCCATCCCTGAGGATGATAACCGTTTGATGAAGTTTCACGGAAGTTATATGCAGGATGACAGGGATCTTCGCAATGAGCGGCAAAAGCAGAAGTTGGAGCCGGCTTATCAGTTCATGCTGCGTGTTCGTGCCGCTGGCGGAATCGTTACACCTGAGCAATGGTTGATGATGGATCAGGTTGCACAGAAGTATGCAAACGGAACGATCCGTCTGACGACACGTCAATCTTTCCAGCTTCACGGTGTGTTGAAGTGGAATTTGAAGAAGACGATCCGTGAAGTGAATGATTCGTTGTTAAGTACGCTAGCTGCGTGCGGTGACGTTAACCGTAACGTCATGTGTAATCCGAATCCTTATCAGTCGGAAGTTCATGCTGAAGTATACGAATGGGCCAGCCGCGTTAGCAGCCACCTGGATCCACAGACCAAAGCCTATCACGAGATCTGGCTGGACGGCGAAAAAGTAGTGGACAGCCAAGATGGCGTAGAGCAAGAGCCGATCTATGGAAAGGTGTATTTGCCGCGTAAGTTCAAAATCGGTATAGCAGTGCCTCCTTCCAATGATGTGGATGTCTTCTCGCAAGATCTGGGTTTCATTGCTATTGTTGAAGATGGACGGCTGAAGGGCTTCAATGTATCTGTAGGTGGCGGCATGGGGATGACGCATGGCGATCCGTTGACTTACCCGCAAGTAGCCCAAGTGATTGGATTCATCACGCCGGATCAAATGATTGATTTGGCAGAGAAGACGGTTACGATTCAACGGGATTACGGCGATCGCTCTGTGCGTAAGCATGCTCGGTTTAAATATACGATTGATGACCGCGGCATTGATTGGTTCGTTGGTGAACTAACCGCTCGTTTAGGTTGGAAGCTGGAAGCGGCGCGTCCATACCATTTTGATCATAATGGAGATCGCTATGGCTGGGTGAAGGGCAGCAACGGGAAATGGCATTTCAACCTGTTTATCCAAAACGGCCGTGTCATGGATGAGGATAACTACCAACTGATGACCGGACTTCGTGAAATTGCCAAAGTGCATAATGGGGACTTCAGACTTACGGCGAACCAGAATCTGGTGATCGGTAATGTGAGCACTCAGAAAAAGAAAAAGATCGAAGAACTGATCAAAGAATATGGTCTTACGGATGGGCTTCAGTACTCCGCATTGCGCAGAAGCTCTATGGCCTGTGTGTCTCTGCCGACTTGCGGTATGGCGATGGCTGAAGCAGAGCGGTACCTTCCGGACTTAATGGATAAAATCGAGCCGATGTTGGAAGAAGCTGGTTTGAGTGACAAAGAGATCGTCATTCGCATGACCGGTTGTCCGAACGGTTGCGCCCGTCCAATGCTGGCGGAAATTGCGTTCATTGGTAAGGCACCAGGCAAATACAACATGTATTTAGGCGGTGGGCATTCCGGAAATCGACTGAACAAGCTGTATAAGGAAAACATCGGCGAAGTGGAGATTCTGGAGTCGCTGCGACCGATAGTCAATCAATATGCGAAGGAACGGCAAGAAAACGAGCATTTTGGCGATTTTGTCATCCGCGCAGGCTATGTCAAAGAAGTTCGTTCCGGACAAGATTTTCATTCATAAAATCGGGTTAACCCCAATATCTTTCCGTAAATTTATCGGAAATAGAAAGCAGTGCGTCACTTAGACGTACTGCTTTTTTTTGGTTCTGGTTATAAATTATTGTTGGTGTTACACCCAAATAAAGTAGATGGATCGAGTGCAATATTAATTCCAAATATTCCTTGACAGGAATATTCTTTTTGGGGTATATTGTTAATGGAAGTAAGGTAACTTGTTAACGAAACGAGGTGGCCTGGATTGACTAGAGCTGGAACTGGAACAGGAAATCATCATGGATAATACAACATTTAGCGCACTGGCCGAACCCAACCGTTTACGCATTGTTGAGCTTCTGTTAGAAGGTCCCTTGACTGTAGGAGATATCGCCGAAGGTCTTGGGCTTCGCCAGCCTCAAGCCTCGAAGCATCTTCGTGTCCTGCTGGAGGCTGGACTAGTGGAAGTGCAGGCTGTGGCCAATCGCCGGAACTACAAACTGCGATTGGAACCATTTCAAGAACTGGACACTTGGCTTGAAACCTACCGCAATGTCTGGGATGAACGATTTGAGGCTTTGGAGAATTACCTTCAGAAGCTGCGAAACAAAGAAAACAAACAAAACTAAATTTTAGGAGGATTTTCAATGTCAAATCAAATGAGTACGAAGGTAGAAGGTCAGGAACTAATTTTGGAGCGTGTTTTTAACGCGCCGCGCGAGCTTGTATTCAAAGCATTCTCGGAGGCTGAGCATCTTAAGCACTGGTGGGGACCTCGCGGTTGGACGCTTACGGTTTGCAACGTCGATTTTCGTCCGGGTGGTATCTGGCATTACTGCATGAAGTGTATCGATCAGAATCAAGGGGATTTTTACGGATACGAATCTTGGGGTAAAGCAGTCTATGGGGAAATTGTTGAGGCGGAGAAAATTGCTTACGTCGATTACTTCTCGGATGCTGAAGGGAATGAAACGCAGGGGATGCCATCGTCTCAGATAACGATGACATTTGTAGAGCATGAAGGGAAGACCAAGCTTATCAGCCACGCAAAATACGAATCCGCCGAAGCGCTCAAAACCGTCATGGAAATGGGGATGGAGCAAGGTATTACTGAAACTTGGGATCGTCTCTCCGAGCATCTGCAATCCATTCAATAAATCTCTTATCACGAGGCCGTCCGGCGTAGATCCGGCGGCTTTTTTTAATGATATTTATATGCTTTTTGGAAGTGGGGCAAGTAAAGCTTTCCCCCTGTTTAGCATCGTTAGCTAACAGGCTTGTCCGGTCTAGTGAGAATGTGTGTATATGCAGAATTTTACAACATTCGCGTGGATAAACGCGGATTAGCTTGTCTATTGTTGTATGGAGCACAACCTTGTCGTTCCATCTACAAAGAGGTGCAAAAAAACAGAAATTTTATTTGATGTTGAAATAATATTTCACAAATTTGTCATAAAGATTATCGACCCAATCATTACCTTTTTCAGCGTCCTGTTCTATAATAGCTATTGTACAAACCATCATTGAACAGAATTGGTGTGAATAAGTGAGATGGAACTACTATTATTAGAGAAAATCGAAGCATTACGCATTGAAATGATTGAAGAGGCGTATATACGCGGAAGTTTAACGCATGAGAAAGTAGTAGATCTTAGTCAAAAATTAGATGAATATATTGTTAACTTTCAAGAGTTAAAATGATATTACTTACATAGAGAATGGGTCAGGGATATGCAGCTGTATATCCTCTTTTTGTTATTTATTCAGGAAACTTATCCTGCCCTCGTGAGAACATCATGAACAAAATTCCGATTGAAAAAGCCACAAGCAGCAAAGGCGCAATCATAAGCAGAAAAAAATCCATCTTTTTCACCCTTTCTTGGAAGGATTCCCTCGCACATATTCAGCATCGAACAGGAACAGTCTCATCAGTAGAACAAGTGATGGAATAAGCAGACATAGTCCTGCCAGGAAAACGACAATTAGGGAGATAGCCATCGCATCGTTCGTAAAATTTTGGTGAATGGTAATGAACGGATAAAGGATATACGGCAAGTGGGAAGCTCCATATCCGAAGAAGGCAAAGGCGAATTGCAGCATGACAAGAATAAATGCCCAGCCAAAGCTTTTTCGTTTAAATATCAGATAGACGGCAGCTATGAAGCAAAGTAAGGAAGCAACGAACATCCAAGACAGATCAAGCATAGCCTGAAAATGCTCCGGATTGTGCCAGCGAATAGCGAAAAAAACAAATATACTGCACACGATTGTTGGTGGACTCCAACCTAGTGCGTAGCCCCGGACGATTTCGAGTGCTTCATAATCCTGCGCTTTGTTGGCATAGTAGGAAAGAAACATCGCAGAAATGTAAAGAACGCTAACAAGTGCAAGGAGCACGACCGACCATGAATAAGAGCTTGTGAATAGCTTGCTAAAGTGTAAAATAACCTTGCCATTCTCCTCTGTCATATAGCCGCCCTCCGATATCGTCAGAACGGTTGATAAGGAAGCGGGAATGAGGAGCCCGGTTGCTCCATACAAAAAGGTATACAAGTGGCTTTGCTTTTGCATTTGTCCATAAATACTAAAAGCATAATAAGAGCCGCGAATCGCAAGTAGAACAATCGCGATGCTTCCGGGCACCAGAAGGGCTGTTCCAAAGTAATACGAGCTATCTGGAAAGAAGCCGACGATACCGACAAAGAAGAAAACGAGGAAAACATTCGTAACCTCCCACACGGGTGATAAGTAACGTTTGATGATGTTTTCAACCAGATGTTTTTTTCCGGTAGCATAGGAGTAATAACTGAAGAAGCCTGCCCCGAAATCAATAGAAGCAACGATCAAATAGCCGTACAGAAATATCCATAGGACTGTAATGCCAATTAACTCATACTTCAATGTGTAGGTCCCCCCTCAATGCCTCTGCTCTTGAGTTCATCTTGTACATCGCTGTTCGTGAACATTTTCCTAAGCACTTTGACCAAAGTTAACCCAATCGCTACATATAGGATGCAGAACAAAAGGAGCATTAGATCCACATGTGTGGAGGTGGTCGCTCCATGGACGGTCTTCATATAACCTCGAAGGATCCAAGGCTGTCTGCCTACCTCAGCATAAATCCAACCCAATTCAATCCCCAAAATGGCTAGAGGGCCTGAAAGGACGATCAACCTCAACACCCAACTTGGATATTGGATACTTTTTAATTTGTAAACCATCCAAACAGATAGCATAGAAAGTACCGTAAGGAAAATGCCTATCGTGACCATCGAATCAAAGTAATAATGAACAATAAGAGGGGGCCGCTCATCCAAAGGTGTTTCATTTAAGCCCTGAACGACCGAATTCGGGTTATCGTGAGCTAGAATACTTAGGGCGAAAGGGATTTTAAACCCGTATTTAATCTGATGATCTTCTGTTAAAATCCCCCCTAGAACAAGCGGCACCTGTTTAGCCGTCTCAAAATGCCATTCAGCGGCAGCCAGTTTCTCGGGTTGGTATTTAGCCAAAAATTTCCCGGAAAGATCACCAATGAGTGCAGTTGACATTGAAAAAATAAGAGCAGCGACCATCGTTAGCTTGAGTGCTTTACGGTGATAGAGCGAATCGCGCTTTTTAAGCAAAGCAGCGCCGGCTATCGTCGCAAGGACGAAGGCGCTTGTCATATAAGCCGAAGAAAGCACATGTGCTACCTTCGTTGGGGTAGCGGGATTGAACATGGCTATAAGCGGCTGAATGTTTGTAATGGAGCCGTTGTCCAGCTTAAAGCCCTGCGGGGTATTCATAAACGCGTTAACGGTTGTGATAAAAAAAGCAGATGCTGACGATCCGAGCATGACCGGAATACTGAGCAGGAAATGAGTGATGGGCTTACGAAATCGATCCCAAGTGTATAGATAGATGCCTAAGAAGATAGCTTCAAAGAAAAAGGCGAAGGTCTCCATAAACAAAGGCAAGGCAATCGCCTGGCCGGCAACGCGCATAAAGCTCGGCCATAGCAGGCTTAGCTGGAGACCTATTGCGGTTCCTGTGACAACACCAACAGCGACGGTTATAACGAAGCCGCGGGCCCAGCGCCGCGCAAGAAGCAGGTAGTAAGGATCGTTTCGCTTAATGCCAGACCATTCGGCGAATGCGATCATGATGGGAATACCAACACCTACGGTAGCGAAGATTATATGGAAGGCGAATGTAAGTTCTGTAAGCATTCGGCTGTAAAGCACGGGATCATAGGCCATATGTGATGTACTCCTTTTCAGCTTGAAAATTACTTGGGAAATCAGTTAGTGCGAATTTGCAAACATCTGTCGGAGCCAGGAAAGAAGCATGAGAGAAGCAATAAGGATACAGAGCCTTATTAACCATTTTTCTTGCTTTTTGTACTTATCTATTTGATCACCTACTGTACAGGTAGAATGGATGTTTACTTCCTAATAGAATGCCAATATTATGAAATTTTACTCTACGTATTTGATTGCCAATCCGACATTTTTGTGAACAATAAACCCTGCTGATATTCATACATACAGGAAAACCCTCAGGCATAGTGCCTGAGGGTTTTCCATCGACAACAAACTAAAAAGTATAGAGTGCTCTTATCATCATTCATTTCGTTTTGCCACTAGATAATCATACTTGAATCGTAGAAGTTCAATGGCGTTAGTAACATCCTCATTTGACGTTAAATAAACAGATACCCAACCAGAATCAGGATAGATATGATGGGGTTGCGCACGCCCTGAAACGATAAGTTGATCGCGAATCGATCGTGGCATGAGCAAGTCGACTAGATGATCTCCATGTAGATGACCAATTTCTTTTCCGATAAACTGAAATTCAATCCCTCCGAAACGGTGTGGCTGCTGAGTTACTTCAGGCCATGAAAGCAATTGGTCGATAAAAATTTGCCTCACATTACCATTCATCTTTATGTTCCCTCCCCTAAACGTGATTTGTTCAATGTTCTAATGCAACGCTTGCATTCTTGGTACGGAATTGCAAGTGGTAGAAGAGCAAGATCCCCACATGCAACGCGGCAAGAATGAGATAAAAATTACTGAATACGTAACTGTTCGGATCGACATTTAATGGATTCCAATGCACGGATGAACCTTGTGCAACAACAATACCGTAAATGCCTGCAGCTATTCCTTGAGCAATAAAACTGACCATCGAGAAAAGTCCCATACCAACTCCAACCTGATCTTTGGGCAATGATATTGAAATGGAATTGGACATGGCAATCTGCAAGAAAGATTGGCCTACGTTACCGAATATCAAAAAGAATGAGATCCATAACGGCGAGATTCCTGTAAAGATGGACAACAAGACAAAACAAATAATTAAAGCACCGGTAGCAACAGAGAACAAATAGGAATTGCCTTTCCGATCCGCTAGTTTTCCGCCTTTTCTTCCTAGAAGGGCGGAGGCTGCCGCAGCAGGGACCATGGCGAAACCGATCCAATTGGAACCAAGATGATAAACTTGCGAAAACAGAATCGGAGTTAAGAAATACAAGGAAACACCAATGCCGCTGATGAGAAACGCCAGCGTTATTGCGATGGTATACTTCTTGTTGCGAAACAACCGAGGTTGGATAAAGGGTTCTTCGGCGGTACGAATTCGAATGATGAAGAGGATTAAGGTCGCTAAACCGACAAGCAAATACCACCAGGTTCGATTCGTGACCCCGAGCAGAAGCAGCGCAATGGATGCGGCGAGCAAGCCTCCGCCAAGCCAATCGAATTTGCGCGGAGCTTGCTTCACTTCATGCTCGAGATATTTTCGATACAGCGGCAGCAGTAACAAAATCAATAGGGATGGCAGAAACAGCCATCTCCAATTCGCAAAGCTGACGATAGTAGCGGAAATAACAGGCGCAAGGGCACTTCCGAGCGCAATCCCGACAGCTGTCATGCTTAATGCGGAGCCTCTCTTCTCAGGCGCAAAATACCTTACTGGGATAATCAGCGCAATGGCCGGAATAGCTGCAGCCCCAGCAGATTGCAGGCATCTTCCAAGAAGTGCGAACCAGAATGTTTGGGAGATGAGCCCCATTAGAGAACCCGCAGCAAACAACGTCAGACCGAACGTCAACAGGCTCTTCAGTTGAAATCGGTCCGCCAGTTTTCCATAGGTCACGGTACCAAAAGCATAGATAAGCGTATAAGCGGATGACAGCCAGCTCACCTGAGCAAGAGTAAGATGGAACTCCTTGCTGATTTGAGGAAGTACAACGTTAAACATAAGGGCGCTCATCGATGACATCATTACGGTAAACATCAATAATCGCATTAAGATAGGGCCTTTTTGCAGCATGGTTTCAGAATTCATGGTTCATCGCTCCTTTTTGAATATGAATGCAAGTACATACTTGCATGTGGGTTTATAAAAAAGCTAGGGAGTTAATGCCCTAGCGAATAACCGCACGCTTTCTTCAATAAATTCGTCCAAATCTACGGGGGACATGTTGCTATTGAACGCACCATGATTCATCAACATGAAAGCATATGCCTGGATATCAGGTTTTGAAGTGATCACTTTACCTTGCTCCGACATGGAAAGCAAATAATTCGTTATTAGCTTCTTAAGTTCCTGAGGATGACGGTGAGCCTCCTGATAAACTTCTGGTGGGAGACTGCTGCTTCCTTTTTGAATGATCTGAAACAGTTTTCTATTTCGATTCATGAGATTATGGTACTTGCGGCTGATGATAAGAAGGTCCTCATGCAGCTCGCCTGTCAGAGATTCGTTAAAAAGCTTTGTCATCTCTAAGGCATAGTGATAACGATTGAAGGCAGCCGCTAGCAGCTTCTCTTTCGTGCCGAAATGGCGAAATAACGTGACTTCGTTCACTCCGGCAGCAGCAGCGATTTCCTTGGTCGTCGTGCCATCGTACCCTTTTTCTGCCATGAGATCGATTGTGGCTAATAGAAGTTTATCACTCGTACTTGGATTGTTGCTCATTGATCTACCCTTCTTTAATGCAAGTGCTTACTTACATTTTTATTGTATTGGAGCCATGCAGCAATGTCAAGGGCTGGGAGCACAAAATTTTAAGTTAAATAATAAGCTGCCTTTCCGATGTAAATCGCGAAGGGCAGCTTACACAATCCTATTAACATTTCTGTGTTAATGCATGAAAAGCCTGAGCTAATTTGGATATGCCAGAAGCGATCTCATCCATAGAGGGACGAGCAAAGCTTAATCTCAGATATCCGGGCTCAGAGCCAAATACCGTTCCTGGCATAAACACAACTCCTCGTTTGATCGCTTCCTCCAACAACTTCTGATCGTCAAGCTTGTCCTTGATCTTGCACCATATAGTTAGACCTCCTCGAGCTGGGATAAAGCTGAGTTGATCGGGTAATTCTTGTTGAAGGGATCTGATCATGAGATGCTGCTTCAGAGAAAGGGAGTCTCTTAGGAAGAGCGTATGCTGATCAAACAAATCCGAACTCAAAAATTTATTGGCAAGCCACTGCGGGACAATGCTTAGGCCAAAGTCCATTTGCTGGCGAGCATCAGCTAATCGTTGTACGACAGCTTGGGGAGCTACCAACCAACCGATCCGTAATCCTGAAGCTGCAATCTTGGATAAGGAACCGACATAGAGCACGGAACCGTGAGTATCAATGGATTTCAACGTATCAGGAGTAGAATGATCAAAGGAAGTAAGGCTGAACGGATCATCTTCAACGATGGGAATACCGAGTTCAGCTGCGATCTTCAGCAAGGACTCTCTTTTAGATGTATGAAGGATCGTCCCTGTCGGGTTTTGATAGTTCGGATTCAAAAAAATCATGCGAATGCGATGTTGGCGGTACAAAGACATAATGTCTTCGGGTTCGATGCCATTTTCTTTTACAGGTAAGCGAAAAATGCGGAGCCCGGCAGATTGGAACATGGACAAAGAATAGTAATAAGACGGGTCTTCAATGGCAACCGCATCCCCAGGTGCTAACAAACATTGCATAATCAAATACAGAGATTGTTGTGAGCCGGACGTGATAAGGATGGAAGATTCTGTCGCTCGAATATGTAATTTTTCCTCCAAAAAACCTACAAGCGTCTCTCTAAGCGGCAAATAACCACTCGGATCGTCATATCCTAAGTAGGCTTCGAAAGGAATATCCCTCATTATTTGCTTAATCGCCTCATTGGGGAATAAGTCGGCAGATAACTCGCCACTAGCAAAGTCAATGATCGATTCTCGCTCACGCAGAACCTCACGAACCCGGCGGATGTATGGTAGATTTGGGGCAAATGTGCCCCCTTCCACATATTGACGCCAATTGGGTGTTAGATTGGGCCTTATTCCCCAAATGTGGTTGCTGACCATTGTGCCGCTTCCGCTGATACTTTCCACTATTCCTCTTGCACGTAATTCCTCATAGGCATGTACGACCGTGCTTCGGTTAACTTCCAGTCGTTCGGCTAGCTTACGTTCGGAAGGCAAGAAACTTCCGGGCGGATATTCGCCATGTATAATACTCCTCTCCATCTCATCAGAGATCTGTTGATAGAGAGGTTTTTTACTCGTTCGGTCAGGTTTGCGCATGTATACCACCATCTTAGAGAAATATCAATGTATTCCATAGTATAATACAGTTCTTGAATTCGTTGTTGAACTCGCAAGTAGAATATATGACAAACTCGCTAATCTTTTAGTAATGGTGGGGATAAAATGGGCAAGAATGGCGAAACGGCTTGTTTATTATTCACGTAACAATTGGAAAATATGCCTTGGAATTGGCCTTTGGAATAAACCCTTTACTCCATATTATTGTCATTGAGATACGTAAGTGAAATAAGCTATCGCCCGCTTCAACCCCTTCACGAGAGCATCAATATCTTCTTCCGTATTGTAAATATAAAAACTCGCACGTGCCGTGGATGAAACGTTAAGCCACCTCATCAAAGGCTGGCAGCAGTGATGGCCCGCTCGAATCGCAATTCCTTCCGAATCCAGAACGGTTGCGAGATCATGGGGGTGCACGTCTGCTACATTAAAGGTGACTAAGCCGCTTCTTAGTTCGGGCTGCCTAGGGCCATAGATCGAAATTTCTTCAATCTGTGAAAGCTGCTCAAGTGCATAGTTGACTAATTGATTCTCATGCTGACGAATGTTCGTTAACCCGATTTGCTGCAGGAAATCGATTGCGGCACCTAGCCCGATTGCGCCTGCTATATTCGGCGTTCCTCCTTCAAACTTCCATGGAAGCTCCTTCCAAGTAGATTCGTATAAGTCTACGTGATCGATCATTTCTCCGCCATATTCATAAGGCGCCATTTTTTCCAATAGGGCTTTCTTGCCATACAGAACACCAATGCCGGTAGGCCCTGCCATCTTATGACCGGAAATAGCTATAAAGTCACAATCCAAATCTTGAACATCCAGCTGAAGATGTGGTGCACTTTGAGCCGCGTCGACGCAAATCACGGCTCCGTGACGGTGAGCAATTGCCGCAATCTGTTTCACAGGATGAATAGTTCCCATGACGTTGGAAACATGGGTGATGGATACGAACTTGGTTTTCGATGTGATAGCTTCCTCCACATCCTCTAAGCGAATAGTGCCATCAGGTTGGATGGGAATATAGCGAAGTATTGCGCCCGTTTTTTTAGCTGCCTGCTGCCAAGGGATGAGATTGCTGTGATGCTCCATTAATGTGATCAAGATTTCATCGCCTTCTTGAAGAAATTCTCTCACATAACATTGGGCGACTAGATTTAATGAAGCGGTCGTTCCGCGAGTAAATACGATTTCTGCCGACTCCCTGGCATGGATAAATGATTTGACTTTTTCTCTGGCATTTTCGAATGCGTCCGTAGCCAATGAACCTAATGTATGTGCACCGCGATGAACGTTGGAGTTGTAATTCGTATAATAATCCCGTAACGCTTCAATGACAGCGTAGGGCTTCTGAGATGTGGCCGAACTATCTAAATACACCAGAGGATGTCCATTTACTTGCTGCTTTAAAATCGGAAATTGGTCTCTTATTTCTTGGATATTCATGGAGAAAACACTTCCCTTCAAAGAATGTCTATAGAATGACATGATTTGATCTATAATACAAATACTATTAATATTATATAATCATAATAATTTAGTTATATATATGGAGGCCCTTATGAATACGAAACACTTGTCCTTGTTCATGCAAGTGATTAAAAAGGGGAGTATTACTCAAGTTGCCAAGGAAACCTATGTCAGCCAACCAGCGATATCCATGCAGCTTAAGCGTTTAGAGCAGGAAGTAGGAGTTCCCCTGTTTACAGTTGTTGGCCGGGATATCGCTTTGACGGATGCAGGACATACTCTGATGGAGTATGCAGAAACCATGCTGTCATTGGAAGGGCAGATTTATCGGACCATGGAGGAATATCGCCTAGGGAGTCGAGGCAAAATCATTGTAGCTGCCTCCCAGGTAGTAGCCGCTTATTTGTTACCGAAAATCATGGTTTCGTTTACTCAAACCTATTCCGATATCACCGTAGAACTGCAAACAAGAACAGATGAGGAAATTGAGCGATTAGTCAAAATGGGCAGCATTGATATCGGAATGACGCTGCAGCCACCAGACGACCATTTTTCATTCCGAGTTACGCCATTCGCTCAGGAACGATTGATAGGTATTCAACCTTCGTTGCCATTCCATAGCCGAAAGCTGATCGTATCTCGAGATGGTATATCCATACCCATCAACGATACATGGGATATGGAGATCATGCATCTCGATTCCACCGAGACTGTTAAACAATTTGTGATGCAGGGAATGGGGTGCGGAGTGATCTTGGAATCTGCAGCCCGTTTAGAGCTGTCTTATGGGAGGCTGCTGCCTTGGACAACGTTCACATCAATACCTATCGTAGCGAGTGTCATTACACGGCCTGCTGAGCGTCTATCTAACAGCGTTTGGTATTTCTTGAATCATCTAAGGAACGTAGAGGACGGAAACCATACAGCGAATTAATCCAACTGAAATAGTAGGAATATTTCTTGACTGAATAAAGTTAGTAGTGTTAAGATGACAAAAGTTCAAATAACAACATGGGGGTCTTCAAATGAAAAAACAATATCTATCGGCAGGCATGATACTACTAGCGAGCTCTCTTATATTTACTGCATGTGGAACAAAAGAAACGGCTAATAAACCATCTCCAACTGCGGCAGCAACCAAAGAAGCTGTGGCGAAAGAAACAGCCGGACAAGCAACTCAAACTTTGTTGGATACGATCAAAGCAAATGGGAAAATTCGTGTAGGAACGGAAGGGACTTATGCACCTTTTACGTACCATGACAAGGATGGGAAATTAACTGGGTTCGATGTAGAGATTGCTCAAGAAATCGCTAAGAAACTTGGTGTTCAAGCCGAATTCATCGAAACGAAATGGGATGGCATGTTTGCTGGGCTGGATTCCAAACGATTTGATATTGTCGTGAACGAAGTTACCATTAAAGATGATCGTAAAGTGAAATACGATTTCTCAGATCCTTACATCGTGTCTAAAGCCGTTTTGATTGTACACAAAGACAATAAGGATATTAAAAAATTAACTGATTTGAAAGGTAAAAAAGCAGGGCAATCATTAACAAGTAACTTAACCGAAATTGCTAAATCCAACGGCGCAGAGATAGTACAAACCGACGGATTTAATCAAGCCATCGATCTGCTGCTGTCCAAACGTATTGATGCCACGATTAATGATGGGCTGTCTTACCTGGATTTGAAAAAACAAAAACCGGATGTAGCTATTCAAGTCGTCGATGAGACCAAGGAAGCATCGCAAAGCGCAGTTTTGTTAAACAAGGGCAATAAAGAGCTCGTTGATGCGGTTAACAAAGCATTGACTGATTCAAAGAAAGATGGAACTTATCTCAAAATTTCTGAAAAATACTTTGGCCAAGATGTATCGAAGTAGGGTTCTTTAAAATGGACGATAGAAAATGGCAAATCTTCATAGACTCTTTCCTTCCCCTGCTTAAGGCAGGGGTTACTTTTACAGTACCTTTGACTTTAATCTCATTTACACTGGGGCTTTGTCTTGCCTTGGTAACCGCATTAATTCGTATTTCTGATATTAAACCTCTTGTTCAGGCAGCACGTTTTTACGTGTGGATTATTCGGGGCACGCCTTTGCTGGTGCAATTGTTTATTATTTTTTATGGACTGCCAAGTATCGGGATTACACTGGATGCTTTCCCATCAGCTGTTATAGGATTTACCTTAAGTGTTGGCGCCTATGGATCTGAGATTATTCGTGGCGCTTTGCTCTCAACATCAAAAGGACAATGGGAAGCATCTTATTCGCTCGGAATGACTAAGCTTCAAGCGCTGCGGGTCATCATATTGCCCCAAGCAATTCGAATTTCGATTCCATCACTTTTTAACTCGTTCATAAGCTTGGTGAAAGACACCTCACTCGCAGCAACTGTCACGGTGACGGAAATGTTTCAAAAAGCTCAGCAAATTACGGCAACCGTCTATGAACCCTTATTGCTTTATTGTGAAGCTGCACTCATTTATTTGGTAATTAGCACAATTCTTTCAAATATTCAAGGTCGTTTGGAGAAAAAGTTTGACCTTCATACGGCTAGATAGTGGTGGATGTATGATTACAATCAACAATCTATTCAAGACCTTCGGTTCTCAGCAAGTGTTAAAAGGTATCAATATTACCTTAGAGAAAGGCAAAGTGATGGTAGTCATCGGTCCTTCCGGCTCCGGGAAATCTACCTTGCTTCGTTCTATTAACGCTCTAGAAATTCCTGATAAAGGCACGATTGAGATAGGAAGCACACAGCTTACATTTACAGAAATAGATAAGCCAAAACAGAGCGAAATCCTCGCGTTAAGGAAAAAGACCGGGATGGTTTTTCAGTCCTATCATTTATTTCCTCACTTAACGGTATTACAAAATGTCACGACAGCTCAGGTCGTTGTGAAGAAAAGAAGCAGGCAAGAGGCTAGAAGTAAAGCGGTCGAACTGCTTAGGAAGGTCGGTTTAGAGGACAAGGCTAGCTATTATCCGCATCAGCTGTCCGGAGGACAACAGCAGCGGGTAGGTATAGCCCGAGCATTGGCTATTGATCCTGAAGTGCTCTTATTTGATGAGCCAACTTCCGCATTAGATCCTGAGCTTGTGGGGGAAGTGCTTAAAGTCATGAAGGACTTGGCCGTGGAAGGCATGACTATGATGATTGTTACGCATGAAATGCAATTCGCTAAGGAAGTAGCGGATACTGTTGTCTTTATGAACGATGGCAGTATTATTGAGCAGGGTACACCCGATGCTTTGTTTAATCATCCTGCACAAGATAGAACAAGATTGTTTTTATCTAGACTTAGCGGGGCAACCAGTTAATAATAGCTGTTTGCCATAAGGCTAGTATGAACGATACTAGGACTGCCGAATCTTTCGGCAGTCTATTTTTTATTATTCAAAATCTTGGGCAGCGTTAACATAAGACAAACAGGACTTTCCTTTGTCTTTTCAGACATTTGAGAAGGTCCTTTTTCATAGGAACTGATTTTGATTCGTATTTATGCAATAATATAATCATATAGAAGCTTAAAAAGGAGAAAAAACATGCCAAAACAACGCAAACTGATAGAACCTTCTGACTTTGAAAGAATGCGGGTATTTCGACAGCCAATCGCGATCTTTTTACAAGGTGAACTAATAGGGGAGAATGTTATCATTCAATCTCATGATGATGAATTAGTTGTAAGCACGACTGGAGAGAAATACGTGAAGGCAAATTGTGAATTTCTAAGTAAAAGATAATGACAATTTCAGTTCACAATTAAAGTCATGTTATATTTAAATGGCATTATATAGTAGAAATAGGGGGTCCATTGACGACTGGAGGTTTTCAAATGCCTAAAGTAGATTTCGAGCGCGATTCTGTTTTTCAACAAATATTTACCTTTGCGCCAAATGCTATTGCGTTGGTGTCCATAGATGGCTCTATCATGAGGGTTAATCCATCCTTCTATCCAACCCTTGGTTATACGGAACAAGAAGCAATTGGACTTACACTTAAGGAAATAACCCATCCGGATGATTTGATTAAAATTAATGGACTAATCGAAGAGGTATTGAATGGGAATTCACCATTTTATGAGTTGGAGAATCGCTGTATTCAGAAAAACGGTCATCTTATTTGGGCGTCTGTAAGGCTTTCTTTGGTTCGTGACGAAAAACAAGAAACTCCCCTATACTTTATCGCACATATCATCGATATTTCAGATAAAATAGCCACGGAGCAAAAACTTTTAAAGATTGAAAAATTGTATGAACTTATCTCGCAAAATGCTCAGGATATTATTACGCTAGTGAATCCCGATGGTAACATCGAGTATTTATCACCCTCTGTGCGTGATTTATTGGGATATGAGCCAGAAGAATTGATCGGAAAAGATAGTACGGAATTAAATCATCCTGAAGATTTAGAAAAAATAAGGTCTGCCCCCTTTTCGGATAATGAGGTAGTTACCTATCGTTCACGTCATAAGAATGGTACATATATTTGGTTTGAGACTGCGATTAAACTCATTAGAGATGAACAAGGCCAACTACTGAAGGTATTAGGGATAGGGCGAGATATTACGGAGCGAAAGAAAGTAGAATTGAAGCTCCAAGAGTCTGTTGAGCGATATACCTCTCTGAAAAAATACAACCACGATGCTATTATTTCCCTGGATGTGAAGGGCAGGATTATTAACACCAATGAGATGGCAGAACGATTGACTGGATATAGGGTTATGGAGATGCGAGGAGAGCCAATTTCCATAATTATTGGTGAACGAAATCTCCGTAGGATACTTTCCTTTTCTATTGAAGACGTTACAACGGAAAGAAAGATTAATAAAATCAAACATAAAGATGGACATCATGTTGAAGTGCTAACAACGATTGCGCCCATCATCATAAATAAGGAAAAAGTCGGGTATTATGTGATTGCAAAAGATATGACCGAACAGAAACAACTGCTTATTGCTAAGGAAGCAGCTGAAAATACTAATAAAGCAAAAAGTGAATTTCTAGCCATGATGAGCCATGAAATCAGGACCCCTATGAATGGGGTAATAGGCATGACAGACTTGCTATTAAATACGACGGATTTGGATGAAGAGCAACAAGAATACGTAGAAATCATTAATAAAAGCGGGAATACGCTGATTAAGATTATTAATGATATTTTGGACTTTTCCAAGATTGAAGCGGGCAAGACTGAATTGCAAGCGCAGCCATTTGATATTAGAGACTGTATCGACGATGCGCTTGCAGTCTTGATGCCCAAAGCACATGAAAAAAAGCTGGAAATTCAAGTTTCCGTGATTTCTGAATTTCCTAATAAACTAATTGGTGATTACGATCGCATGAAGCAAGTGTTAATGAATCTCATTAGTAATGCGATTAAGTTCACGTATAGCGGCGGGGTTTCCATTGTGGTTGAAAATAATGGGCGCGAGAATCACAAGATCCAGCTGAAATGTTCAATAAAAGATACCGGGATTGGTATCCCCAAGGAGAAACTCAATCATTTGTTTGATCCCTTCTATCAATTGGATAGCTTCATGACGCGACAATCGGAAGGAACGGGATTAGGGTTAGCCATAAGCAAAAAAATTGTTGGGTTAATGGGTGGAGATATTTGGATTGAACAAACGGACGAGCCTGGTGCGACTTTTGTATTTACAGTTTGGTTAAAAGAAGAGGTATCAAATTCAAAAGACTCTTCTATACCAGAAATCGCATTTGTTCAAAAACCATTAAAAGTTTTAATAGCCGAAGATAACCAAATTAATCAGATCGTATTAAAGAAAATGATTGAAAAGATGGGGCATTTCACTAGCATTGTCGAAAATGGCCATCAGGTTATTCGAGCGCTCGCTTACGAAACCTACGATATCATCTTTATGGACGTCCAGATGCCTGCCTTGAATGGTCTGGAAACCACCAAACAGATCAAAGAAACAATGCCATCAGAGAAAATTCCTTATATTATTGCTGTGACAGCTAACGCTCTAAAAGGTGATCGTGAAAAATGTCTGGAAGCAGGAATGAATGATTACATAAGCAAACCAATCAAAAGCGAGGTCATACTCGAAAGGATTGAAAAGTACCAAAAAACGCAAAGGAGGGAAATAAATGACGGAGCATATAAATAAGGGACAAGACGAAAAGCCGAATGTCAAATTCATTGTGATTACAGATACACATGTTGAAGATCATGTAGAAAGCGTGTATTCGTTGAATTTCATCCAGGCTTTACAGGATATCAGGGAAAATTCACCCGATAGTCAAGGAATTATGCATATTGGTGATATGACTAACAATGGTAAGCAAACTGAGTTTGAAATGATGACAAGAATTTTGAAGGATCATACAGAGGGGCTGCCACCCATCTATTTTACTTTCGGCAACCATGATGTCCGTTGGGCGGACTTTGATACCCAAATGTCTTATTTTACAACGAGTACGGGTATGGATAAAAAGTATTATGATGTTTGGATGAACGACTATCATTTTATTTTCCTAGGGACTGAGAAGGGGTTAAAAGACTCTTCGTATTTATCAGAGACGCAGCTTGAGTGGTTAGAACTAAAGCTATCGGAGCACGAAGAGGTACACAAACCGTCCTTTATTTTTGTTCATCAGCCTTTGAAAAATACCGTTTCAGGGTCACAAAACAAGTTCGGTTGGCATGGTATTCGACAGGACAAGGAGCTTAAGACAATTCTAGCTAAACATCCGCAAACGATTGTATTTACGGGTCATACTCATTGGGAACTGGGTTCAGCAGACACGATGTACAACGCAAAGTATGCAACTATGTTTAATGCAGCCTCCACAGCCTACTTATGGACGGATGAGGATGTGGAGAAGGCCGGATCCCAGGGATATTTCGTAGAGGTATATGATCATAAAGTGGTCGTAAAAGGAAGGGATTTTCTCGCTAAAACGTGGATTGAAGATGCCACTTTCTCAGTAGCGCTTCCTTCGTTAATTCCGGTAGTGAACCCAGAAGTCGATCCCGATCTAACGCTTGGTAACCCAACAATGCAGATAGACAAGAACGTATATCGGACTCACGATTGGATTGAAGTTACTTACACGGGGTCATTGAGAGAAGATGCATTCGGTATTTTCCCGAAAGGTGCATTACCGAGTGAGATTCAACCGATTACTCCTATAGTGCATATTAGAACCAATTCGATTAGTCAGCCGGATGGGAAGCTCATATTCACTGATTTGAAACTGCCAGTTGGATCTTACGATATGATCTATTTGGGGGAAACGTTGAACACAGAGCTAGCTCGAATATCTTTTGAGGTTATTTCTGAAGATTAGATGATGATTAAGACTAAGTTGAATAAGTAAAGTACTAGGAATCCGGTTGATGCCGGATTCCTTTTTGTTATCTACTTTATTCTAGCTCCGCAAGCAAGTTCGCCTCTTCAAGCGATGGGATTAGTAATTTAGGCTCGATTGGTGATGACATCACGATTAGAATCGTATACGTCCCATATTTATCACATTGGTTGCCGAACTCTTCAAGAGACCGCGTGGAGTCGGTCATTACTTTCAATAAGTAGTTGTGTTCTCCGCTTATGCGGTTGCATTCGACGACATCGGGTGATGAGCGGCAAAAATCAAGGAATGCATGACAATCTCTAGTACGAAATAGGATGTAGGCGGCGGCTTGTTTCCCGATTTTTTCCGGGGAAATCAGGGTGCGATACTCCTTGATGATCCCTTTTTCCTCCATACGTTTTACTCTCTCCGTTACTGCGGGTTGTGATAACCCGACACACTTGCCTAGTTCTGTCATGGATATTCTCGCTTGATTTTGAAGATGGTAAAGGATTTGTTTATCAACTTGGTCCATCGAAATCGGCTCCTTTAAATTTAAGGTTTTGCTTAGAAACTAACTCGTTTTTATTTGTTTAAGGGCAGACATAACTTGAATGCCTTATGTAAAGCAAGTGACTTAATTATTATAATAAACTAACAATAGTGAAGTGATCAAATCTTTCCTATTCAGAGAGGATGAATCCCAATGAATGAGTTGAATACAAACGAATTGAATACGGACCGTTTACAAGCACGAATTGATGAAGTAATCGATCGTGCGCTTGCCGGCAAACGGTTGGTTGGCGTTGTCATTAAAGTGGCGATAGACGGGGTACTGGTTTATAACTGCGCTGCCGGTTTTGCAGACCGTGAGAAGAACCAGATGATGCAGGAAAATGCTTTGTTTAGGCTTGCTTCTGTCTCCAAACCTATCGTTTCAACAGCTGCGATGGTACTAGTTTCGCAAGGCCGCTTACGCCTTGACGACCGCGTTGATCGTTGGCTTCCAGAGTTTCACCCGAGTTTGGAGAGCGGTGAATTCGCGACATTGACGATTCGGCATTTGATGACGCACACGGCAGGGCTGACTTACCGTTTTTTTCAGGAAGAGAATGGTCCCTATCATCGCGCAGAGGTATCGGATGGTATGGATCAGGCCGGTATCACGTTGGAAGAGAACCTGCGTCGTATCGCTTCTGTTCCGCTTCTCTATACGCCGGGAACCCAGTGGAAATATTCAATTGCCACTGATGTTCTAGGCGCCGTGATTGCGAAGGTTACAGATTCAACGCTTGGTGAAGCCATTCGTACGCTAGTGACAGCGCCGCTTGGTATGGACGACACTGGGTTTACTGCAGTCGATCCAAAGCGACTAGCGACGGCCTATGCCAATGCGGTTCCAGAGCCACGGCCTTTACTTGACCCCGATAGCATTGATTTTATTGAGGGCACGGCTGGCTTTCGACTTGCCCCTAGTCGGGCACTTGACGTTACTGCCTATCACTCCGGCGGAGCCGGTATGGTCGGGAGCGCTGGCGACTTGCTGCTGCTGCTGGAAGCATTACGCAAGGGTGGAGCGCCCCTGATGCCTGAGAATATGGTTCGTGAGATGACTACCAACCAGATCGGTAATATGCCCATGGCCTTTTGGCCAGGGCGAGGCTTTGGCCTAGGATTTACGCTGCTCAAGGATCCTATCGCCGCAGACACTCCGGAATCACCGGGAACCTGGCGCATGGGTGGTACCTATGGGCATTCCTGGTTCGTTGATCCTGAGAAGCAGCTAAGTGTCGTAGCATTTACCAATACAGCTCTGGAAGGCATGTCAGGCCAGTTTACCGTTGATCTTTGTAAAGCCGTCTATGACGGAATCAGGAACGAATGAATAAGCTTAAGATAAACCCCATAATCTTTATCGCTCTGGGCTTATTCGGTGTGTATACGATTGAGTTTGGCGTTGTCGGAATATTACCAGCTATTACGGAGCGTTATAATGTCAGTACGTCTCAGGCCGGCATGCTCGTCGGGGTATTTGCACTTGTCATAGCACTATGCGGCCCCTTCATGGTGCTGCTTCTTTCAAAATATAATCGTAAAAATGTCATGATATTGTCTTTACTTATTTTTGCTGGAAGTAGTTTATTATCAGCTTATGCTCCTAATTTTTATATTCTGCTGGCGCTTCGTATTATCCCGGCATTGTTCCATCCCGTATATTTTTCCTTGGCTTTTACAGCTGCAGTTTCACTCTATCCTAAGGAAGCCACGCAGGCTTCTGCCAAAGCTTTTGTCGGTACTAGCATGGGGATGGTGCTTGGGATACCGATAACAACTTATCTCGTAGATCAATTCTCATTCGAGGCTGCTTTTATATTTTGTGCTGTTGTTAACACCGCTGCTAGTGCGGGGATCGCTATCATGCTTCCGAAATCGTCCAAAGCCGAGAAAGTTTCTTACAGGGAACAGCTAGGTATATTGCGTAAAGTCCCCCTTTGGATCAATATTGGAGCTGCAACATTCCTATTTGCTGCTATGTTTTCGGTCTACAGCTATGCTGCCGAATATTTGGAACAAGTGATGGGGTTGAGTGGGAAAATCATTAGTGTCATGCTTGTTATTTTTGGTGTTGGGGGAGTGGCCGGCAACTTATTGGCAGGGAGACTGATTGGAAAAAATAGGGTCAGAACGACTGTTTTCCATCCGATTGTATTAGCGATCTCTTTCTTACTGCTTTATATGGGGGAAAAATCCATTGTGCCAATCATTGTCATTATGGTTTTGTGGGGGGCTGCTCATACCAGTGGACTCATCGTAACTCAAATATGGTTAACTTCTGAGGCTCCGGAGGCTCCTGAATTTGCCACGGGAGTGTATATTTCCTTCATCAATCTGGGTGTGTCCATCGGTTCGTTAGTAGGTGGGTGGTTTATTACGGCTTCTGGCATGAGAGGGACGATATGGAGTGGCTTATTATTTATTTTGTTGGCACTTGTTTGTATTGTATTAAAAATAGTGTACTTTAATCCAAATAAAAGACCTTAGTTTGCGGCTGCCGCGTGCAGCCTTTTTTTGCTATCTGATAGGAATATAATAATAAATGTTTTTAGCACCTACACCCCCGTCTATTAATTTGGTACAATTCTATTCTATTAGAAACGAACCAGAAAGCCTTTTCAACTTACTTATCTGTTCTGGAGGAACATTATGAACCTATATAAAGAGCCGATTCTTTATGAGGATCCGCTTCTTCGTATTCAAGTGCTTAGCTTTAACAGTATGCAAATATGCCAGCACGGATGGCATTTCCATCCTCAAACAGAAATTATAGCGGTTCGGTCCGGTACAATGGAAATTCATACACCTGCTGAGGTGTACCATTTGCGAGCGGGAGATGTGCTGGTATTGGGTTCTAACCAGCCTCATCTCGATTTGAGAAAACAAAATGATTTCGTTGATTATGTAGCGCTTCAATTTGAGCTGGAAGCTTTTTTTGATTCCAACATGCTTCCATACTTGTATCTGTTTCAGGAATCAATGGTTCCATTAGTCGAACTAAACACATTGTTTAAAGAGAATTTGGAACTGCGGCAACAATTCTATAACACGGTCATTGAACTGCAGCAGGAACATCAGCAGAGGCAGAGGGGTTATGAGCTCGCTATTAACTATTTAGTAAAGAAATGTATTTTTTTATTATTGCGTCATGACAAAATTGGAATGCTAAGGCCAAGCCGATCGATAAACGACTCGAATGTAAAGCCGGTGTTGGATTATGTGGAAGCCCACTTATCCGATAAAATATCCGCGGAGCAAGCTTGCCAACTCGTCAATTTCAGCTATACCTATTTCCTTAAATATTTCAAACAGATCATGAGCATTTCCTTCACAGATTATGTGATTCATCGCAGAATCAAATATGCGGAACGTCTGCTTTTGACTGAAGATCTAAGCATTGCTCAGATTGCAGAGCAGGTCGGTTTGCCGAACTTATCCCACTTCTACAAATTGTTTAAAAGGCTCCATCAATGTTCTCCTAAAAGCTTTAAAGACTCAATGATAGCCCGAACTACTGGTATGAGCTCAGTAAACACAACAGAATAGCATCATAATGGAGCGGAATCGGATATGGGCAGCCCTTTTCTATACAGCTACTATAGATGAAGAGATGAATACGAAGGAGCTCATACAATGTTACCTAACTTTCCGACAAAAGGGCCACATGGCGTAAGATTTGTTTATTTCACACATTTGGAAGTGAATAGTGTCGCTTTAGCAGGGACCTTTAACAATTGGAATGGCGATCGCAACTATATGAATAAAATGGAAGATGGTAATGGTTGGGAAATTGAATTGGCGATACCTAAGGGGAGACATCTTTATAAATTTGTAGTGAATGGGGAAGCATGGATTTTGGACCCATTGAATCCAAGTGTGTCGGAAGATGGGCAAAATAACTCGGCTATTACGGTTACTGAGCAGGGAGAAGTATTGATCAGAACCCTTGAGATTTCCAAAGAAGAACCTGGATATATGTTTGAAAACTTTACGGCTATCCCAAGTCCCGAATGGCTTAAGAAATCGGTGATTTATGAACTTCATCTCAGGGGGTTTACAGAAAATGGTTTTAATGGTCTAACAAACAAAATCGACTATTTCAAAAAAATGGGAATCAATACACTTTGGCTGATGCCTTTCAACGAAGTTGGACTTATAGGTAGATTAGGTGAATTTGGCGACCCCTATGCGGTAAAAGATTTTTATTCCATGGATCCTAGCTTCGGAACCAAAGAAGATCTACTCTCATTTATTCGTAAAGCTCATGACAGCGGGATCAGAGTCATTATGGATTGGGTGTTGAACCGCACAAGTGTGGATCACGTAATGACAGGAAGCCATCCGGAGTATTTTACGCGTAATGAGCAAGGTGAGATTTACTATGATGTGCCCAATCGGGCGTATTTCGCGGGTCTAGATTTTAATAACCGCGAGATGAGGAAATATGTCATTGAGGCAATGAAATATTGGATCGTCCAGTTTGATTTTGACGGTATTCGATTGGACGATTCGGACATTACGCCTTATGATTTTCTCACTGAAATTAAGCATGCCCTTCAAGAAGTAAAAACTGATCTTATCCTGATCTCGCAATCCTACGATGAGTATCACCATATTGAATCTTGTGACTTGACCTACGACGGCAGTCCCCGCATTCTGATACGGGATATGGCTGACGGAACGATCACACAGAACGATTTTATAGCCATTTATAACTCTCATAAGTACAGCTTTCCGAGAAATGCGTTAAGAATGAAATGGCTGGAGGAAAAAGAACGTTCAAGAGCTAGTGACTATTTTGGCGAAAAGCTTGCAAAAGCAGCTGCATCTATCTTTCTGACGCTTGAAGGGGTCCCCTTCATTATGATGGGACAGGAATTTAATGAAACTACGTTGGAAACATGGACATCCTTATTCGATGAATACAGGCTGAATTGGGATCAATTCGATGCGGAGATGTTTGAGCACTATAAATTTCTGATCCATCTTCGAACGAATAATCCAGCATTTTGGAAGGGCGAACTAACGTTCATTCGCAATTCGGAAGAGTTGGTTTTATCTTACTTGAGGCAGTACGAGGGTAGTGAATATTTGGTGGTTGTTAATTTATCAAATGATTCATTATTTGTAAGTTTTGATCATGACACCTTGGCAGGCGAATTCATCAATGATAGAGTAAATTTGATCTATCGAACTGGAAGAGACAACCTTAGTTACGTAAATGATTCATCTAAACAATGGATTAATAGTTATGAAACAATCATATATAGAATATCCAATTAGAAAAAGATTTATCAAGTTTGTTTTGGTACAGTAAGCTTGTACCACAGCAACATGCTTAGAGAACTAAGACCTACCAAAAATAAAAGGCCATAAACGTGTTTGAAGGAATAAGGAAGTGGCGTATTCTTTTGAATCTCGAGAAGAATTCCACAAATCGCAACCGAAATTGAGCCTCCAAAAAATTGGATAAGCTGCATAAGTCCCATGCCAGAACCTATTAATGATTTTGGAAGAATACGTGAGGTCTCGTTGTTCAAAGATGCAATCGTTGCTGAAAAAGCAGGTGAAAAACAAAGATATCCAAGAAGTGTAACAAATGGCGAAGCACCAAGAGTCGTATAAAAACCAATCATCACCAAAGATAACATACAATGCCCTATAAACATAAAGCGTAGATTCCCGTATCGATCTATCCATCGTCCGACAAAACGTGTCAGGAAGGCTGACAAAATGGCCCCTGGGGCTATGGTTAAGCCAATCATCATAGCTGATTGATGGAACAACTTGGCTAGCACCAATGGCATTAGAAATAAATTACCAAGGTTCAAAACCAAGATGCAAAACCCGATCGTAACCAGTTTAAGATAAGTTGGATTTCTCAATAGTTCAGGGTTAATGAACGTATTGTCTGCTCGTTTCAAGTGCCAAGCATGTAGAAGCAATGAAAGACAACTGACGGCAAGCCAAGCGGCAGAAACTTGCGTCACAGCTAACAGCAGCGTAGTTGCATTAACGATCGTTAAGCAAGCACCCAGAATATCGAACCGAAAGGCTGCCGCATTTTCTTTGGGAAGCAGTCGCACTAGAATAGGAAGTATAACGAGAACCAGACAAGTAATTGCGAACAATCCGTTCCACCCAAAATATTCACTGATCAAGCCGCCAACGATTGGACCGAGCCCGAAAGCCATAGCGCTTCCTGCGGAAATCATGGCGATGGCTGACCCTCTTCTTTCAATTGGAATATATCGACTAGCCAGAACCAAACCAAGGCCTGCCATCACCCCAGCGCCTGCAGATTGAAGAATGCGAGCCATGAGTAAAGCATGGAATTCCCGGGCAAATAATCCGAAAATCGATGAAAGACCCAGCACCAAGAGCCCGACGATCAGCAGTTTACGAATCGGTAAGACATCTGAGAGCCTACTATAAATAACTGTCGATAAGGCATATCCGATGGAGTAGCTAGAGATCACCCATGATCCGAGATCTGCCGTGATGCCAAGATCTTGAATAATACTAGGGATAGAAACATTGAACATCGTTGTATTCATGACAACGATGAACAAGCCAATCGTCCATACCGGCATTACAATTTTATCGTTCATCCTTTACCATCCTGTCTTACTAGTATGTTATTATATCTATCCCCTATTATACAAATGTCACTCCAACATAAAAAGAGCTGCCCGCGGCAGCTCTTTTTATGTTTCCATGGTTCGCTGGCTTTTCCTTTCATGAATAATAGACTGTTTATTTATCCACACTACAGGTAGAGGAAGAAAGTAATTAAAGGGGGAAAACGGTATGGAAAAGATTTTATTGCGGATTTTATTTGCCTCATCATTAGCAGCTGCCCCATTCGTTTTGAAACGTAATAACTTGCTCATGTATCTAACCGTATTCTTTGCGAAATGCGTTTTGTCAAGTTCGTTAGATTCCTTCTTTATTAAAAAAGGGAAGATATCGTACCCCGTTCGTCCATTGGCCAAAGTATTTGATACCAATATTTTGTACGATTTGTTATTCTATCCTCTTTTAAGTGTAGTCTGGGTTAGATATACGTATCAAAGCAAACCACTTGAACTCATAACGAGAAGTCTATTTTTTAGTGGACCAATGACTTTGCTTCAATGGTTTTTAGAAAGGAAAACCGATTTGTTTAAATGGAAATCCTGGACGGCTCTTCATACATTTGCATGCATTAATTTTACTTTGTTTACAATAAGAGGGTTTGTGGGTTTATTAAAAAGAATTACACCTGATATGTATGTAAGAGGAGAAAATTATGTAGAGGAACGATCACACAGTAAGATGCTTTCACCTGAGATCATCGCAAGCATGGCAAATCACCGACTGCCAAATGACAACTATGCACAAATCCAATAAAATTGAGAAATTATTATGGAGCATCGCACTCCCTGGGTTTGGTCAGTTTTTAAACGGGAAGTATTTTAAAGCAATCACGTTGATCATCATGGAATTCATCGTGAACTACATGTCAGATCTCAATCAAATTATTATCGACAGCTTCAAAGGAAACATTCAAGAGGCCATCCAACAAACCGACTATCATTGGCTCATGTTTTACCCCTGTCTCTACATGTTTGGAATTTGGGATGCTTATAAAGACGGGGGAGATACCGCAGAGTATGCGTATATTCCTTTTGTATTAGGAGCTTTTCTAGGGACAGTAGGTATCATCTATTCGGATGAACTTCAACCTTTCGGTATTCTTTTGGGTCCCGTATGGCTGCCTATGTTGTTTTCATTCATTGGAATCGCGATAGGTATTGTTGTGTTTCTTTTTTTAAAACGACGCCACTCGATATTATAAAGGGTATCCCTGTCGGATATATAGGACAGATGGAGATCCCTTTTTCTTTTTGCATCTATCACTTCAGGATTATATATCATGTATGTTGTATATACCCAATCGTCATTTCTACCATAAGCATAAGATATAGTATGGGGAAATGGGGGGAAGTAATGTTGAAAAATGCATTAGTGAAGAAAGAGCTAATGAAGAAAGAACCAGTTAAGAAAGCACCAATGAAGCAAGAAAAAGCGAAGAAAGCCCCAGTGAAGAAAGAAATGGTGAATAAAGAAATATTGAAGCAAGAAAAAGTGATGCAAGAATTTCCAAGCAATATATTTGAGATGCAAGAAACAGAAGTCGTGCATAATTACATGAAAAGTCCGAGTACAAGGGAGGGGAGAAACGGTATGACGAGAGTCTCGAGAGAAGAAATTAATGACAAAATTAACGAAGCGATAGATGCACTCGGAGCCTCAAAGCGAAGTGTTTCGGCAGACAAACTGAGACGAGCGGATGAAGAAATTGAGAAGGCCTTACGTATTCTTTTAAGAGCGCAAGGTGAAATAAATACGAGAAGAAACTGGTATATAACAGAGTGAAAGTTATCATGTTGAAAATTGCAGAAGGTGAAGCGAAGCAGAGATGAAAATCCTTGCTTTTTTTATTTTAAGATGTTAATATTCAATTTAATGTTACTTGTATTAAGTAAGTGTGAATTTGAGATTTGAACCTTCGGGGCAGGGTGCAATTCCCTACCGGCGGTGAGGATACGTAAGTATCTCAAGCCCGCGACTCCCAGTCTGTTTAGACGGGGACTGACTTGGTGAAATTCCAAGGCCGACGGTATAGTCCGGATGAGAGAAGGTGAAGGACAACTTGTTAAAAATTCTATTTTTAACAGGTCTGTTTGTCAATGCCCCTGTTGCTTGTAAACAGGGGCATTGTCTCTTTCAGAAGGTTCAATTCAAAACATCATCTAGGGATCTTTGAGCTAATCTCAAAGTCTCGCCTATTGGGAGGTTTTTGAATTGGAAAATGTATTTAAGCTAGGAAGTAAGCGCGCAAGTTTGTATTCATCAAGTACCAGCGGTATCAATGGGATCTGGTATGTAGCACTTGGAGCTACACTTTGGGGGTTGGACCCTCTCTTTCGAATCTTATTGTTGAAAAGTTTTACCTCTGCTCAAATAGTGTTCATTGAGCATTTGCTACTGGCCTGCTATGCGCTTCCAGTGCTGATCAAGTACCGTAAGTCCTTAGCCGGAAAACTATCACTAGCCGTAATTGGTGCTCTTCTATTTATTTCTTGGGGTGGATCGGCCATAGCCACCATACTCTTCACTTCAGCTTTCGCTCACGGCAGTGCAAACTCCGTCCTGCTTTTGCAGAAGCTGCAGCCCTTATTCGCCATTGTATTGGCTCGTTTACTGCTTAAAGAGACACTGCCTTCCAAATTTTTTGTCTATGTCGGATTGGCGCTGCTGGGCACGTATCTGTTAACGTTTGGTTTTAATTCACCAGAGATGGGCTTAAAGGATTTAGGCACGTTAAGCTGCTTATTTTCAATATTGGCGGCTGTCTTATGGGGTGGTTCGACCGTCATGGGCAAGTACCTGCTTCAAAAAAACTTGGATTTCCCTGTTGTTACCTCACTGCGCTTCCTGATGGCGATCCCGCTGCTAACGGTTGTTCTTTTGGTAAGTGGCGATGCTTGGCATGTAGGCGGTTCTAGTGGTGATCTGACACTTATCGCAGTCAACCTGCTGTTTCAGGCCTTTTTCCCAGGGTTGATCAGCATGCTCCTTTATTATAAGGGGCTGTCATCAACCAAGGCATTCTTTGCAACGCTTGCCGAGTTAGCTTTCCCAGCAGTAGGAGTATGTATTAACTGGATCGTATTTGGTCAAAAGCTGACCTTAGGGCAATTAGTAGGTTTTGTATTTATTTGGTTAACCCTATGGTTCATGAGCCGTAGTAAAGGAAATGTTTAAGCCATATCAAACAAGAATTTCGATCATAGAATGTAAAAAGGAGCTGTCCCAAAAGTAGAAAATCTACTGAGGACAGCTCCTTTTTCTACCCCTCAAGGTGTATATAACCCTTTTGGACAGCTCTTTCTATTTTCTTAGAAACGAGTTGCAAGATCTTTTGCTTTAGTAATTGCTTTTTCTTTAATGGATTGCGCTTGATCCGGAGTTACAGCCATGCCTTCAACAAAAATGCCTTCGAAGGATGGGATACCGTAGAATTGTGAGATTTTTTTCAGGTAGCTGAAGCCACTTTCGAATGCAGCAGCAGGGCCTTCGGAATAAATGCCGCCACTTGCTTGGATATGCAATCCTTTTTTGTTTGTCAACAAGCCAACAGGACCACTTTCCGTATATTTGAAAGTTTTGCCTGCAACAGAAACGGCATCAATGTAAGCTTTCAAAACTGGAGGGAACGAGAAGTTCCACATTGGAGAAACGAAAACATATTTATCTGCAGCTACGAATTGGTCAACCAGAGCGCCTAAACGTGCTACTTTTGCTTTTTCTGCATCAGACAACTGGTCAAAAGCAGTTCCTGATTGTAGTTTTCCCCAACCGCTGAATACATCAGCATCAATTTGAGGAATATCTTCTTTGAACAGATCAACTGTAATAACCTCATCTGATGGGTTCGCTTCACGGTAAGCTTCGATAAATTCTTTACCTACTGCAAGGCTGAAAGATGTTTGGTGATCGTGCGGGTGTGCTGTGATATAAAGTACTGTTGCCATAATGAATAACTTCCCTTCTATACTTAAATTAATTACAGTTGTTATTATAACTTATTTTGCGTAAATTTCAAACAATAAATTAGTAACTTATAATATGTGTAAAAAAGGATCGCTCAGGGAGTTTATTTAGCTCTCAATGAGGCGGTCTTTTTTTACGAAAAGAAGCATAGAAAGTAATCAAGGTATTTGATTATTTTGAAGATTTACAAATTATTATCTTGTGGTTAACACAAGACAAACAGTTAAGCGTTATTTTAGATATGTGGGAACGGTCTCACACGAAGAAATGGGGTTACAGCATGGATCTTACGATTAAGGAAATTGCCTTGCGTGCCGGTGTATCCAAATCAACCGTATCGCGGGTGATTTCTGGCAAGGGCTATACGAGCTTGGAGGTACGCGATAAGGTGCTCCAGCTGATTGAAGAACTACAATATAAGCCAAATGCAGTGGCAAGGGCTATGGTTTCACAGAGAACGCACAACATTGGCGTACTCATTTATCGCCAGCATCATCCCATTGCGTCTCATCCGTTTTATGGCAAAATTCTTGATGCTATTTTGATGACAGCCGCCAAATTGAATTATTCCGTTTTCGTTACGACAGATCATGATATGTCGCTGCGTTCTGCCGATTTTATGATGGAAAAAAGGGTGGATGGGCTCATCCTGATCAGCCGCTTGCAGCAGAATGTCATTGACTACATCGCTAATTTCGGAGTTCCCTACGTGATGGTCAATGGCTCGACGGATGTCGACGGGGTCATGCATATAGTCAATCAAGACGAGGAAGGCGGGCGGATGGTCGCCGAGTATCTAACAGATGTAGGACATCGTCAGATTTTCGTAATTGCTGGGCCGCAGACGCATCGCAGCCACAATTTGAGGCTGAAAGGGTTTAAGAATTACATGTCAGAAATGGGGTATACGATCCTAACATCTTCCATCTTGCAAGCATCGACTTCCACCTTCGGAGAAGGGTATGAGTTAATGCGCACCCATTGGGAGCAGTTTCGTGCAGTAGGGTTTACCGCGCTATTTGCCACCAACGATATGATAGCCCTGGGTGCCATGAAGTTTATGTTGGAACAGTCCATACGCATTCCTGAACAGGTAGCGGTTGTAGGCTTTGATGATATTGATTTTGCCGCTATGTTCTCACCCTCCTTAACAACCGTCAGGGTGAATACTGAGGAGATGGGAACCCAGGCCTTTAGCTTGTTAGACAAGCTTATCCGCCAGGAAGCGAACATTGAGAATCCTAAGCAGCTTGTACCCAGATTGATTGTTCGGCAATCAACCCAATAAAATTCTCTCGAAAAGGAGTTGTTAGTCCGCATGCGTTGGTATTTAAAAGCGATAGGCCCACGGAAAATCGTGGAATTTATCATACTTGTCGTGTTTGTTATCTTTTTCTTGGGCCCGCTGCTCAACCTGGCCATACTGGCTTTTACCGGCAAATGGGCTTACCCGGATGTATTGCCCCATGAATGGTCACTGAAATGGTGGACATTTGTGTTCCAGCAGGAGGATATTGCGAAATCGATCGGCTTGTCGTTTATAATCGCATCTATCGTGACTGCTCTATCTATTGTGCTTTGTATCCCAGCAGCCTATGCGTTTGCCCGCATACGATTTCCGCTTAGTCGATTCTTCTTGTTCTCATTTCTACTGACACATGCTTTTCCTAAAATGGGACTTTATGTTTCGATCGCTGTGCTCTTTTACAAACTCGGACTGATGAACACGTTGATAGGCGTTGTTTTGATCCATATGATCAATGTACTAATGTTCATGACCTGGATTCCAACGGCCGCTTTCCGCAATGTGCATACAGCTCAGGAGGAATCAGCAAGGGATGTGGGGGCAAGCCCGTTCCGCGTATTCCGCAGTATTACGCTGCCGATGGCGATGCCTGGCATTATCGTGGCTTCGATCTTTACATTCCTTAACTCGCTCGATGAAGCACAGGGCACCTTCTTGGTGGGTATCCCCAATTATAAGACGATGCCGATCGTCATGTACTCTATCATCAGTGATTACCCTGCCTACGCTGGCGCTGTATTCTCTATTATTCTGACGGCGCCTACGATCATCCTGCTGCTGGCTGCGCAGCGATTTGTAAGTGCAGATATTATGTCCAGCGGCTTCCAACTCAAATGACGATAGATCAATTAGCAAAGCATATGCTTCCGAAGCGAGTTTTGTTTCGAAGTATCGCTTAGAAGCAACGCTCTACAAAACTTTTAGGGGGCACTTATGGATATTCAGCTTTCCGTTCAACAATTGACGAAGCGCTATAAAACAGGAGAAGGCGTAACTGGAATCTCCCTGGATGTTCGCAAAGGCGAGTTAATTACACTGCTGGGCCCTTCAGGGTGCGGCAAAACAACGGTGCTTCGCAGCATCGGAGGATTTCTCGACCCAGATTCAGGCGACATTCTTATTGAGGGTAAAAGCGTGCTAAAAGCGCCTCCGGAAAAGCGTCCGACTTCCATGGTGTTTCAAGGCTACAATCTATGGCCGCATATGACGGTGTTTGACAACCTGGCATTCGGTCTCAAAATACGCAAGATGAAAAAGGCTGACATCGATAAGGCAGTGAACGAAGTGCTTCAACTGGTTCGCTTACCTGGAGCAGAGCTTAAATATCCGGGTCAACTTTCCGGTGGTCAGCAGCAGCGCATAGCCGTTGCGAGATCCCTGCTCCTTAAGCCTGCCGTTCTGTTGCTGGATGAACCCTTTTCCGCACTCGATGCGAAGCTTCGTCACGAAATGAGAGAAGAGCTGCGAGAAATTCAATCTAAGACAGGTCTTACCATGGTATTTGTCACGCATGATCAAGAAGAAGCGCTATCGATTTCAGACCGCATTGTCGTTATGAACCAAGGCAATATTGAGCAAATTGCTACTCCGCAAGAAATTTACGATGAACCGAGTTCGCTGTTTGTTTCCCAATTTATCGGCAAAATGAACTTTCTGAAAGGGGTGATCACAGCCGGCGGGTTGACCGTAGGGCATCTAAGTTTTCCAAATATAAAAAATCTGTCCGGGCAAGTAAATCTGGCCGTTCGACCAGAAGACGTGATGATAGAAGGTGAAGAGGGAGAAGGCCTTTCCGGAGTGATCAAACAAGTGATGGTACTTGGGCATTATGCCGAAGTGTCCATCGATTTGCCAGAGTACGGCACAATCCGGGCGTTTCAACCACGGGATTTCGTCAAGGATCTTCATACAGGGCAACAAGTAAAAGTAAACTTTGCCAAAGTTTTAGCCTATCCAGAAAATTAGAGTCATATCCCAAGGAGGAATTATCTATGTTTCGCAAGAAATCCGCTGTTATGTTAGTGACATTAATGACCGCTACCGCTGCTTTTGTATCCGGGTGCGGCAGTTCTTCTACAAATGCAGGTTCCGCAGCTCAAAGCTCCAGTCCGGCCAAAGAAACAGCTGGTACTAAACAACAGCCTGTCGAGTTTAACTTCTATTTTACCGGCTCACAAAATGTAAAAGATCTATGGGATACGCTGATTCCTATGTTCGAGAAACAAAATGCGGATGTTAAAGTGAAACCAGTCTACATTCCATCGGGAACAGGAGCACAACCAACCTATGACCGTATCACGGCTGCCAAGCAAGCTAACAAAGGCTCAGGCGATATCGATTTATATGAAGACGGCTTGTCTTATGTAACTCGCGGGCAAAAAGATGGCCTATGGGACACTTTACCAGGTGACAAAATTAAAAACTTGGCAAAAGTTGATGAGAAAACGTTAAAAGATATCTCCAATCTTGCTATTCCTTATCGTTCCTCTGCGGTCGTTTTGGCCTATAACAGTGATAAAGTAAAGACACCTCCAACTAATTTGGATGAGCTGTACGATTGGATCAAGAAAAATCCAGCTAAATTCGCTTACAATGATCCATCCACAGGGGGTTCCGGTAATTCTTTTGTAGCGACAACGCTGTATAAATTCCTGCCAGAAGAAGCGATCCATAATTCCGATCCAAGTGTTGAAAAAGGGTGGGATCAAGGTTTTGCGCTGCTCAAGGATCTGGGGAAATCCGTTTACGGCAAAGGTATTTATCCAAAGAAAAACCAAGGTACTTTAGATTTATTGACAAGCGGTGAAGTTGATATGATACCGGCATGGTCAGATATGGTTCTTGAGCAATTGGCGAAAGGTCAGCTTCCAAAAACAACAAAAATGGCGCAAATTAAGCCAGGGTTTAACGGTGGACCAACCTACTTAATGGTTCCTAAGCTATCGGAAAAGAAAGATGCGGTTTACAAATTCCTCGACTTCGTACTTTCATCTGAGGCACAAGCTGTAGTTGTAGACAAAATGCATGGTTTCCCAGGGATCAAGCTTTCCAATATGTCAAAAGAAATTCAAGAATCATTCAAAGGTGCATCCGAAGGATTCCGCTCCTTCAATATCGGCGAACTGGACAAAGATATGACCAAACGCTGGCAAAGTGAAGTTGCTGCACAATGAGTAAACAAATGAAAATGGGGATACTGGGATTGCTTCTGGTCATCCCCTCTTTTTTATTGCTCTTCGTCACTGTCGTCATTCCGATCATTATTTCCTTAAAAGAAAGCTTTACCAATAAGTCCGGCGGTTACGATTTGTCCAATTATACGTATTTATTTACCGATAAGCTGATGCGCTCCAATATCATTTTTACATTGGAAGTAACGATTATTTCGGTCATTCTTGTACTCATTATCAGCTACGCCCTAGCGGCTTACATGAGGTTCAATAACGGTACGATGGTGAAATGGATTCGCAATATGTACATGATTCCAATTTTTATCCCATCCGTTATCGCAACCTACGGATTAATTCAATTGCTTGGCAACCACGGTTGGGTATCCCGTATGTTACTTCTGGTGGGCGGAGGGGAAATGCCCCGTATTATTTTTGATATGAAGGGGATTATTATCGCTAATTTGTGGTTTAACATTCCGTTTACAACGATGCTGCTGGGGTCAGCCTTATCCGCTGTTCCTAATTCGGTCATTGAAAGCGCGAAAGATGTTGGGGCACGTAGATTGCAAATCTTCGTCCGTTTCATTTTGCCGCTTACGTATAAGACTTTGCTCGTAGCCATTACCTTTGTATTCATGGGTGTGATCGGTTCATTTACGGCACCATTTCTGATTGGACCTAACGCTCCACAAATGCTAGGGGTATCCATGGAACAAGTTTTCGGTGTTTTCCAAGAAAAACAACTAGCTGCGGCTATCGCTTTCTTTACGTTCCTACTTTGTTCAGTAATGGGATATTTTTATATCCGCAGTATGATTACGGAAGAGAGCGCGAGGTCACGATGAATCAACTTATTCTGGATGTACAAGGAATTGTACATCCCAATGCCTCCAAAACCCATATTTCGTATCGGTTTCACTTAGGAACACAGGGGGGCAAGCTAAGGATCCATTTTGCTTACGAACCCAAAAATCTAGAAGATAGGGAACAATCGAAAACGATGATTTTCGAGAGTATAGACAAGTATACGGAGCCCAATCAGCAGGAGCGAATACAGGCCAAATGGGAATCCTTCCTTCCGCTGAAAAACTTAATAACCGTATCGGTCGACGACCCTGAACGGCACCGCGGTGCGGGGCATCGGCACGATCCTGAGCAGTTATTAGTTATAAGTAGGCTGGAAGCTTCCCCAGGCTTTGTCAGTGGTAAAATGCTAGCAGGCATGTGGCACGTGACATTAAGCTTGCATGCAATTGTTACAGAAAGCTGCCGTTACACTTTGCAAATTCATCAAGAGGAGGAATAGCGGCATGCCCTGGATTGCTTGCGAATTACACAGTCATACATTTCACAGCGACGGAAGACAAACGCTCATGGAGCTAGCAAGTGGCGCAAAGGCGCTTGGTTTCGAGTGTATTGCGTTGACCGACCACAATACCATGACGGGTTTACATGATAAAGATGTCGTGGAGCAAGAAACCTGTGTTTCGATCATTTCCGGGATGGAATGGACAACCTTTTATGGGCACATGGTTACGATTGGACTGACCCATTTTGTTGATTGGCGCCCGGCGGGCCCAGACGATATCCATAAAGGGATCGCCGATGTTCATAGGAGCGGGGGGATTGTCGGTATGGCACATCCTTATCGCATAGGAAGTCCCATTTGTACGGGCTGCTTCTGGGAATTCAACATCGAGGATTGGAACGATATGGACTATATCGAGGTTTGGTCTGGCACGTTCCCTTCGATTAAAACAGACAATGACCGCGCCTACCGATTGTGGACCGACAAGCTGAATGAAGGCTACCGGATTGCGGCCACATCAGGGCGAGATTGGCACGCACAAGAGCAAACGGATGAACCTGTATCGGTGACGTATCTCGATATCGATGACGGGGAAGGGACTGTTGCTAACCGAGCTGTGCGTGCACTTGCGGCTGGCAAAGCTTTGGTAACCATGGGACCCTTGGTAATGCTAGAAATTCGGACAGATACTGCGGCATACGGTGTCGGGGACGTTGTCCCCCGGCAGGATCAAGGCCAAAGTTATAAGGTCCATGTAAACATAGATTTTCATGTACGGAAAGAGAATTGGGATTTTCAGGAACCCCATTATACGCTAAACTTGATAGGGAATACCGGTGTTCTAAGCGAGCAATTCGTTGCGATAGATCAGCCGAATCACGAGATTGAAATTCCTGGCGATGAACTTCTATGGATTCGAGCTGAGCTAAAAGGTAACGTTCGCGGAGTTCGCACTTTGATCGCCTTTACGAATGCTATATATGTGGATCGATGAAAGGGAGTGTTGGTAGCATGGGTTTTCGATTTCCACTCATAACTGCTCACTGCGGCAGCATGAACACGATTGATCATACGCTCGATTCTGTGCAAACGGGGCTTAGGCTCGGTGCAGACGTAGTTGAGGAAGACGTAAGAGTGACGAAGGACGGCATCCCGGTTTTGGCTCATGATGATGAATGGGTTACCGTTGATGGTTTGAAAATTTCCGTTTCGCAAATGACCTTTGAAGAATTAAAAGAGCTTCAGTTCGTGGTCACTCATGGTGAACAACGTGAAACGATTCGAATTTGCAGACTGGAAGACATGCTGCCGCTTATCCAAGCTTCGGGTAAAGTCGTGAATTTGGATTTGAAAGTGGATGAAAGTATCGAACCTGTCGCTGCCTTGGTAAAGCAATATGGGATGTTAGAGCAAGCTTTTCTATCCGGCTGTGGAATGGATCGTGCGATGCTAGCAGAGCGATTACACCCAGAAATGCGCAAACTGCTGAATACCGACCACGACCTTTTTAAAACACTTCCCTATCGAGATGCTATGGTACAAACCTGCGAGGATGCACTTGCAGCCAACTGTTTCGGCATCAACATCCATTACAGCGTCGTGAGCCAAGAGTTAATGGACTATACCGCATCTCTAGGGCTGCCGGTTTATGTATGGACTGTGAATGAAGAAGATTTAATGATGCAGGTTGCCGATCTTGGCGTAGCCTCCATAACCACGCGAAATGTTACAGCTTTGGTGCAATTGAAGCAAAAGATGCGGGGTGAGCGTTAGTGATTGAAATCTACGCCCATGAATTCAAGCTTGCAAGTGAGACACTTGCGGCCAAAATGCTGAGCGGCGATGTAAAAGCAGGAAGCGCCTATTTCCAGGCCGTCCTTCCTTTATTAGAGCTGCTCCAGCAGGTTTGCCCTGAGCAATCCGAATTCTCTGCCTGGCGGGCGGAATATTTCCATCTCGATGGAAATTTACGGCGCGCGGGCGAACAATATAAGCGAACGCTGGAGTTGGCTCCGCCGCAGCCGCTGGAAGAGCGCGAAATTCGCTTCATTCGCAAGTTTTGCCCGATGTTGCTTACAACGCCGCTCGAGTGTTTTCCTTTAAAAGATGTGGCGGCAGTTCATCATCCGACACTTCCGCTTATTGGCTACCATTTGTTTTGGGAAGACGATTACGATTTCCCGGACGATTACGAGCCATGCGATCATGAAGAAATTTGGGTGGAATACGATCCGCACACGGAAGCCGTTACGAATGTGCTGACCTTTTTTCACAGCAGTGTCATCGAATCACAGGCCGCCGTATTAGAGGCGCAAGAAAATAACGGACGTCCCATTGTGCGGATAGAGTGGGGGAAACATGGTTCTCTTCTCAACGGTTGGGAGGACTTAGTGATCCCGATGAAGGAAGTCACGGCCATGGAGTGGCTGCAGGAGACTTTTGCGCAGTTGAAAGTTGGCGGGCGAGTCCCCGATCATCCCTTGAAGCGGTATTGGCCTAAAGGATTCGAAGGTGACTTTGAAGCCTTTACGAACTTCTCGGTTCCGGTCGATCCGCTGCAATTTCTCGATCAAAAGCCTCTGATTTTCAAATCTCTATGGGTTAATGCTATTATATATACAGAGGGGTTGCTATACAATTTCCATCCGAAAATGGAGTGGCCGCAACGCTTTCTGCGTATTTAAAGATGATCTCTATATGGGGGATACGATGAGAATTCAACTTGACACAGAGCTTTGTCAACTTTTTAATATTCGTTATCCAATCTTCCTTGCTGGCATGGCGGGAGGTCTTGGAACAGTTGAATTGGTGGCAGCTGTCTCTAACGCAGGCGGACTTGGGACACTGGGGGCCGCCTATATGACGCCTAGTGCAATCCACAAGGCTATTCGGGAGATCCGTGAGTTAACTGATGCGCCATTTGGAGTGAATTTATTTTCAATTGAAATGACGGACAAGAATGAAAGACTGAAGGAAGTTCAGCAAGAGCTTAACCAGGTAAGAGACCAGCTTGGAATCGTACAAGCAACTGAGGAGTTCGTTGCTACTCAGGACTATTTTGAGGAACAGTTTGCGGTCGTGTTGGAAGAAAAAGTACCCGTCATTAGCACGGCATTCGGTGTTCTTCCTGAACCTCTAATGCGACAAGCTAAATCGGCCGGCATGCGAATTGTCACCATGGTAACTACGGTTAATGAAGCAATCTTGGCTGAGCAGTCTGGATGTGATGCCATCGTTGCACAAGGAAGCGAAGCGGGCGGACACAGGGGAACATTCGACATTTCGAATCATCCTATGGGGGCAAACATCGGCACATTTGCGCTAGTACCGCAAATCGTTGATCGTGTTCAGATTCCAGTCGTTGCCGCTGGCGGCATAATGGACGGTCGGGGACTTGTCGCCGCCCTCGTACTTGGAGCGCAAGGTGTACAGATGGGGACACGTTTTCTGACTTCGATCGAATCCGGCGCTCATGTCTCCTACCAGGAGGCACTATTGAATAGCACCGAAGAGAGTACAGTCATTACCAAGGTGTTCTCAGGTCGACCAGCTAGAGGGGTATCCAACCAATTCATCAGGCAATGGGATGCGAGCGGCGTAGAGCCATTACCTTTTCCTACGCAAAATACCGCTACACGGGATATTAGGAATGCTGCCGCTAGTCAAAGCAATGCTGACTATATGTCCTTGTGGGCAGGACAAGGTACAAGAATGCTTACGTCCGGACAAAAGGCGGAGCATATTATTGCGGAAACGATTCAACAAGCAATGTCCATATTGTCGATTGAAAGTGAAGGGAATACCAAATAAAATGGGGCTCTCCCAAGAGGTCAAAGTGCATAGAAAAACTAAAAAATGAGGCGGCAAGGTTAATCTTGCCGCCTCATTTATTTATTATTTCTGTCCATTGCTAGGGTAAGTCACCCATTCTCTATTTGGAGGAACGTCGATTCGTTATTTTGGGAAATCTGCGCTTGAAATCGAATGAGAGGAACGAGAGGACAAACATTATTGAGCTTACTTATGAATCCAAACTAAACCAGCAGAATTATCTTTAGCTTCACCGACAACTCGGAACTTCAATCCAAAGTTCGGCACAATACGACCGGCGTCTGGAATTAATGAGTTCATATAGCTATTGGAGTCTGAGAATTCCTCTACACCTTGCATGGATTTATAATTGTACTCGCCTCTGGTTGGGTTATTGATATACCACGAAGGCGTTTTGTCCAGGGAGAAGGCCGCATCTGCAACTTGATAGCGAGTCGTCTGAGCGACGGAATCCTGTCCATCTTTCTTGAATATTAAAGCGTCAGAATGAGAATCGACTACGCCAAGGAATCCTTGTCCTGGATGGATACCGACCCAGTTGTCTAGATAACTGTCATCTGCATACCAAACGACAAGTCCGGTATTATATTTGACACCACGGCTGTAGGCAAGAGCTTTATCGGCTCCAGCGTAGTTTCTCCATTCCAGATAGTAATAGTGCTTCTTATATTCCAAACCGTTCGATACAACAAAGCCGTCCAAGTTAAATTTAGGAGCACCTTCGGCATCGTCTGAGAATACGACTTGACCATTGACGGTTAATTTCGCATTATCCATGGCAAAACCATTCAATGCAAGTCCACCATCCGTGACGTAGTCAAAGTGGAGGGTAACCTTTTTGCCGGCAAAATGGCTTAAATCATAGGACTTGTCTACCCAGGCTCCATTCGTTGTTTCCGCGCGTGCGTCGCCGTTCGTATCATTGTCACCAATGATATCGAGAGTAACTTGTTCATTATAGGTTGATGCTGTAACTGTTAAGTAGTCATACTCAAACTCGACATCATATAAGGTTTTAAAGTCAAATGTAGCCGTTTGTGCTTGGGTTAAATCAAACTCAGGCGTTGAGAGTGTGGTATGAAGGTTATCCCCTTTTGTACTGTAATAATAGTGTGCACCGAATGCGGGTTGAATACCTGGAACGGCTTTATCCGGTAAATTGACTTTAACAATACCTGGGTTTTTCGACTTCGTTACACTTTGATCAATGATGGCAGCCGAACCTAAATTCGTTATGTCGGTTGAATCTATTTCACTTACATTTGCCCAGTTGCCGCCCATTGTTTTCTGGAAAAACTCTTTATTTTGAGGTGAAAAGGAGCTAGGTGTTGTACCGGCAATTTTACCGTTCCAACTACCGCCGCTCATGATGGACCAAGAAGCAACGGGCTCACCTTGTCCGGTATATTGGGTATCGTATTCATCTGGCAGACCTAAGTCATGACCGAATTCGTGAGCAAAAACACCAACGGCACCATCTTCAGGCTGAATGGTATAGTCATAAGCAGCCATACGGCCACCCCAATAGTCGACCCCAGCAGTCGTGCCTGCAATCGGATACACACCATTTAAAGTCCAGCGGTGAGACCAAATGGCATTATCGCCTAATTGTCCGCCGCCAGCTTCTTGCCCTGTTCCTGCATGAATAATCATCAGGTGGTCAATGATCCCGTCGGGTTCGTTTTGGTTGCCATCCCCATCTATATCGTATTGGTCAAATTTGTCATAATCAGCCAGATTAATGCCGGATGCTGCTGCCGCATTCAGAGCATCTTTCACTAGATCACGAGGCCCCTTAGGGCTTAAGTTATCATGACCGCCAGCCGGGTTATCATCTCCGTATTGAGCAGCTTGTCCAGGAACGGTTAACCAATCGGATACGTATCCGTTTACGGTATAACTGCCACCGGATTGCTCTTCATAATACTGTTTAAAGGTTTGGATTTTGGAGCCATCGAATAAGGTGAAATCCGTATTTCCAAACATCAGCTTCTGATAATGATCTCGATTGAAATCGTTTGCAAACATATAACCAGGTTCTTGTTTGACATTGTTATGTTTAAAATCCGAGAATTCAGTCAAAAGAACGAGTACTTTATCTTCACGAACAGGGCCGTTGTATGAATCTTGTTTGGCTGATGGAACGGGAAGGCCATTTGGATTTCCTTTTTTAAAATTTTCCTGGCCTTTGTTCAGTTGGGATAACAGCTTGGTTTTCTGCTTTGCTATAAAATCCTTAGACTTTTTGTCTATTTCATCATGTTGCGTGTCTTCTTTTGATTTAACACTTTTATTGTTTTTAGTGGATACGTATGATTTGACGGCTTTGGCTATTTGTTCAGGCGTAGCACTTTTGCTTAACAGCCCTCTGTCCATTAACCCTTTTGCCAAACGTTCATCGTCTACAATATTAAAATCTACCGGCGGTGCTTCAAGTGCCTCTGAGTAGTTGGATTCTGCTGCGAAGGCAGATGATGTTGTGAAAAGTCCTGCTGTTAAACTCGTTGCTAGTAAAAATCTAGTCATTTTCAAGGTGCTTTTTTTCAAAATGAAACCTCCCGCAAATTAGAGTATGAAACCAATCTATTAATTTAACCAATGGTATATTAAAATTAAATAATAGTTTGACTATTCTAGTAAGTGCTTTTAGTCCTGCACAGTTTGACCCATATATTTCCTATTTCGACTATATTCTTGATTTTTCGCGGGATTGTTTCTATTTTTAACCTTCCATACATTCCATAATATGCTAGACTTTCCTCCCAAATCTGAGATACTATCTTCCTATCGTGACTGTCATTATGGATGAAAGTCGTCCATCCACAAATAAACATTTTTAAGACGGGAGGATTCAACGTGAAAACTTCGAAATGGATTACGAATGTCCGTGTTGTAGCTGAGAAAGGAATCATAGAACAAGGTTCGGTATGTGTAGAAAATGGACGGATTACTACGATTGTAGAAGGTGCCCTCGTTCACTCGGAGGGGCTTGAAATTCTTGATGGGGAGGGTAAGCTGCTTATACCTGGCATGATTGACGTCCATATTCACGGAGCGAAAGGTTATGACATGATGGATGGCACCGTTCGGAGTATCGAAGTTGTATCAGAGACATGCGCTGCTACGGGGTGTACCTCATTCTTGGCTACGTCGGTAAGCTCCAAAATGGAAGATTTACAGCGAATGATTGATAATGTCAAGAAAGTGGCAGGTAAGGAGCGAGGCGCATCGATTGTTGGGATTCATACAGAGGGTCCTTATTTAAATGTGAAACGAAAAGGGATGCAAAATGAAGCCTTTCTTAGACATCCGGATATCACGGAAATGGAGCAGATCGTGGAGCAAGCTGGCTCTTTATTGAAAATGGTCACCATCGCTCCCGAGCTCCCTGGTGGGATGGAGATGGTTTCTTATCTGCAAGAACGCGGAATTATCGTGGCGATTGCTCATTCTGACGCTACCTATGACGAAGCCACTGAGGCTTTTCGTTTGGGGGCAAGCCATATTACACATTGCTTCAACGGCATGCGTCCGATTCACCACCGTGACCCGGGTTTGGTTGTCGCTGCTTTCGAGCAGCCGCATGTTAGCTTGCAAGCGATTGTGGACCATGTACACCTACACCCCGCAATTATACGGCTGATGCATAAGATCAAGGGAGCGGAAGGGATGGTCCTTATCACGGACGCGCTCCATGCGATGGGACTGGGCGACGGGGACTACCAATTCGGCGGCCACGCAGTGAAAGTCGCTGGAGGAGTCGCACAATTGCAGGACGGAACACTCGCTTCCAGTACGGTGACGATGAACGAGGCGTTGAGAAATACAGTAGAGCTGGGCATCTCCCTAGAGGATGCCGTTACTATGGCGTCACGTACACCTGCGGATCTATTGGGTCTACCACAGAAGGGCAGGATCGCCATCGGCGCCGATGCGGACATGGTCTTGATGGATGACCAATTCCAAGTTATATGGACGATGATCGGTGGTAGGATTTACAGTTAGACGAGCTAGCGAATCGGAAATATGAAATCTCCCCATCCAATGGATGCGGGAGTTTTTTTGGTTTTATAGGGTTTGGGGGCAAGTGAGCTTGCCCCTTTTTAGCTTAGTTTGCTTTGTGGATTGTGTTGATTGAGAGTGTGAATGTGTGAGTGTGTATTTTGTGGTTATGGTTTGGTTGCGGTTTTGAATTTTATTTTGATTTTGATAGTAGCACATGTAGCTTCTCTAGGTGAGCAGTGAGAAAACTCTGTATCCATTTCTTGGTTAACTATTTCGAGGAATAAGGGGATATAAGGCGTTTATTCTCTATGCTTACTCATCATTTATGAGGCAAGTTGTTGGAACTACAACAATTTAGCTGGTTTTTTCTCACTAAGGTTGTAGATGTTGTATTTTGTGCAACAATTTAGCCGAGTTCTCATTCATAGGAGTTAGTAGGCAAAAATGTGGCTTCTCGAGGGTTATTGGGGACAAAACACAAAATTTCACTTGTAAGCGCTTGTAAAATGGTTGACAATGCAGTTTTTGTTGGTATTATGAATGTATAGGCTTCAAAAAGCCACATTGCAAGCGCTTTATATTGTGGGATTGTCGATATATACAATGTGGCATTGGTTGTCTAACCATTTTATTAGGGGGAATGAAACCGTATGAAGAGAGCAAATAAATCCATGTTGGTTCTACTCAGCACAGCGCTCAGCACCGGATTAGTGTTGACTGCATGCAGCACGGATAAAACGGCTAGTCCAAGTCCAAGTCCAAGTGCCGGAACTGGTGCAAGTCCAGCTGCAAGTACCGCGGTAGAGAAACCGAAGGGGAAAGTTACACTGGATTTCTGGACTCATTGGGGTTCTACAACACGTCGTCCTATTATTGAGAAAATTATTAGTGATTTTAATGCTTCTCAGGACCGTATTACCGTGAAACATACGTTTTTGCCTTATGGAGATGGTTGGACGAAGGAACTGGCAGCCATTGCTGCAGGTAATCCGCCCGATGTCATCATTCACGATATTAGTCAGGTTGCCCAGCGTGCAAGCAAGAAGCAAGTAACGAACCTTGCTCCGTACTTAGCGAAGGATAACATTAAAGATCGTTTCTTCCCGCACTTATTAAATGCGATGCAATACAAAAACGAAATTTATGCTTTACCATTTGTAACGGACACTCGCGTATTATTCTACAACAAAGCTGTTTTTAAAGAAGCAGGACTCGATCCAGAGAAACCGCCAAAAACATGGGCTGAGTTGGAGGAGTATTCCAAAAAAATCGATAAAATCAACAACGGTAAAATTGAGCGCTTAGGCTTCCACCCCCGCTTGGCAGGAGGTCAAGATGTTTTCCTGAACAATGCTGATGGCGGAAGACCTTGGCTGGACGACAAAGGTATTTATATCAATTCACCAAACCGTGTTGCTGCACTCGAATGGTATAACAGCTGGGATGCCCGTTTAGGTAAAAAGGAAGTTGACGCCTTCAAGGCTAGCTTCGGCAGCAAGACAAATGACCCGCTTATCGCTGGGAAATTAGCTATGAAAATTGATGCGGGCACATTCTGGACTCAAATCCGTGACTTTGCTGCTAAGAAAGAAGACTTTGGTATTGCAGCAGTGCCTGAATACAAAGCAGGCAGCGGAAACTGGAGCGTCGGTGGAGGCTTTACCATTGAAATTCCGTTTGGAGCTAAACATCCAGATGAAAGCTGGGAGTTCATGAAGTATATGACGGATGTTGATGCACAGAAATATTGGGCTCAATTCAACTTCGATAACGTATCCAATATTAAAGCATCTAATGATCCGGAGCTGATCAAGGATCCAGTTTACAAATTTACGGTTGATAACTTGAAAAATACGGTTCTTGCGCCAGTACCTGTAACAGCACCTGATTTTGCTAACTTGATGAATCCACAAATTGATGAGGCGATTCTAGGGAAGCAAAGCCCGAAAGATGCCTTGGATAAAGCTCAGAAAGCGGTTGAAGACTTAGTTAAGCAAAATACAAAGTAAGCTTTAGATCATAAGGGTGGAGTCGTAGTGTATTACTGCTCCATCCTTTTTTCATAAGCAGAAGCATTAAAGGTCAGTCTTCGAAAGAAATAGTTAAGGAGGAACACATGTGAATCCCCAAGTGAATAAGGTTATCCATCCGACAAAGAAAAGAAAGTGGTCTTTGGACAAGAAAGAGGCACTAGAAGGCTATGGTTTCGTTGCTCCGTGGTTTATTGGTTTTCTGATATTTACAGCCGGCCCTCTTTTGTTCTCTTTATACGCTAGCTTTACGAACTATGACATCACTTCCCGTATGGACTTTATTGGTTTCGACAACTATAAACGCATGTTTACGGACGATCCCTTGTTCTGGAAATCACTCAGAAATACCCTTTACTATGTTGCTCTTGCCGTTCCATTAACCACGATGGGCTCTGTGATTCTTGCCGTTTTACTGAATGTGAAAATTCCCGGCATGCGATGGTTTCGGACGATTTACTACCTACCAACTGTCTTGTCCGGTGTAGCTGTTTATATGCTTTGGATGATGCTTCTTAACCCAGATTCAGGTCTCATTAATACAGTGTTAGGCTGGATTGGGATTGAAGGACCGGCTTGGCTGACGGATCCAGCTTGGACGAAGAATGCAATTGTCATGATGAAAATGTGGGCAGTCGGGGGAGGAATGCTGCTGTTTTTAGCGGCGTTGCAAGGTGTATCCGATCATTTGTATGAAGCAGCCGAGATTGATGGGGCATCCAGCATTCGTAAGCTTTGGCATATCACTGTACCCATGATTACGCCTGTTATTTTTTTTGATGTCGTCACAAGCTTAATTGGCGGCTTCCAAATTTTCCAGGAGGGTTATGTTATGGCTGATGACCCTGGCGCTCCGGGATCTCCGGCGAACTCCCTTTTATTTTTCAATCTTCATATGTTCTTGAAAGCTTTTAAAATATTTGATATGGGATACGCCATGGCAATGGCCTGGTTCCTTTTCATCATCGCTATTATCGTTACTATCATTAATATGGTGATGTCGAAGTACTGGGTTCACTACGAAGGAGGAGATTCGCGATGACCGTCGCTGCAGCTGTAAATAAGAAATCATACCATCAAAGCCGCAAGACTAAGCAAAGGATCTCCAAATGGGTCGTAACTCTTATTCTCATTGCCGGCAGTTTGTCTTTTCTCATGCCGTTCTGGTGGATGATTCAAACATCCTTGAAATCATTAACAGAAGTTGTGACCTATCCGCCGACTTGGTTTCCTAAAAAATTCGTTTGGGCCAACTACAAAGAGGCTTGGGAAGCAGGGAATTTTGCAAGATATTCGGCCAATTCGCTGCTAATCGCTTCAACAGCCGTGTTTGCGCATGTAATTTCAAATTCATTCATCGCCTATGGCTTTGCTAAAATCCGCTTTCCCGGGAAAGGGCTTCTGTTCTCCATCATTCTTGGGACGATGATTATTCCGGGATTCGTAACACTCATTCCACAATACATTTTGTTTTCAAAATTGCATTGGGTAGGGACTTACTTGCCCTTAATCATTCCGGGTTTCTTCGGAAGTGCCTTCCACATCTTTCTCATACGTCAATTCTATTTGGGAATTCCCAATGATTTAGTTGAAGCAGCGAAAATTGACGGCGCAAACCACTTGTATATTTGGCGTTCAATTATGCTTCCGCTTGCTAAACCTGCACTGGCTACGGTGGCAATCGGTACTTTTACAGGGGCATGGAACGATTTCCTTGGACCGCTGCTCTATGTAAATGATGAATCAAAGTACACGCTGCAGCTTGGTTTGCAGGCTTTCAAGGTCAGCTCCGGCGTCAGCCAATGGCACTTACTGATGGCGGGTTCGGTTATGGTGATGATTCCGGTCATCGCAATATTCTTCATTTTCCAAAGATACTTTATCGAGGGTATGAACATCAGTGCCGGTACGAAAGGGTAAGGAGGACAATAACTTGGAACGCAAATATCGTGTTTTTATGTACCATCATACCCATTGGGATCGGGAGTGGTGGGCGACGATGCAGGATTTCCGCTTCCGCTTGGTAGAGCTTATCGATGAACTGCTGGATACGTTGGATAACGATCCGGAGTTCCGGTGCTTTTTGCTCGATGGTCAAACGATCGTTCTGAAGGATTATTTGGAGATTCGGGCGGAAAATCAAGAGCGTCTTCTGCGATATATCCATGAAAACCGTATTCAATGCGGTCCATGGTATATCCTGCCGGATGAGTTTCTCGTGAGCGGTGAGGCGCATGTGCGTAATTTGATGCTAGGTGCTCGTATGTCTGAGAAGCTCGGCTATACGAACTTGGATGTCGGTTATATTCCGGATACATTTGGTCATATCTCGCAGATGCCGCAGATTCTTCAAGGCTTCGGGATTGACAATGCGATGGTTTGGAGAGGACTAGGCGGAAGTTCACCCGACTTTAAACAAGAATTTCTGTGGGAAGCTCCAGATGGCACGCAAGTGTTCACATACTGGTTCCCAGATGGCTATTATATGGTGGATTTTCTCCACTTTGACAATCCGAACAAGACTTATGACGAAACTTACGGCAGAGTTCGTAAATCCTTGGAACGCTGGGCACCACGGGCAACAACGGATTGCTTATTAATGCCCTATGGCGGTGATCACAGGCTTATTGATGCGCGATTGCCGCGATTATTGAAGCAGGTGGGCGAAGATTTGAAAGAAATTGCGGAGCTGCATTGGGGGACAACGAAGGATTTCATCGAAGCCGTTCGCAGTCAGAATCCTTCATTACAAGTCATACATGGCGAGCTTCGTCACTTTGGCGCAGATTTACCTCATGTATTGCCCGGTGTATTGTCCGCACGCCTATATTTGAAACGACATAATTTCATCGGACAGTTGGCTTTAGAACGCTATGCAGAACCTTTCTCAGCGCTTGCCTGGCTAAGTGGTCGCAAGTATGAATCAACCCTGCTGTGGACCGCATGGGAACTTCTTGTTCAGAATCACCCGCACGACAGTATTTGTGGCTGCAGCATTGACGAAGTACATCGGGAGATGCTGCCTAGGTTCGCGCAATCCAAGCAAATCGCGGACATTTTGACGGAGAAAAGTATCCAACACATCAACAATCAAATTGATACTAGCGATTTGGAAGATGGAGATTTGGCGATTGTTATTCATAATTCACTGAGCTGGACGCGTGACGACACGGCTGCTGTCTGGATGGATCGCAAGTTAATGATTCATCCAAGAACTTATAGGATGGAGGATTCGGAAGGAAACGAGGTTCCTTTTCAGGTGAAGGAAATCAGCGGCATGAAGCCTATGACGGATAAACATTTTTATACGGAAATAAGCTTTTCAGCTGTAGATCTGCCCGGTTTTGGCTATAAGACCTATTCTTTGCGTAAAAGGGAAACAGCTAGCGACCCCAAACAGGTGTATTTCAATACCCTGCTGCCATCTGCCAAGTTGAAGGGCAGCGAAGCCGTAACGGATTTGCAGATCGGACTCAATATCTTGGAAAATGCTTATCTGCGTGTTGAAGTTAATCAGCATAACGGCACACTGCACATTACTGACAAACAAAGCGGCCTTATTTATGAAGGTTTAGGCGCCTTTGAAAGCGGAGGGGATGCCGGAGATACCTATAACTATGCAGCTCCTTTGATGGATCGTGTGCTGCGTACGTCACAAACTCCTGTTAGCGTGCACGTTTCCTCAGATGAAGTTGGTTATGCAAGAGGTACACTTCGAGTGGACATCGATTGGTCTTTGCCGAAGCAGCTTAGCGGTGATCGATTAAGTAGAGAAGCTGCCTACACAGATTATCGGATTACGAATTTTGTGACGCTTACAGCAGGATCCGCAAGAGTCGATGTGCGCACGGTTTGGAACAATCAAGCGGAAGACCATCGATTACGAGTGTTGTTTCCGCTTGGTGAGAGGTTCAAGGTTTCACATGCTGAAGGGCATTTCGATGTTGTCGCAAGAGAGGCTGCTGCCTTGGATTACGGCAATGGTTGGCCGGAAACGTATGTACAGCAAAAGCCTCAGCAAGGTTTTGTCAGCGTAAATAGCAGAGATAAAGGGATGACCATAGCCAATAAAGGGTTGACTGAGTATGACATGCTGGCCGATGAGCAGGGTACGCTGGCTATCACTTTATTAAGGGCTGTAGGCTGGTTGTCCCGAGAGGATACGCTAGTTAGGATCGGCGGCGCTGGTCCTGAAACACCTGTACCCGATGCGCAAAGTCTTGGGTTCAATGAAGCGGAGTATGCAATCATGGTCCATCAAGGAGATTGGCAGGAATCCCATATATCTCCGAGGGTTCATGAATATTTAACAGCTAGTTATGGATCGGTAACGGGGAAACATGAGGGTGTTTTGGCAAAGCAAGATGGTTGGCTGGAGGTTGAGGGAGATCATACACTCATGCTCAGCGCCTGCAAAAAAGCGGAGAAGTCAGATAGCCTTATATTGCGCTTCTGGAATGCAGCTAAAAAAGCAACCTCGGCAAAAGTGAAAATGAAGATAAAGCCTGATCGGGTATGCTGCGTGAAATTAAATGAACAGCCGATGGATACGAATGATCTCAACATGGATGCCGATGGAGCATTCACGATTCATGCGAAAGGTGCCGAAATCATTACGCTCGAAATCAGCTTTCAATCAGCAAACACCAAATAGATAAAAAAGGAGAGATCACCATGAACACTGAATTAAGACCCAAAAACGTTATTACGCTCAAACAAGCCCTAGAGGTAGCCGAAAAATACGGATTTGCAATTGGCTCGTTTTCCCCTCGCTATACACCGATGATTACGCCCGTTTTGAGGGCTGCCGAGAAGATGAAATCTCCGGCCATCGTTCAGATATCTCATAAAGAACTAATCCGATATGGGATTACACCAAAGGAATTTGCCGATGAATTTTATGAGAAAGTGGTGTCGGAAGGAATAACCGTGCCCCTAGTCCTGCATCTGGATCATACCAAGGAATTGGAGACTATCGCTCTTGCGATTGACGCCGGCTTCACCTCGGTCATGATTGACGCCTCTGAGAAAAATTTAGAGGACAATATTAGCACTTCCAAAGAGGTCGCTGATTATGCCCATGCGAAAGGTGTTTCCGTTGAAGCGGAGCTCGGTATGATCGGAACGACAGATTTCGTGGAAACGGATAAAGACGAGGAGCTGTATACCGATCCTCAGGAAGCGAAACGTTTCGTGAATGAAACGAATATTGATGCATTGGCGGTTTCCTGCGGGACAGCCCATGGCGTATATATGGTCAGACAGCCTAAGATCGACGTCGCTCGATTGCAAGAGATCCGTTCCCTTACGCCCGTACATCTTGTACTGCATGGCGGTTCCGGTGTACCTGCCGAAATGATGGAAGGAGCCATTCGCCTTCCAAGCGGCGGTGTGAGTAAAGTGAATATCGCAACGGATTTGGAGCTATCTTTCCTAGGGGCATTGGGACGGGAAGAGAGACTGACGAATGAAGAATGCAAAGCATTGGAGTCTTCTCTTTTGGAAAAGGGGAGAGCCGCTGTTGAAAGCACGGTCATCGATAAAATGATTCATTTCTTAGGAAGCAAAGCGAAGGCAGATCATTTTGTTTAAGTGATTAAGTGATAAATGGCTGAGGATGGGAGCTTATATGGATAAAAAGGTGATTTGGAGCATCGGATCGACGGAAAGCGGTGCAGAAGATCTTTTTGATAATTATAAAGATCCTAATCGACTCGGGGATATTGTATGGGATGCTGACGCCAAATGTAGTGCAGAACGGGGCACGAAATGGCCGATGTTTCATCCCAGTGAAGCAGACCCCGATAGTGGATACAAGCTGCATCCGTATACGATTCATTTTAATATGGAGGAACAGCTTGCCGAGGACTATGTTCTAGCCATTGACTATTTAGTGATTGCGCCAAGAGTTTCCTATCTAGAAATCAAGGTGAATGGCATTTCCGGCTTTGCCTATGTTCGTCCTGCCCCGTCTCAATCCGGAGAAATTGCCTTACAGTCCGGTCTTCATACGACGATTTATGCCGACGGCAGGGCAGAGGTTATCGTACCTGGTCATTTGCTCCTACGTGGGAAGAACACCATCGAGCTAACCTGTCATGATGGCGGGGAGACGATGGTTATCGAGCGGATCGAGGCGATTAAACGCTTGGACCGCATGGCGAATGGAGCAGGGTTACTTTATCAAAAGCTTGCTTTTTCACCAGTTGAGAGAAGGAAAGATGCCGTGTTGAATCACGTAGAGGTTCAATCTACAGTGCTTTATAAGCGGTCAGCTTCAGAGGAGCTCGTGAATGTTTGCTACTTATATCTGGAACTTGCCGCCAGCCTGACCAATGGTGACTTCACTTTGCAAATAAGTGGATCGAACGGTAGGAAAGAGTATGGATTCGGAATGTCCGCCGTTGCTTTGGGTCACGTTCAATTCACGTTTGAATGTTTTGACGGGGAAGGTCCGGTTACGTACCTCTTAGAAGGCGAGATGGATGGGAAGCCCGTAAAATGGGAAGGCAGTTTTACTCGAAGAAGGAAGTGGAAGGTGTACATAACACCTCACGCGCATACGGACATTGGCTACACCCACCGACAATGGGAGGTAGCCGAGCGGCTTTGCCGCAATGTGGACACCGCTTTGGATCTCATTGAGAAAGAAGCTGAATCCTCAGAACCAGCCTTTACTTATCATTTGGATGCAGGCTGGGTGCTGGAAACGTACGCAGCCACTCGGGATGACCGAAGAAACAAGCAGCTAGTTAAGGCCTTACAAGCAGGGAAAATTAGCCTAGCAGGCAATTATGCCGATTTGTTGACGCAAATTGCAGGGCTTGAGGATTTAATTCGCAATCATGAATTTGTAAATGATTTACTTCAGCCGGCAGGGATGAGACCGAAAGTTAACGCCGTTGTGGATGTAGCTTCGTTAACGAGCTCCCTTCCTGCGATCATGGAAGGCAGCGGGATCAAGTATTTGATTCATGCGAATAATCAGGATCGCGGGCCGTTTCGTTTGAATGGCGGGCTGCACAAGCTATCCCCCTTTTATTGGGAAGGCCCCCAGGGAGGCCGGGTTCTTTGCTGGCTAGCCAAAATGTACTGCGAGCTGCGCAAAGTATGCGGCAGTCCGCCAATGGTGACATCCGCTGAACGTGGCCTTGATATGTGGTTGCAAGAATATGAAAGAGAAGATTATGCGCCTGATGCTGTTCTATTATACGGGCAGGAAGCCGACAATACAGATTTAGATCCACAGCCGGTTGACTTTGTTAAGGAGTGGAATCGAGTTTACGCTTTTCCGAAATTAATTGCATCGGATGTCAGTGACTTTTTCGAATATGTGGAAAATGGGTACGGTTCTAAGCTGCATACCGTCAAAGGAGACGGAGGCGCTTATTGGGAGGATGGTGCTGGATCATCGATTGCGCCCACTATCCAAACAAGGAAAGCGCAAGCGATGCTGCCCTCTGCTGAAAGGCTGGAAGCACTCGCTGTTATTCACAATGAGGGATGGTCATATCCGCTTAAGCAATATGATAAGGCATGGCGGGAGCTGCTGCTATATGTCGAACATACCTGGGGCGCCTTCTTAAGCGCAACGGAGCCGGAAGCGCTGCTGCAACAGGATCAATGGGCTGTTAAACAGCATATGGCCGATAGCGCCTATCAATGGGCGAATCGATTACTTCATACTTCGGCAACGAGGCACAGTTTGAATTGGAACAACAACGGACGAGAGGTTGTCGTGTATAATCCGCACAGCTGGTCCTTCAGCGGGAAGGTGCAGGTCGAAATCGCTCCGCAGGAAATCGTCTTGCATCCGGTGACGCTAGCAGAGCTCCCGATGCGTTACATCAAAGTTCTTGCCTCGCAAGCAATTGTCGAGTTGTGGGTTGATGATCTACCGGGGCTCAGCTATCAGCGGTTTCTTTTGCAGGTTAGGGAAACTGGTAGCGTTATTGATAAGCCTGCAGACCCTGCAAACCAAGTGGCATCAACGCTCAGTATGTATACGATGGAAAATGATACTTATCGGATAACGATCGATTTGAATCGCGGGTGTGTATCGAGCTGGGTCGATAAGACACTTGATCAGGAGCTTGCTGATGCGTCCAGTCCTTGGGGGTTTGGTCAATTATTGTATGCGGAGGGCGGGGAAGGCACAAGGCTGATGAGCAATCAGGCCGACTTGCCGGATGGTAATCCGCAGGTGTTGAGTAATTTTACATTCATCGAAATGACATCGGACACATATTCGTATGAGCAATCCGTCAAGCTGCGAGGCACAGTGCCTTACGGTGAACTGGAGATGGAATGGACGCTGCATGATCGCGCCAAGCAAGTGGAAGTGAGCTACAGCTATACGAAGGAAGAGAGGCTGAATAAGGAAGCCGTCTATATTGCATTTCCGTGCAATTTGCCGGATGCGCAGGTCCTTTCGGATTCTCAGCTTGGTTGGGTAGATTGGGATAAGGACCAGCTTCCCGGGGGCTGTAAAGAATGGATTCCTTTGCAAACAGGCATCATTGTCCAGAAGGAATATGCCGCCGTTCACATCGCTTCTCCAGATATTCCATTGTTCTGTGTAGGGAATATTGTGCAAGGGAAGTGGCCTAAGGAGATGAAGTTGAGCGGAGGAACCGTACTCTCCTATGTCTTAAATAATTACTGGCATACCAATTATAAAGGCTCACAGGGTGGAACGATCCGCTTCCGCTATGTCTTATCCAGCGGTAAGACGCAGCCTTTGGATCAGGCCTACCGCAAGGGATGGCAAACGAGACAAAGCATGTACGCGCAGCGGATGAGCTTTCAGGATTTCCGTGAAGTGGCGGAGCCCTATTCAAGGGAGTCTGGTGGCACATTGGCAGAGCTGAGCACTGATCAAGCGGTTATTACCACTTGGAAAAAGGCTAGACGCGCTAACGGTTTTATTGTAAGACTGCAGGAAATTGCAGGATGTGTGCAATCGCCAACTCTGTTCATTCCTGGGAAACGGATTGCGGCAGCTTGGCTCACAGACCTGCTCGAGAATGAACGCAGTGAGCTGCCGATTGAATCCGACGGTTCCATTCGAATCCCGATTCAACCATGGGGATTATCTACGGTGCGGATTGAAATGGTGTGAAGCTTCCATATATTGGATCGAACGAGGGGAAATGGAACGACAGAGGGCTCGGACATGATCAAAGGGAACGAGGATTCGTTAATTAGTGAAGTAACTGTTTTTTCGAACGTAAGGGGAACATGGATGCGTTATTTTGCCTTTTTTGCGCATGAAGTTGAACAATTGACACCTGAGGCCAAGTCTCTGGTTATTTTTAATAAAGGTGGAACCTCAAATGACTAAAGCTGTTAAACTCGCAGAAGATTTCTATGTTGTTTCTGGCGACAAGTTGACTCATCCGTGGGATGCGAGTGCTTATTTGATTACTGGCAAAGAACCTCTGCTAATTGACTGTGGAGGCGCAGATGGATATCCGGCGTTAAAGCGCAACTTAGGAGAACTTGGGGTGCAGCCGCAAGAGATTACAAAAGTAATAGCTACTCATGGTCATTGGGATCATGTATCTGGCTTTGCACAGCTGGCACAGGAAAGCAGCGCTGAGTTGTGGATTCATGAGGCAGATCTGGAGCAGGTGGAGCAAGGCGATCCCGAACGAACAGCAGCGTTTATTTACAATAAGCCTTTTCCTGCTTTGCAGGTTCATCGGAAGCTGATGGATGGGGAAACGCTGCAAGTAGGCAGGTTCAACTTAGAAATCATTCATACGCCCGGTCATTCACCTGGAAGTGTTTCCCTTCTCCTAACGGATGGCATTCATAAAATTTTAGTTGCCGGGGATACCTTGTGGGGTGGCTACCATCCCCGAATCGGTTCCAATATAGACGCATGGGGACACTCGCTGGATAAGCTGTTGACCTATGATTTTGACTTGATGACCTTCGGTCATTTGCCTCCGACGTTGGTTTACGATGCCAAAACGAAAGTAGCCGAGGCACGGAAGCAGCTGGGTGTTTATTTTAACCCATGGTTCAAGCCTTTGTACGAGACTTTCCAATATTAAGTTCACGCCAAAATCAGTTAAGGTAGGGGAAATTATGAAGCAGAAGAAACTTTACATGATCGGGAATGCCCATCTGGATCCAGTTTGGCTTTGGCAGTGGCAGGAAGGCTTTCAGGAAACGAAAGCAACCTTCCGATCGGCTCTCGATCGAATGAAGGAATATGATGATTTTATTTTCACCTCGAGCTCTGCTGCAAACTATGAATGGGTCGAAAATAACGACAAAAAAATGTTTGAAGAAATTAAGGAACGCGTAAGAGAAGGGCGCTGGCAAATCGTTGGCGGCTGGTGGGTGCAGCCGGATTGCAACATTCCCGGTGGGGAATCGTTCGTCCGCCAAGGCTTATATGGCCAACGTTATTTCAAGGAGAAATTAGGCGTAACCGCGAAAGTGGGTTATAACGTTGATAGCTTTGGACATCACGGCATGCTGCCGCAAATTTTGCTCAAAAGCGGGATGCCTTATTATATTTTTATGCGTCCTATGCCGAATGAGAAAGGCTTGCCGGGCCGTCTATTTCACTGGGAATCGGATGATGGCAGCCGTGTGCTTACTTACCGGATTCCCTTTGAGTACTGCACATGGGGCAAGGACCTTGAGAAGCATGTTCGCCGTTGTATGGAAGAGCTGAAGGATCCATTTGGCAACTTAATGGTCTTCTACGGGGTTGGTAACCATGGGGGAGGTCCGACGAAAGAGAACATCGACAGTATCAAGCGGATGAATGGGCAGCCTGAATTTCCGACGATGGAGATGGCTGCGCCGAATGAATTTTTCGCCGATATGGAAGCTATGCAGCTGCCAATTCCAGTCGTCCACGACGATCTTCAGCATCATGCCAGTGGTTGTTATGCCGTTCATTCGGGCATTAAGCATTGGAATCGGCAAGCTGAGAATAAACTCATTGCTGCAGAAAAATGGTCTTCATTGGCTGAATTAATCACAGGGCAAGCCTATCCAACAGATTTTCATCGTGCATGGAAAAATGTTTTGTTTAACCAATTCCATGATATCCTTGCCGGAACTAGTCTTGAATCGGCTTATGAAGATGCTCGAAACATGCACGGAGAAGCGATGACGATTGCCGAGCGTGGTTTGAACTATGCAATTCAATCGATTTCCTGGAAAATCGGTATTGAACAGGAAGATGGCATGAAGCCAATCGTTGTGTTTAATCCACATTCTTGGGAAAGCACTGTTAATATCGAGTTAGAAATTGGCGGCATCAAGGATACGACGATATTGGTAGATGAGAACGGCAAGCAGGTTCACTTCCAATTGGTGCAATCTCAGGCAACGGCTGGCGGCAGATACCGTCTTAGCTTTATTGCCCAGCTGCCCTCCATGGGGTATCGGGTGTATAAGGTGCTCACAGCTTCGCTGGAACCCAAATTGGCATTACAATCTATCAAAGCGAACGACTATGCATTGGAAAATGATAGATTCCGCCTGGAATTCGATCCGAAGACGGGCTTTATCTCCAGCCTAATGGATAAGAAATTAAATTACGAAGTGTTCCGCGGACCCGCGGCGAGACCAGTTGTTATCGAAGATAAGTCTGATACTTGGAGTCATAATGTTCTTCATTTTAGCAATAAGGTTGGCGATTTCATGGCGACGAGCGTTCAGCGCGTCGAGCATGGCCCAGTTAAATCAGTCATCCGAGTCACAAGTGTTTATGGCAGCTCCAAGATCGTGCAGGATTTCACCATGTATAAACAATTGAACTATATCGATGTCAAAGTGACAGTGGACTGGCGTGAGCAGTTTAAGATGTTAAAATTGGTATTCCCAATTCATTTAGTATTTACGAAACAGACATATGAGATCCCATACGGCTTTAAGGAACGGGAGCATAATGGTGAAGAGGAGCCAGGCCAAAGCTGGGTAGATTACGGCGGTATTTTGCGTGACATCGGTGAGTACGGAGGGACTTCCTATGGTGTTTCCCTTATGAACGATGCGAAATACAGCTATAGCATAATGAATAAAGAGCTGGCGATGACGGTGATTCGCAGCCCAATTTATGCCCATCATGATCCTGTGGTTCCCGAGCCTCAGGGGAACTATTCCTTCATCGATCAAGGCATTCAGACGTTTAATTACAGACTGCTGCCGCATCAAGGCAGCTGGGAGCAAGCTGGAACGGTCAAGCATGCACTGGAGCTCAATCAGCGTCCGATCACGATTATCGAAACTTATCATGAGGGAGAGCTTCCACAGAAAGATTCCTATTTGACAGTAGATAAGGACAACATCATCGTCAGTGTAGTGAAAAAAGCCGAAGAAGGCAGCGATCTGATTATCCGCGCTTACGAGACAACGAGAGAAACGACCGAAGCGACCATTCGTTTACCTCACTTTAATCGGGAAATTACAGCTACATTTGGTCCTTGTGAAATTAAAACCTTCCGTGTTCCTGCCGACCCGAGTCTATCGGTGATGGAGACGGATTTAATTGAGTGGTAAGGCGGTGTCTGGGATGGCTGTAAAGCAAATTAGTTTAAACGGAAGCGATTGGCTTTTCAAAGATTTTTTGGGTGAGGACTGGATATGGCGAAATGCAGAAAAACCAGACTCCAAGGATCGTCGTTGGTGGAGGAAAGGGACGGTTCCAGGAACAGTCCTCTATGATCTTTGGCAAAATGGCGAGGTTTCGGACCCCTACTTTGAGCGTAATAGTCTTTTGGCGGAATGGGTGCCTGAACGAGCGTGGATTTATAAAAAAACGTTCGACATTGATGCTTCATTGTTTGGTCAACGTGTCCAGCTTCATTTTAAAGGTGTTGATTTTGAAGCTCAGTTCTTCCTGAATGGTGCTAAAATTGGTCATCACAAAGGCATGTTTACGGCAGCCGTATTTGATGTTACGGCCATCCTTCATTATGGCGGGTCGAATTTATTGTCTGTTGTGATTGAAAAAGCGCCGGATGAACAGCCGCAGGTTAGCAAAACGAGCTATGTTCGCGAGCACAAAAGCCGGATGACATATTGGTGGGATTTCTGTCCGCGGATGATACATCAAGGGATATGGGACGATGTGTATTTGGATGTCACTGGTCCGATACGTATCGAGGATGTCTATGTGAGATCAACACTTTCCAATGATTTTGGACTAGCAAACCTTACGATAGAATCGACGATTTCCTCTGAGAAACAAGCGGAGGTCCGCATGGAGACCTGCATTTTTTCGGGTGATGAGCATATAAGTTCTGTCGTATCCGACCACTTGGTATGTGAGGGGGGAAATAAGTTTAGCTCCACTGTAGAACTTAACGATCCTCGTCTATGGCAGCCGAACGGTTCGGGAGAAGCCCATTTGTATCAAGTCCGAATTAACGTAATAGAAAGGTTAAATGAGCCTGAGGGGCAAGCTGGCTATCAGCACAGTTCAGTCAAAGAAACAACTTTTGGCATTCGATCAGTTGAATGTCAGCGGAATGAAACACCGGATCCAACGGCAAGGCCGTATGTACTAGTGGTCAATGGGCATAAAACGTACATCAAAGGCTGGAACTGGGTGCCTATGGATGTCATGTATGGTAGAGAGCAGCCGGCTAAACTAGAAAGACTGTTAACGTTGGCGAAACAAGCGGGAGTTAATATGCTGCGAGTATGGGGTGGAGGTCTGATTGAGAAGGATGCCTTCTATGAGCTTTGCAATCGTTACGGCATCATGGTTTGGCAGGAATTCATCCAATCCAGCTCTGGGATTGCGAACAAACCGAGTGAAGATGAGAATTTTATCGCGATGATGGTGCAGGAAGCCGAACAGATCATTCCGAGAAAGAGAAATCATCCTTCTCTCATTCTGTGGTGCGGAGGCAATGAGCTGCAGGATAGAGACGATCGGCCGCTTGACGATGCGGAACCGGTTTTGGGAGCCCTTAGACAAGTGGTTGAAACTCTTCATCCAGATGCACTTTGGCTTCCTACATCGCCTACCGGTCGATGCTTTTCGAATACGCTGGACAACATCGAGCGGGATCCAACTGGACTGCACGATGTGCATGGTCCTTGGGAGTTTCAGGGATTGTCACAACAGTACGAGCTCTATAACAAAGGAACCTCTCTGCTTCATAGTGAGTTCGGCGTAGAGGGTATGACGCATTTAAAAACGCTGAACCATACGATTTCGGATGTTAACCAATGGCCAGCAACTCGGGATAATCCGGTTTATTTTCACCGTGGTTCATGGTGGATTAATGAACCTATGATTCAGTTCTCCTTTGGAAATGAGCTTCATCGTCCTGAGGAGCTGATACGCGCAAGTCAGTTTCTGCAAGCAGAAGGACTCAGGTATGCGGTAGAATCCAATCTTCGACGGATGTGGCAAAATAGCGGAACACTCCCGTGGCAGTTCAATGAGCCATTCCCGAATGCTTATTGCACTTCAGCGCTTGATTACTTTACGAACCCTAAGCCGGTTTATTACGCGATGGCTGGAGCCTATCAACCTATACAAGTTTCGGCCAGCTTTGCAATGATTGCATGGGAAGGTCAGGAAACTTTTAAAGCGGATGTATGGGTTGCTCAGTCAGATAGGATCGAACGGGGAGAGTTAACCTCACAATGGTGTTTAGTTGGCGAAAGCGGACACGTCTATTCGGAAGCCGAATGGCAAGGAAAAGTGGTGCCTAATGCTGCCACCAGACTCGGGGCGTTTGAACTGTCCCTCAAGCAGCTGCAAGAGGATGTGTTCTTTTTCCGCATTAATTTGGTAAACGCCGCGAAGGAAGTCATTAGCAGTAATTGCTATCCTTTTAGCGCTACAGCTAATTTGGTGCCGATGTTAGCACTACCCCAAACCAGCATACAGGTGGAGAAAACGATTTCGGAGGACGGGGCATGCTGGCAACTTCAACTTACTAATGCAGGCACACGGGCAGCCTTTCTTGTCCATCTGGAGGATACTCGTCCGGTAACAGTAGATGGCTACGTTTATTATACGGATAATGATTTCTCCTTACTTCCAGGCGAAAATAAGACGATTAACGTCCGGTGGAGCTCCATTCCTGAAGCAGACAAGAAACTGAACATATCTGCTTGGAACAGTCAAGTTCAGCACATTTTATAACTTATAGGACTTAATAGCCTCTCTTCTACTGAGGGCTTTTACGAGGATCGCTCTTGACAACCCTTCTAAGAAAAGCGATATTAGAATTTGCATATCTACATTGAGAAATCCCCAATCAGAAATCCCTTTCTGATTCGGAAACTAATAGTGTAAAGTATTCGAGGATTAGAGGGGGATCAAATTATGATTGCTATACATCGCAGAACCAAAATAAAAGAAATTCTCTTCCAAGAACGCAGTGTTAAAGTAGCGGATTTGGTGAAGGAATTCAATGTCTCGGAAGAAACCATTCGTCGCGATCTGAACCAATTGGAGCAGGAAGGCATCATTCAAAAAAATTACGGCGGCGCCATTTTGATAGAAGAATTGCAAAATAATTCACAAATTATCCCTCCAGTCGAGCAGCGGAGATTCCAATTTTACGAGGAGAAAGATGCGATCGGGAAAATGGCCGCTTCGCTGGTGGAAGGCAATCAAATCGTCATATTAGACGCTGGCTCAACAACTTGGTGCGTGGCTCGTCATCTACGTAATGTGCCGAAGCTAATGGTGGTTACGAACGGAACGGATGTAGCGGAGGAAAGCAGTCATAATGAAGATGCTTCCGTCTTCGTTATTGGCGGCAAGCTAATTAAGAAATCGATGAGTCTTGTTGGTCCCCAAGCGGAATTAGAGCTGCAAAAATATAATGCCGATTTCTCCTTTCTGGGCGCCTCAGGTATATCCATGCGTAAAGGGTTTACAAGCTCTGATCTCTACGAAGCTGAAGTAAAACGGGCCATGATATCAGCAGGACAAAAGATTGTCATTGTTGCCGATCACAGCAAATTCGAGCGACAGGGACTGATCTCTTTTTCCAACTTTCAAGATGTTGATATTCTGGTTACTAGCGACCTAGTAGAACCGAGTATTCTTGATGAAATCCGCCAGTGCGGCGTGCAGGTGATTGTTTGTCCTGTAAAGGAATTGATCCTAAATGAAGATGAATGAGAGTTATCGTAATAGGTAGGAATAGTGGGTGGTCCGAAAGAAGCCTTATTGGCATCTAGGGCGCCCACTTTTATTATAGAATGCTACCTTTTGGATGGAAGTATTCGTCCAATTGCTTATTCCGGCATTTTCAGCTTCTCAGATTCTTTCGGCTCGCAAAGCTCTCCCGTAAGCGCGATTTTCGCGCTTATTGCTCGGGCGCTCGTGAATAAGCGCGATTTTCGCGCTTATTTGTTCAGATTTGCTTGTTTTGGGTTTGAGCGAGCTTAATGAGAGGAAACAATTGTGGTTGTTGTAAGCCTGCAATTGTACATTCTTTTTTTCTTCCAATTGCTCCTGTTCGTACATTCCTGCAATAGTGCAGGCTTTTACGGTCTTATTTTAATTTCGGGATGGAAAAGATAAAATTCCTGCAGAATAGCAGGCTTTTTCTCTATTCAAATGATTTTAGCAAAAATACCTGCACTTTCGCAGTTATTGTGGGCCTCTGAATAGTCATTCCCCTCGAACGTTGGTAAAGCCCTAAGGGGACTCAGCGGCTATACGCAAAAGCACCTTATACACCGGCGAACAGCAAAAGTCCCTTACAAAGGAACCTGGAACCCACACCCCTCCCTATGCACGAAAGAATATCGGTTTTATACCGGCTAGGCCCCCTAAAACCGGAGTCTTGCCCACCAAAAATGATTCATGCGTAGAATACCGCGTTTTTTCAAGGTATTACATCGCTTTATGAAAGGCAGAAGTGTCATCCAGCGTCTTGACCCATGCTGAAAACATCTTCGGAGGTTTTCGGTTTAAACTACCATGCATCCTGCGATTATTGTAGAAGTCCATGTAACGATCGAGTGCATCATAAGCCTCTTCAAAGGTCATGAAGTCTCTTATGCCGAACAAGTGACGTTCAAGTAGACTGTGAAACGACTCAATGTAAGCATTCATATTCGGCGTCCTTGGCGGAATGCGTTCATGGACGACGTCAAGGCACTCACACATATCTCCAAACAGTTTGCTTACGAATTGCGGGCCGTTATCTGTACGGATTACAGGCATCTCTTCGCCAGGGTTTAGCCGGCTCTGCATCGCATAACAAAGCGTCTGGACCGCATGCTTGGCCTCACATACCGGACCTCTGTACTGTTTAACGACGACACGGTCAAACACATCAATGATGCTGAGCATATAAAAGAAGCGCTCCTGTCCAATGACGTATCCGTATTTGATATCCATTTGCCATAATTGGTTGGAGCCTGTTACGACTCGGTTCTTTGCCAGTCTACGAGGATGCGTCTGTATGCGCTGGCGTGGCTTTTGAAGAATGCCTAGCTCTTTGCATAAGCGATACGATTTCTTTTTGTCCAGTCTCACGTTATGTTGGTCACGAATACATTGTGCAAGAAGCTTGTAGCCATAGACATGTTCTTCGCCCTCTATGAGCTCAAGCAGCCACGCATTGATTTGTTTGTCACACACTTGTTCACCCGTAAACGTATGTGAGTATCCAGGCACAGGGCGCCCTCTCCGGCTTTCTTTGGAACATTCAGATAGCGGGGTGGTAGCTCTCTTCTTACGATCGTAATAGGTGGACTCTGAAAGGCCAAGGATACGCAGAACCAACGCTACTGGTTCACCCCGCTTAATAAATGGTTCTGCTACTTCGAATTTCTCGGATAAGCGGGGTCTTTCTTTTTTAGCAATTCGCGCAGGATCTCAAGCTCTAGCTCTTTCTCGCCAAGTACTTTAACGGCTTTTTCATAGCGTTGTTCTACATCTTGTAGACGCTGCAATTCTTGCAGATGCTCGTCAGCCACTGGGATTTCTTCCGGAGGAATAGAGTCACGGTGATCTCTGATCCACAAACGGATGGTTTCAGGATGGATGTCATACATGCGGGCTAATACCCCCACCTTAATACCAGCCAACGCTTCCTTAACAATTTTAAGCCGTGCTTCTTCTTTCAGCCTTTTCCCCATACTGAATCATCTCCTTGTCCCTAGTTTAAATTATTGGGTGGGAGGACTCCAGTTTATTTAGGGGGCCTAGGAGATACCACAATGGATACACTTGAAACATATGAATCTGAACATCATTAAGGGTTTGTTTATTTGTTAAATTAAGTGTTGACAATTTCATGTGTAAGCGATAACATGTAAATGTGGAAATCGCCATAATTGAAAGTGGGAACGATCCCAAATAAGCATGGAAAACTTGATACGCAGGTTCGTTTTTTTTGAATACAAAATGGGAACGTTCTCAAAAAGTGAGAATTCCTATCGAGCAAGCAAAAAAATAATTTTTAATCCTAAAATTGGGAACGTTCCCGAAAACAAAAAATTTAAATCGCTTTTGCTCAAATATAGAGGGGGGCAGCCGATGAATCCAACGATTCATGACGTCGCTAGAGTAGCGAACACATCCAAAAGTACAGTATCACGTTATTTAAATGGTCAAAAGGTAAAGAAAGCAACAGAAGAAGCCTTAGAGAGGGCGATTATCACCCTAAATTACCATCGGAATGAAAATGCCCGAAGATTAGTCATGAGTCGGACGAATACGATCGGTATTGTAGTTGATAACATTTCGAACATCTTCTACTCGGGCATTATTAGAGGGATTGAAGCCGTAGCCAATAAGAAAGGCTATAACTGTATATTCTATAGTGGAACTTCAAATGCCAAACAAGAAGCGTCCTTTCTCCATCTACTTTTCGAGGGACAGGTTGACGGTATTATCCTTCTTAGCTTCCAGAAGCGGGATCTACTTGAATTGGAGCGCATGCTGGATGTTCCGTATCCGCTTGCATTAATTGGTGATCATGGGGAAATGGATGGCTTATTCTCTGTTGATATCGACAACGCATCTGGGGTTGCTGATCTGGTTACCTATCTACATGAGTTGGGACATCGTCACGTAGCCTATATTTCTGGTCCAGCGTATATGGGTCCTATCAAGTACAGGTTGAAAGGCTTGCAGCAGAAGATGGAGGAATTGCAAATGGAATTCCGGCCGGAGTGGGTCGTCACGTCGGATTGGACGAATCAAGGCGGATACGAGGCCATGAAAGAACTGCTTAAAGAAGAAGGCTATACGGCAGTCATTGCCTCTAGTGATGAAACAGCGATCGGTGCGCTTCGCGCCTTACAGGAGCAAGGGATTCAAGTGCCTAACCAAATGTCGATCGTCGGATTTGACGATATCACCTTGTCGAGCTGGGTGTCCCCGCCATTGACAACGGTTCGCCAGCCTCTGCAACAGGTAGGGATGAAGGCAGCGGAAGGCTTGTTTGCCCAAATAGAGGGAGAAGCCGTAGAGAGAACGTCTCATTTATTTAAACCGACACTGGTGACTCGTCAATCTTGTACCAAACTTTAGAAATGAGTTGAGACCGATGATTTCAAAAATCAATAAGTCGAATTACGGATATCTATTTGTTGCTCCATTTTTTATAGGGTTTGGCATCTTTGGTTTGATTCCGATTCTATATACGTTTTATTTAAGCTTTACCAAGTGGGATGGATTTACGGATCCCGTTTATGTCGGCTTGGCCAACTATTCACGTCTTTTACATGATACTTACTTCTATCAAACGATAGGAAGCACCTTGATTATTTGGGTCATGTCCATTGTTCCACAACTGATCATTGCCCTCGTGCTTGCGATTATTTTGAATGAGAAGTTTATTCGCGGCAAGCATTTTTTCCGGGCTGTATACTATTTTCCTCATATCATTACACCAATTACGCTTGGCGTCATGTTCAGCTTAATGTTCGACTGGCAGACTGGTTCTGTTAATAAAGTGCTGATGGATTTAGGAATCGTTAGCGAGCCAGTGAACTGGTTCAGCAGTCCATGGTGGTCGAGAACGATTGTATCGGGCGTCATTTGCTGGCAATATTTTGGATTTAATTTGATCGTGTTTGTCGCGGGACTGCAATCTATTTCAGAAGAAGTGTACGAAGCGGCGAAGATGGACGGCGCGAATAAATGGAAAAGCACGCTGTATATTACGCTCCCTATGCTGCGTCCCGTCTTTCTGTTCACCTTAATTACCTCCGTAATTGGTGGTCTGCAATTGTTTGATGCACCCCTGATGCTCGGAGATGGTCCTAATAATACGACCCGAACCATGGTCATGTACCTCTATCAAACCGCATTCAAAAATTTCGATTACAGCTATGGAGCAACAGTCGCATATGGTATTTTCGTTGTTGTCATGATCCTGACGGCGATTACAGCGAAAGCTTCAAAGCTTAATGAATAGGAGGTGACGACCCTTGATTAAGAAAGCGTTTCAAATCGATTGGTTTATTTTGAAAATCATCATCTATGTGGTGTTAATTGCGATAGCTTTGACTTGCTTGCTGCCTTTTTACAGTATGATCATTACTTCCACGCACAATAACTCAGACATTGCCCGGAAGCTGCTCATCGTGCCTGGGGACCAGTTCTTCGTGAACTATCATAGGCTGATTGAAACCGTTCACATCTGGCGTGGTTTAGGAAATACGTTATTCATCACCATAACGGCGACGCTCATTAATGTGTATTTTGCTGCGTTAGCTGGCTATGGATTCTCGAAATACAACTTTCGTTACAAGGGTGTATTATTCATGATTACACTTGGGACCATGATGATTCCTGGACAATTGGGGATTATCGGATTTTATAAATTAATGGATGTTTTCCATATGTTGAACACGTATTATCCGCTCTTGCTAACGTCAGTCTATAACGCATTTGGTATTTTTCTAGTCAAACAGTTCGCTGACACATCGGTACCAACCGAAATTATCGAATCCGGAAGAATCGACGGGTATGGTGAAATGCAGCTTTTCCATCGCATCATTTTACCGTTAATGAGCCCTGCACTTGCCACGTTAGCGATCTTCGCTTTCATTGGAAAATGGAATGACTTTTTAGTTCCCATGATTATTTTGTTCGATGCCGACATGCAAACCTTGCCAGTCATGATTGCGAGTGTTAAATCGCAGTTTTCGTCCGACTTTGGCGCTCAATACGTAGGAATTGTGATATCGGTCGTTCCGATCTTGGTATTCTTCTCTTTTATGTCCAAGCGAATTATTAACGGGGTTGCGGCTGGGGCCGTGAAGGGTTGATGCGTAGATATTGAGAGGAGTGATGCGTGCTAATATTTTATCGTCATTTTAACCAGTAAAACATCACTTATACTTGAAAAATAACGCTAAGGGGCGATATATCTTGAAAGCACAAAAATGGGCTTCTATTTTAATGACAACGGTACTTGCGACAGGTGTTTTAACGGCTTGTGGTTCTAAATCAACTAACAATAACTCAGCGACGAATAGTCCTGCGGCATCGGTTGCACCGGTAGATTCGGCCAAGCTGTCTGGAACGCTATCCCTATGGACTTTCTTTGATGGAACTAAAGGCATTGCAACAGCATTTGAGAAGAAATATCCGAATGTCAAAGTTGACGTTAAAGTATTCCCTGGCGATCAATATCAAATCAAACTGTTGTCAGCGCTGCAATCCGGCAAAGATGTACCTGACGTACTCGACCTTGAAAGAAGTTATGTTGGTAAATTCATAGAATCTCCATTTTTGATGGATTTAGCACCAATTGGCGCTGCTGATTTAGTGAAAAACTACATTCCATATGTCTCAGAGCTTGGTAAATCGTCGGATGGCAAAATCAAAGCAATTTCCGACCAATCCTCTCCAGGCGGCTTCTGGTATTTGAAGGAAAATGCCAAAAAATTCCTCGGTACGGATGATTCAAACCAAATCAGCGAAATGGTGAACAGCTACGATAAAATCATTGAGCTTGGTAAAAAAGTGGCGAAGCAGAGCGATGGCAAGGTTCATTTAATCGCGAATACAGGGGACTTGAATGACATTGTTAGTTACAATACACAGCCTTTCTATGTAAATGGCAAATTAAATATCGATCCAAGATGGGAAAAAATATTTAATTACCAAAAAGAAATTCGCACGAACAACGTAGATGCCAAATTACCATTCATGTCAGCGGGTTGGGGTAATGCACTCAATGACGGAAGTGTTGTGTTAGTCGAAATGCCAGCTTGGGCAACGTTCATGATCGGTAACAAAGATAACAAGGCTGTAGGCAAGTTTGGCGTTGCCAAAACACCAGAAGGTTTCTATAATGGCGGAACTTTCCGAGCTATTTATAATAAAACGACCAACAAAGATCTCGCAGCAGAGTTTATCAAATTCTCTGCAAGCGCCGAATGGCAGAACGCCGATCTACTTGCGAGAGGGAACTTGCCAGCGCTTCAAAGTGTTTACGATGCCAATGTGGATAAGTACACAGCGCCACTAACTGGCGATCAAAAAGTGCTTCAGCCTTACTATGCAATGATGAAGTCAATGCCTGTGATTAAGTCCGACAAATACAGCGATTCGATTCTTAGCCTTTGGAGAAAAACAGCAAGTCAAGGGATTACAGACAATAAGAGCTATGCGGATGTTGTAACAGCTTTCCAAAAAGAAGTGAAAGCAGCGTTCCCCGAGCTTCAGTAATTGAAAATAAAAAGCGGCTGTTTCGTGAAGAAACAGCCGCGTATTTAGAAGGAGAGAGACCAGCTAATGAGCATTCTTCATGATTATGTAAACCGAATCCGCATCATTGACGGTCATGAACACCTGGCAACACCGCAAATTCGAAAAAAAGAAAACCATGATTTGTTTTCCTTGCTGCATTATTTGGACTCTGATTTTTACAGCGCAGGCATGAAAATGGGTGCATTAGGAAGACAAAGTTCCTTAGATGTGGAACAAAAAGCTTCCATGTTTATGGATTACTGGCATAAAACGAAAAATACAACGTATGCACGGATGTTTCGAACAGCCATGGAAGATTTATATGAACTCAGCGAGTGGAACGTGAAAGGCCTACTAGAGGCGAATGAAAAAGTAACACAAGCAACGCACAATCCTAACTGGTATGAGCATGTGATGGCTGAAAAGTCCGGAATTGATCTTGCCTTTACACTGATCCAAACAACGAAGCTTACGTACGAGCGTTTTCGTCCCATCATGTTTATGGATTTTACATTCAAACTACGAACACGGAAGGATATCACTACTGTTGAGAGAATGTCTGGCGTTACGGTCTATCATCTGCGCCAATATTTGGAGGCAGTGGATACCTTATTGCATAAATATGTTCAGGAGGGCATGGTCGCGACAAAGTTTGGGCATGCCTACTGGCGCTCCCTATCGTGCGGTAAACCAACCTTCTATGAAGCGGAGCTGGCTTTCAATCGTCTGCTGGGCTGTACACTTGAAGAGTCGCTCTCTCAAGCAGAAGCACAGGCGCTGCAGGATTATTTGATCCATTTCATCATCCAGCGTTCGATTGCCTATGATCTACCGATTCAAATTCATACCGGTCATCATGAAGTAAGTGTTTCTTCCAACGGTAACACGTTAACGAATTCGAATGTGGAGTTGCTGATTCCGCTGCTGCTGGAATACACGGAAGCAAGGTTTGTTCTGCTCCACAGCGGATACCCCTATTACTTGCCATATATAAGCATTGTAAAAAACTTCCCGAATGTCTATGCAGATTTTACTTGGGTGTACATCATTTCGCCAACGGCGGCTAAACAAATTATGCATCAGGTGATTGAAATGGTCCCGATGACGAAAATTCAAGGCTTTGGCGGCGATTATAACTATATCGAAGGGACTTATGCCCATCAGAAGCTGGCCCGCAAGGTGGTGGCGGATGTATTGACGGAGAAGGTAGCAGATGGCGCACTTGACGAATCTGATGCCATGACCTTTGCTGATCGGATATTTCGAACGAATATAATCGAATTATATAAGCTGAAGGATTTGGAGGAATAGCGATGCGGTGGAGGTTATCAGAAAACGGCTTAGAGCATACAGTAAAGGCATTTGAGATTACTACGTCTGAATCCAATCAGCAAGCAAGTCTTCGGTTTTCCAAGTTGTTATCGGCTAGTGGCAGGAACGGGGAGCAGGAAATCGTGCCCGTCGATGAAATAACCTCAACATCTGAGGGACTGCAGGCTTCTGGGGAATCGGAAAGCTTTCAAGTACGATCTAGCTGGAAACAGCTGAGCGATATTTGTGATTATTTCGAAGTATCCATGGATGTGGAGTACAAGGGCAAGCAAGCTACTGCGTACAATTTGCAGTTTGGCTGCAGCCTTGAAGGCGCGGGCAAACCAGATTGGATGATTCCCGGCGCTTTTTATAAAGAGAATCGATTCGAAAAAAATCTGCGGCCCTACCCTCGCTATGATTTTAAAGGTGGCGACGCTCAGCAAATGGTGTCCGATTATTGGTCATTTCGCTCAGACCGAGCAGCTCTTCCTGCTGTGTTCGCATGGAATGACGGCATGTGCGGAGCGCTTTGTACGGATGAAATGTCTCCGCTTGGACTTAGTGGTCTAGGCTTTCGAGGCAATGCAGCTGGGACGGAAATTTGGCTTAACTTCCCCTACAAGGAGGAGCCCGTTACGTTCGTAGGGAATGCGTTGCCAGCCCCAGCCGATTTGCATATGCATACGTTCCAGCCTGATGAGAAAGTAAAGCTTCACTTCTATGTTTACGCAAGCTCTTCTGATGCGCACAGTTACAATCCTTTCGTTCGTCAAATGTATGCCATACATCGTCAAGAAAATGGGCTAAATCCATGGATGGGCTTGGAGCAAGCTGCAGAACTAACGGCACATGGCTTATACGAATGGCACTTTGATAAAGAGAACGACATTCTTAGAGAAACGGCTGCTTTCGACCGCGAGTTTAACAACAATGTCAAAGGAATGGGCGATCGTCCGCACATGCACGTCAGTTGGGTAAGCGGTGTGCCTTATGCTTACGCCTTGCTGACTTATGGCAGGGAAAAAGAGATTTCATCTTATACGGAAGCTGGTATCCGAGTCTTAAATAAAATCGCAACAGGGCTCGCGCCAAGCGGAACGTTCTGGGCTTCATGGGAGCTTGGGAGAGGTTGGACGGCGGGCTGGAATCCGAAAAAGTCGTGGCTGCAGGCACGAACTATATCTGAAGCAACGTTGTTCCTTGTTCGGGCGCTTGCTTTTGAGAGAGTAGCAGGTGTCATGCATCCTGAGTGGGAGCATGCTGTTCTGTCCAATCTTCGATTCGCGGTGGCACATCAGCGCTCCGATGGGAACTTCGGCTCGTACTATGATTGTGAGACTGGCGAAGTACAAGAGTGGGATGGCGCAGGCGGTATGCTGTGGATTGCAGCGCTATTGGAGGGTGCTGCTTATTTTGAAGACGAAGGCTTCTCAGCTGCTGCGGTTCAGGGAGGAGGCTATTACGAACGCTTCATCCGCGACGAGTATATTTATGGCGCTCCAGAGGACGTCCACTTAACACCGACTTCGGAAGATGCTTACAACGCTGTCGTGTCCTACGTTCTGTTATATGAGTTCAATCGTCAGCCAATCTGGTTGGAGCTTGCTTCTAGTGCCGCGGATTGGATGATGACCTTCCGTTGGACTTACAATTTACAATTTCCTAAGCATTCTCTACTGGCACAGTACGATTACTGTTCGCGCGGTGCGGATCAGGCCTCAACATCTAATCAACATTTACACAACTATGGACTTTTTGCTGTACCGGAGATGCTTAGACTATGGACTTATACAGGAGACCGATATTATCTAGATCGTACACGAGATCATATTTCTTGCTTCCTGCAGTTTATCGCGCGTGAAGATGGCGACTTCAATGCTTACAAAGGTATGGTAACGGAACGCTTCTACAATACGAATTGCTTCCAGCCAAAGGGCATGATGCTGACGCTTTCCCATTCTTGGTGTATTGGACTTATTTTATATGCGGCTCAGGCATCTCTGCCTTATGAAAATGAATTAGATTTATACGACCGATAATTGAAGTGGACCAAGGTAAAGTAGGCGGCGTTGCAGCTTATGTAACTTTTGGGAACGTGCCCAAAATGCCAGATAATGTGTAGCAAACATGCAAAGGAGCGATTTCAATGACAAAGAAGCTAGCAATTATCCATACTACGCCTGTAACAGTTGAAAGTTTAAAAGCATTAGCAGATGAGCTTCTGCCTGGGGTTGAAGTGATGAATTGGGTGGATGATTCCATATTGCCGCAGCTTGTAACGAATGGCGGGCAAATCAATGAAATTGAAGAGCGTTTCCTTCAGTACGCTCAAATTGCCGAGAAAGCTGGTGCTTCCTGCATCTTGTCCGCTTGCTCATCCATTGGTGAGCTTGTTGCCCGCGTACAGCCGAAGCTCCATATTCCTATCATACGAATTGACGACGCAATGGCGGATTTAGCGGTAAATTCAGCGGAGAAGGTTGGGGTTGCGGCAACGCTCGAAACGACATTACAACCGACTAAACGAATGCTCATCAGCAAAGCAGAGCAAGTTGGCAAGGCGGTACACATTGAGACAGTCGTCGCAAAGTCTGCTTATCAGAAGCTTATCGCTGGAGATAAGGATGGGCATGATGAAGAACTCGCATCTGTACTTCGCAATCTTGCATCCACCACGGATGTAGTTGTGCTTGCGCAGGCTTCAATGGCTCGCGTGATTTCACAATTTGCTCCAGAGGAACAAATGCATTTTCTCACCAGCCCGCGATTAGGTATGCTGCGGGTTAAACAAGTCATGGAACAATGATAACGTTTCTTCATTTACTAGAAGCTTTATATAAAAGGAGACATACTTGATGACAAACTCAACACCAATTGCACCGGTAATCACATTAAAACAAGCACTTGAGATTTCTGAAGCGAACCATTTTGCGATTGGCTCTTTCTCGCCGCGTTATACACCTATGATTGCAGCCGTTCTGAAGGCGGGCCAAATCGCGAACTCACCGTTGATTGTTCAAATTTCACATAAAGAATTGATTCGTTATGGGATTACAGCAGCTGAATTTGGAGAAGAATTTTACCGTCAAGTAAAGGAGCAGCAAATCACAGTTCCTGTCGTACTGCATTTGGATCACACGAAGGAATTAGAAACCATTAAAGAAGCGATTGCAGCAGGCTTTACGTCGGTCATGATTGATGCATCGGAGAAGCCTTTTGCCGAAAATGCGGGAATTAGCAAGGAAGTTGTGGAATATGCACACACGAAAGGCGTTTCCGTTGAAGCTGAGCTGGGAATGATTGGCACAACAGATTTCGTAGAAACGGATAAAGATGAAGAATTATATACCAATCCACAGGAAGCGGCTGAGTTTGTCGCGATTACCGGTGTTGATGCGTTAGCTGTGTCTTGCGGTACTGCACATGGCGTATATGTCGTGAAGCAGCCGAAAATCGACTATGAGCGCTTGATGGAAATTCGCAGATTGACCCCTGTTCATCTTGTCTTGCACGGCGGTTCGGGCGTACCTCCTGAAATGATGCGCAGAGCCTACCAATTGCCGGGCGGCGGTGTTAGCAAAGTGAATATCGCAACAGATTTGGAGCTTTCCCTGCTCAAAGCACTTGGACGTGAAGAGCGGATGACTAATGAAGAATGTAAGAACTTAACGCCAGATATGCTGCAAGTCGGACGTGATGCCGTTACGCAAACGGTGATGGAAAAGATGAAGCATTTTTTGAATAGCGCTGGTCAAGCAGATGTTTTTAACAAATAGATCGGGGGATTCTCTCAATGAAAGATAACAAACTTTATATGATAGGAAACGCTCATCTGGATCCGGTTTGGCTATGGCAATGGCAGGAAGGATTTCAAGAGGCGAAGGCGACATTCCGTTCTGCTCTAGATCGGATGACAGAATCCGAAGATTTTATTTTCACTTCCAGCTCTGCTGCGATGTACGAGTGGATTGAAAATAACGAGCCTAAGATGTTCGCGGAAATCAAAAAACGCGTGCAGGAAGGACGCTGGAATATTGTCGGCGGTTGGTGGATTCAACCTGACTGCAACATTCCGAATGGGGAATCCTTCGTCCGTCAAGGGCTCTACGGTCAACATTATTTCAAAGAGAAGTTCGGGGTGACAGCTAAAGTTGGCTATAACGTAGACAGCTTTGGGCATAACGGAATGCTGCCGCAAATTCTGAAGAAGAGCGGGATGGATTATTACGTGATGATGCGTCCGATGCCAAATGAAAAAGGGCTGCCAAGCCGACTGTTCATGTGGGAATCGGATGATGGCTCACAAGTCATGACTTTCCGCATCATGTATGAATATTTGTCTTGGGGCAAAGATTTGGAAAACCATGTCCGCCGCTGCTTGGGCGAATTCAAAGAACCGCTTAACGAATTGATGCTGTTCTACGGCGTTGGCAATCATGGTGGCGGTCCAACGAAAGAAAATATCGAGAGCATTCGCCGCATGAACGAGGATCCATCGCTGCCTAAGCTGGAGTTTGCAACGCCGGACGCGTATTTCAAAGAGATGGAGAGCAAGAACTTAAAGCTGCCGGTCGTTCATGATGATTTGCAGCACCATGCTAGCGGCTGCTACGCGGCGCATTCAGGCATCAAGCATTGGAATCGCAAAGCAGAGAATCGATTAATGGCTGCAGAGAAGTACTCGGTGCTTGCTTCATGGATCACGGGTCAACCTTATCCTGCGGAGTTCAAGCAAGCTTGGAAAAATGTGCTCTTTAATCAGTTCCACGACATATTAGCAGGAACCAGCTTGGAGTCTGCCTATGAAGATGCGATGTATTTGTATGGGGAAGCCATGGCTATCGCGGATCGTTCCCTTAATTATGCGGTTCAATCTTTGTCATGGAACATCAACATTGAGCAGGATGTAACTATGAAGCCGATTGTCGTTTTTAACCCTCATGCATGGGAAAGCCGTGTAAACGTTGAGCTTGAAGTAGGAGGCATCAAACCAACGACTGTTTTGCTTGATGACAAAGGGAATCCGGTACCTTTCCAAACGGTGCAATCGCAAGCGTCTGCAAACGGCCGTTTCCGTCTTAGCTTTATGGCTGAGCTGCCTTCCATGGGATATCGGGTATATAAATTGGTGGCTGATTCAGCCTCACAAAAGCCAGTTGGCGAGCCCATTCAAGCAAGCGACTTAGTTATGGAAAATAAACGTTTCCGCTTGGAGTTCGATAAAGAAACAGGCTATATCAAGAGCCTGCACGATAAGATTGTTGATCATGAAGTGTTTAAGGGAGATGGAGCCAAGCCCATCGTCTTGGATGATAATTCGGATACTTGGAGCCATGATGTGCTGCATTTTAACCAAAAGGCGGGTACGTTCAAAGCGAAAAAAGTGTTCCGTGTCGAGCATGGTCCCGTTAAATCGGTCATCCGTGTTGTCAGTGAATATGGCAGCTCAAAGCTAGTCCAAGATTTCACCATGTATGCGGACCGTGATCAAATCGATGTACAGGTAATGGTAGATTGGCGAGAATCCTTCAAAATGTTGAAGCTGGTTTTCCCAGTGAATGTCATCTTTAGCAAGCAAACCTATGAAATACCATACGGTACGATTGAACGTGAACATAACGGCGAAGAAGAGCCAGGTTTAACCTGGATTGATTACTCGGGTGTGACGCGAAAAGGCAACATTATGTACGGACTCAGCCTTATGAATGATGCCAAATACAGCTACAGCATTCATAACCAAGACATGGCGTTGACTGTACTGAGAAGTCCTATTTATGCGCACCACGTGCCTTATGAGCCAGACCCGAATGGTGAGTACTCCTTTATTGATCAGGGCATTCAGCGTTTTTCCTATTCGTTGCTGCCGCATGAAGGGACATGGGAGCAGGCCGGTACGGTGAAGCGTGCAGCAGAACTTAACTGCAAGCCGATTGCTGTTATTGAATCGTTCCATGCAGGGGAGCTTGCGCAATCCGATTCCTATGTGAATGTAAGCCGTGACAATATCGTTGTTAGTGCGATAAAGAAAGCGGAAGATAACGAAGATCTCATTATTCGTGTCTATGAAACGAATAAATCCGCTACGTCAGCCGAGATTGAGCTGCCTAGATGGAAGCGTGTCATTAAGGCGGATTTTAAACCATGCGAGATCAAAACCTTCCGCGTGCCGAAAAATCCGGAATTGCCGATCAAAGAAACCAATATGCTGGAATGGGATGTGGAGTAGATGGAGGCATCGGTTTGGCAGCAGCTGCAGGAAGCCGGGCGTTACATGCTGAATAACGGCTTGGCTTGGGGGAACGCAGGCAATATCAGTGCGCGAACCAAAGCTGACCACTATTTGATTACAGCAAGCGGTACAGACCTAGGGGAACTCAGCGAAGATGACTTCGTTGAGTGTTCTTTATCGGAGGGTGGCTCATCGTCCTCAGTGGCAGGGAAAAAGCCATCCAAAGAAGTGCCCATGCACCAAGCGATTTATGAATCTCGTCCTGATGTAGGGGCCGTGCTTCACGCATCCCCTTTTTATAGCACGATGCTTGCTTGCTCGGGAGAACATCTGCCATCCGAATGGTTTGTTGAAACGATGTATTATTTGGAACGCATAGAACGCGTTCCTTATTTTCATCCAGGCTCACGTGAGCTTGGTGATGCGGTACGGGAGAAGGCATGCGAAGCGAATGTGCTTTTCCTCGAAAATCATGGTGTGCTTGTCTATGATACGAGCGTGAAGGAAGCACGCATGGCCATGCACACGCTTGAGATGGCGTGCCAGATGTATGTGATGGCCAAGAGCTCGGGGATTTCCCTACGCAAGCTGCCAGAAGACGTGGTTCAAAGCTTCTTGAACGAGTCGGGCTATAGGCCGAGAAGGAGGTTCTCCGATTGATTGGTATTATCGCAGACGATATTACAGGGGCTAATGATATCGGCATCATGTACGCTAAGGCAAACATCAGCACGCATGTCTACCCGATGGAGGCGTGGACGGGGAGAGATCAGAGCTATGGCGGCTATCCGGAAGTGCTTGTTCTCGATACGCACTCCCGATTAGATACGCCAGATGATGCTTACACGAAGGTGTACCAGATGACGAAGCGGCTTCAGGAAGCTGGGTGCGAACGTTTTATCAATAAAACGTGTTCTGTATTCCGCGGTAACATCGGAGCCGAATTCGATGCCATGCTGGATGCACTTGAGGCATCTTTTGGCATTGTCGTGCTTGGTTTTCCGAAAAATGGGCGAACTACGTTGAATGGCATTCATTATGTACATGGTAAAAAACTGGAAGAATCCGAATTTCGAAACGATCCCGTGCATCCGATGCGCAGTTCCAATTTGGTAGATATTTTACAATCACAAACGGACCGCAGAGTAGGACTAATTCCCATTCATATTGTAGAACAAGGTGCTTCTGTGTTAGAGGAGCAAATTGCAGTGATGAAGCATTCAGGCTTCACCTATATCATCCTCGATGTGCGTGATCAGCAGACTCTGAAGATAATTGCGCAAGCGGTTCATGCGGAGCCGATTATTTGCGGAAGCTCAGCTTTGGCAGAGGAATTGGCGTTGTTAGAAAAGCCGAATGCCGTGCAAACGGGTGCTGCGAAAAAGCTGCCATCGCTTGGACGATCAGCTGTTTTGTGCGCCGCAGGCAGCTTAATGCCGCAAACAGCTGCGCAAATTGCCTATGCCAAAAAGCAGGGCCTGACAGCGTTAGAGCTCGATTCACTGCTCTTGTTTAGCCCTGCTGAGAAAGAGGCGCATTGCAAGCAATTGGTTGAACAGGCGTCGAGGCTTCTGAAGGACGATCAGGACGTACTCATTCACGCCTCGAATAGTCCGCTCAAAGTGGCGGCGACGAAAGTAAAAGGTGTTGAACTCGGCTACGGCAATACGGAAGTGTCCGTTATCGTTTCGAATGCGCTTTCGGGCGTCATACAATCGGTCGTCAATGAGACAGGGCAGCAACGTCTGCTCATCGCTGGAGGGGAAACGTCCGCTGCTGTCTGCGATAAACTGGGCATTGGCGGACTTAGCATTTGGCAAGAAATTGAGCCGGGATTGCCATCCTGTTTAACACTCCAAACGCCGCAGCGGTTTTTGGTGTTGAAATCAGGCAGCTTTGGCAGCGAGCCCTTTTTCATAGAAGCGATTGAACACTTGAAACAAACATAACTCGTGTGAGGAGGAGATAGACGTATGAGTCAAACGTTGGAGCAGCTTTTCGTGAAATATCCAGACTTGGTACCCTGTCGTTCATCGATCCAAGATGCATTTGAAGCTATGAAGCTGTCGTTTGAAAAGGGAGGCAAAATGCTGCTTGCCGGTAATGGTGGAAGTGCAGCTGATTGTGAACACGTTGTGGGCGAGTTGATGAAAGGATTTATGTCGCCGCGAAAGCTTCTCAAGGAACAGAGGGATAAGCTGATGCTTCATGGTGAGGCACAAGGAACGTATTTGGCCGATCATTTGCAAGGTGCGCTGCCGGCCATCTCGCTTGTCAGCCATACCGCGTTTGCAACAGCTTTCAATAACGATGTGGCGGCAGACATGGTTTTCGCGCAGCAGGTATACGGCTATGGCAAGCCGGAGGATACACTTGTTGTATTCAGTACATCGGGTAACTCGGCTAATATTGTACACGCGGTGCAGGTTGCCAAAGCAGTTGGTGTCTACACCATTGGTTTGACTGGGGAAGGCGGAGGCTGCTTAAAAGAACTTTGCGATGTGACGATTCGCGTGCCTTATCGTTCAACGCCAGACATTCAGGAACGCCATCTTCCAATTTACCATGTGCTATGCATGTTGTTGGAGGAGGCATTTTTCGTATGAGTCTTCTTCTAGGTGGCATTGATATCGGAGGTACGAAGTGCGCTGCGGTACTAGGCATTACGGCTGGAGAGACCGTTAACATCTTGGATAAAATAAGCTTTCCTACTCCGGCAACGCCGAATGAAGCACTTTTGCAGCTTGGTGATGCGCTGGAGCGATTGGTGCAGAGGAACCCTGGAGGTAAGCTGCAAGCTATCGGCATTAGCTGCGGCGGTCCTTTAAGCAGTAAAGATGGCCTCGTGCTATCGCCGCCTAATTTACCTGGCTGGGACCGTATTGATGTGCTAACTCCTTTTCGAGAACGGTTCCATGCAGCTGTCGGATTGCAAAATGACGCTAACGCCTGTGCGTTAGCTGAATGGAAATGGGGAGCCGGACGAGGTTCCCAGAATATGATCTTCTTGACCTTTGGAACTGGAATGGGGGCGGGTCTTATTCTAAATGGCCGCTTATATGGAGGTGCGAACGATATGGCCGGCGAGGTTGGGCATATCCGTTTAGCTGAGGATGGACCTCTAGGCTATGGTAAACAAGGCTCGTTTGAAGGGTTTTGCAGCGGAGGCGGTATTGCCAGGCTAGCAGTAGGGATGACGGAAGACTGGTTCACAACAGGGGGATCCACAATTCTTCCTATTGCTAAGGATCAGCTCCAAGAGCTCACAGCGAAAGATGTATTCGAAGCCGCGCATGCTGGCGATGATCTGGCGATGCTGGTCATCCGCAAGGTAAGTAGTCAGCTGGGCAGGGGACTTTCGATCCTGATTGATATCCTCAATCCGGATACCATTGTCATCGGGAGTATTTATGAACGGCAGGAGTCCATGCTTGCCCCTATGGTTATGGAGGAACTAAAGCGTGAGGCACTGCCGATTTCACTAGGCGTTTGCGGAATTGTTCCTTCGGGTTTAAAGGATAATGTCGGAGATGCCGCCAGCTTATCTGTAGCGTTGCATGCATTTGAACAATAACGGTTATAAGGAGGCCCCCCAGTGTTTCAATTAAATGAAATCGAACTTCAGTATGTCAGTTCAAGCGGCTTGCAGGATGTTCTGGGTCGTATTGGTGTTATCGTGACGCCGGATTCGGGTCCGGCATTCCAACTTCTGCGTCGAGCAAGTGAAGAGACTGCGGGAACAGATTATCTCGGTGATTACACAGAAATGAAAGTAACTTATTTGAATGAAGCAGACACTGCTGTTGTTCATTTAAGGTTCCGCTGTTACGAATCCTTTGTACTAACATCGGTGCAGGGCGAATTGAAAAATGCCAATGATTTTGGCAAGCAGATCTGCTTTGCCGCTCAGAATGGCATCATCATTCATGCACAAGGAATGACGAATATAGATGGCTTAATGGCCAATTATCAGCATAAGGACTGGTGGACACGGCCTCATTTTGACCAAAACTGGTCGACATTGCCTGAACGGACACAATCGCTGCTTTGGCGTAAGGAATCGGCATTCTATCATTTGTTACCGGTATGCGGACCTGTGTTTCGAACGGATGTGTGCGGAGCAGAAGACGGATTGCAAATTCGCGTTTCCTCGCATCAAGGAGGAAGAACGCGCTGTGAGTCCTTATCATTTGTACTAGGCACGGGGACTGATCCTTATCAGCTTGTAGAGCGACATGTGGAAGCTGCGCTCCATATCCTTGATTACCCGACGCTCCCTCGCGCACGTAAACCTTATCCTGAAATTCTCGACTCTCTAGGCTGGTGCAGCTGGGATGCGTTCTACCATCAGGTCAATGAAGAAGGTCTGTTGGTAAAAGCGGAAGAAATACAGGCCGCTAACTTGCCGGTGCAATGGGTGATGATTGACGATGGATGGTCACAGACACTCGATAAAAAATTGTCCTCATTTGAAGCGGATGAAGAAAAATTCCCCCAAGGTCTTGCAGGAACCGTCCGTCAGCTCAAAGAAAAGTATGGCATTCGTTGGGTCGGGGTTTGGCATACTATTGCAGGCTATTGGGGTGGCATTCATCCGGATTCGTCAATCGCTAAACAGTATAGTGACTACCTCTACAGCAACGCCAAAGAGAGCTTAATACCCTATCCGGATGCAGGCCGTGGATTTGGTTTCTGGCATGCTTGGCATTCCTTCTTGGAGCGTCAAGGAATTGATTTTGTAAAAGTAGACAGCCAAAGCGCCGTCTTGAACTTCACGAAGCATGAGTGGGCGATCGGTGAGGCTGCCGCTGCAGCTCATGAGGCGCTGGAAGCATCTGCGGCATTGCATTTTAACCATACGATCATTAACTGCATGGGGATGGCTGCGGAAAATATGTGGCACCGTCCTAAGTCCTCTGTGTCTCGCAACAGTGATGATTTCGTTCCCCAAGATCAATTTGGTTTCGCTGAACATGCCTTGCAAAATGCTTATAATTCCTACTATCACGGTGCTTTTTATTATGGCGACTGGGATATGTACTGGACTAAGAATCATGATGATATTCAAAATGCTGTGCTGCGTTCGGTTAGCGGTGGACCGATTTACTTCAGTGATGCACCCGGCAACACCGATGCTTCAAAAATATGGCCATTAATTTATAACAACGGAAAAATCATTCGCTGTGAGCAAACACCGAACCCTACAGCTGATTGCTTGTTCCTTGATCCTACGAAGGAAACCGTACCGCTCAAGCTATGGAATATCGCCAAGTCATCCGGTGTCGTTGCTGCATTCCATATTGGTAAGTATACGGATTCAGTCAAAGGCACGGTCGGCCCGTCCGACGTTCCTGGTTTGAAAGGCGATGAGTTTGTTCTCTATGAACATTTCTCTGGTGAAATGAAGATCATGCGTCAGGGCGAACAGCATGCTTTCGAGCTGAAGCCTGGTCAATGTGCGATTTATCTGATCATTCCGTCAGATGGTGCTGTGACGCCAATTGGATTAACAGACAAATATATCGCAACAGATGCGGTTAGCCATGTGAAATTGGAAGGTTCTACATTAGCAATTCAGCTCAAAGAAGGCGGTGCGTTCCGGTTCGTGTCGGAGAATAGTCGTGTATCCGCGCAGTTGAATGGCAAGGTGCTTCCAGTTTTACTTGTCAGTGAACATTTGTATGAAGTAGACGTTCCGATGTTGGATGAAAAGCTGAACATTGTTCTTTCCGTATCGGAATAACACGTGCATGTGGAGGCGAGAAGACATGGACATGGCGTGGGTCATGAGGGAAGGTACGCTGTGACGCGGCTCCTACCATCGGATTGTGACCGCGGGAACTTTCTCAGGATGAGGTGGCTACTTTGTTTTTAGCTTTGGATATAGGCACAACGAACATTAAAGCAGGGGTAGCTGATGAAAATGGAAACCTGCTGGCTACGGCAATTAGGGCTAACCGGAAGCACCAGCATGCACTGGGATACGTTTACTATGATCCGCAGCATTTGTGGAGCACGGTAGTTGAGCTTATCAATGAAGTGGTAGCCGGAGCGGCCGCAACATCCATTCGTTCAGTGGGTATCACTAGTATGGCTGAAAGCGGGCTGCTTGTGGATCGCCAAACGGGCGCAGCCAGAACGGTGATTATTCCTTGGTTTGAGACATGTGCCTTATCCTATGAGGCGCGGATAAAAAATGAAATTGACGCTTACGAGCAGTTTTGCCAAAGCGGACTGCATCCATCATTCAAGCAAGGGCTGTCAAAACTGCTTTGGATACAGGCAACACAGCCCGAGGCGCTTGAAGGCAGTGTTTGGCTATCTGTTTCCGCCTTTGTTGCCTTTCTACTTACTGGAAGGTTTGCCGAAGAGGAAACACTTGCTGCCCGAACCTTCGTGTATCGGATGGATAAGCGGGCTTGGAATCTGTCACTCATCCAACATTTTGGGCTGGATGAAAGTCATTTTCCAGCTGTAGTTGCCACGGGGACTTCCATTGGAACCGTGCTCCCAGATGTTAGAAGGAAGCTTGGCTTAGGTGGTGATACAGCTGTTTGTCTTGCAGGGCACGATCATGTATGTGCATCCTTGACGATAGGTCAGCCAGAGGTTGGGCATGTCTATAATTCCATGGGCACTGCGGAAACGTTGGTTGGGCACTTCGGCATAAGGGCACTTGGGGAAGCCGATTATCATTCTGGACTTGCCTTTGGACGCCATCCTTTGCCGGATCATATGTTTTGGATAGGCGGTCACTCGGCTTCCGGGGGCTCAGTTGAATGGCTACGGGATCTTTTGGATAAAGGAGATTTGTCCTACTCCGAAATTCTGGAGCTGTTAGATCAGGTAACCCCTGCCCCGACAGGTATCCTTTACTACCCTTACTTGTCTGGTTGCGGTGCGCCTTTTCCGAATGCGGTAGCAAAGGCTGGCTGGTTTGGACTAACAACGCGACATAGTCGAGGCGATATGTTCAAGGCCATTTTGGAAGGCAACGCTTATCAGATGGAATGGCTGCGGCTGGAAGCCGAGAAAGTGGGAAGAGAGCCTATCAACAAACTCATTGTTGTAGGTGGGGGCGCCAAGAATAAACACTGGCTGCAAATAAAAGCTGACGTCTCGGGCATCGAACTGCAGCATCCGAATTTGTCGGAAGCAACCCTACTTGGCGCTGCATTAATAGCGGGTGTCGGTTCTGGTGTTTACGCTTCTTTCGAGGAGGCTATACATGCTCTTCCAGCACAAGAAAAGCAAGTTTACGTTCCTGATCCTTTGAGACACGAGCAGTATCGGTCCTTGTTTGAGAATGGGTTCTTGCGCTTTCGTCCGATGCTCCTAGAGTATGACATGTGGCTAAATCAGCAGTCCCAAAGCTAACCTTAACAGGCTAGCTTTTTTTTGCGTAACAATGCTATTCTGGAACAAATAGATTTCAAAGGGAGAATAAGGAAATGAGAAAACGGAGGTTAATCTTTGAGAAAAAGTGTTGGAATCATCAGCTTTGTTATTTTACTCATTTTGAGTTATATCGTTGTCGCGCCCTATCAATATAGCATGACAGCCCTGCAGTTTTACGTGGTAACCACAGCTTGCATACTGCTTTCAGGCCTGTATATCTTTCTATTTTCCCAAAGAATTACAATTGAAAAAGGTGTAGGTATTGTATTTCTCCTGTCCATCATCATCTTTTCGCTGGTAGAAATTCAACACCAAATCTCCAATTTAAGAATCAAGCAAATGATTGAACCTTATGTGCATAACGCACCATTAAAAATAATAGAAAATGATACATCTCAATCGGCTTCTCTACCCGGTGATCCTAGTAAGAATGAATTAAGCGAAGCTCAAGGATCTAGAACTATATTTCTAGAAAAAGCGATAACTCTTGGGAAAAAAGTGGATAGATATACGTTTGTGTTTAAACGTCCTCTTTTTATGAATCGTGTCGATCTGTCTCAAAAATCTTGTATCGATGGCTTCATTTTGTGTAATTATTATTATGTAGGCACTGCTATTATCGACGCAGATAACGATGAGTTGATCGCATTTTCAGTCATGAATAAAGGGGTAGGGAAGTGAAATTCCATCGAAATCGGAAGCCATCATCCTTGTTGTTCATAAGAGGTTGCCGAACGGACTGACGCATAGGTACCTTCAAAATGCAACTGAACAACTCTGAAAATAGAAATATTGGAATCAGGAGCAAGGTGGTGTCGAAAAAAACAGAAAAAACACCACACTGAAACGAAAAACTTGGAGAATACAATTGAATGATGGCAAGAAATGACAAAGCGTATTACAATTTTATTAGGGACGATAATTAGAATGCGGTCCATAGGGCTGCATTTTTTTTTGTGTAAATTAAAGAGTCATTTCTGTATTATGACCACTATTTCTTGAAATAGTCTGCTAGTTTCGCTAGTTCGGCGGACCTATAATGAAGTCAAGTAAACGCCATCATTTAGCTTTTACAGGGGGTAAATGTTTACGGACAGTATATAAACAGGAGGGTGTTAATCGAATGAAAAAATTGGTAGTGATAGGACTGGCAACAATGTTTGCGCTTACAGCATGTTCGGACAACAAACCAACTTCAACAACAGAAACTCCAAAGGCAACAGGAAACGCTAAACCGGCCAAGCTATCGCTTAACTGGTCCGTCATGAGTGGACTGATGGGGAATGTGACACTGCCTTCCGCTGACAAAGATTTCGTCAAAAAAGCGATTGAAGAGAAATTTAACGTGGACTTGAAAATCGATTATATGGTGACAGGCAAAGAATATCATGACAAGCTGAATGCGACCTTGGCGGGCGGAAGCGCTCCTGATCTATTCATCGCCGGTGGTGCCGAGTCCCAGAAGTACATTAACGACGGTATAACTGCTAATCTGAGCACATTCGTTACGAAAGAAACGATGCCTAATTATTTCAAGTGGGTAACGAAAGAAGAAGTAGATGCTTATCAACTCAAGCAGGGTGAGTTCACTCGCGGTATGGTGCCTTTCTCACGTAACACCTATGCTTCCTGGTATATTCGCCAAGACTGGCTCGATAAACTGGGGTTGAAGTCACCCAAGAATTATGATGAACTGACCAACGTATTAACCCAGTTCACGAAAGCTGATCCAGACGGCAACGGCAAACAAGATACTTACGGGTTTACGGCAGCAGGCAGCGGACAAAATCTTCCTTTCGACTTCCCGCAATGGTTGAACAACGGTTTTGTAGCTGACTTCATGATCGTCGACAACAGCTATGTTGATAATCGGACGGATCTTAAAGTACAAGGTGTTATCGATCAAGTGGTAGATTGGAACAAAGCTGGAATCGTAGATCCGGATTGGTTCCTGAACAAACCGCCAGCTCATTTTGATAAAGCTGCTCAAGGCAGAGTCGGCATGTTCTTCACGGCAGGCGACAAAACAGTGGCGCTGGACAGTGTGGCAACAAGCGTACAAAACCGTACGAAAGCTCTAGATCCAAAAGCCAATTGGCAGCCGATCTATCCGCTCGACAAGCCGATCATGTGGAAATACAACGTTCCTACAGACACGTTCTTGATAAGCAAAACTACAGCCGATAAGAGTCCGGACAAAGTGAAGCGTTCCTTGGAAATCGTCAACTGGCTTACTGGTGAAGAAGGCTTCTTATTGACCCACTTCGGGCAAGAAGGTAAGCACTACACGAAATCTGGCAACAAAATTACTTTAAATGTTACTGCTTTCGAAGCTGATATCGCCAAAGCAGGCAACTGGCTGAATGTGTATGCGGCATTTACACCGGAAGATCCTAATGTACTTGGATTAGAACTGATTGATTCCCGTGTTTCCGAGCATGACCGTGCAATTCTGAAAACGGTCGAAGGCTTCCCGAAACATAACGCATTGCCTCCAGTAAGCTTAGTTCCTCCTGCTGGCATCAACATCGGGGATTTCCGCAAAGAAATGAGCAAATTCCATGCCAAAGCAGTTCTTGAAGACAAGAGTGGTAAAAATTGGCCGCAATACCGTGAAGAACTGATGACTAAGTTCAAAGGTAGAGAAATTTTCACCGAGTATACCAAACAATTGAACTCCGTTATGAAAGATAAGAAACTTAACGATTTTAAATAAACGTGTCGAGGCATCGAGGGGAACCCTGAGTTGTTCATGGGTTTCCTTCTGCCTTCCAACAGAGATACGGCTAGGAGGATACGGCGATGGCGGAAACCACAACTGCAATGAAAGAGAAACCTACAGCTATACGCCCTGTGAGGCAAGGTAAACTAAGAAGCATTTACCACAGCAGATGGTTCTACCTCATGATGATACCCGGACTGGTCTATTATATTTTGTTTCATTATGCTCCTATGGCAGGAACGTTGATTGCTTTTCAAAACTATAACTTAATGAAGGGCATTTGGGGAAGTCCTTTTGTCGGCTTCGATAATTTTCGAGTTATTTTTGATAATCCTGAATTTTTGCAAATTATGAGAAACACGCTGTTAATCAGTGTTTACAAAATTGTGGGCAACATGGTGCCTGATGTTATCCTTGCTCTAATGCTGAATGAAGTCAGGGTGCTTTGGTTCAAACGAGCGGTACAAACCATTACTTACGGGCCTTATTTTCTATCCTGGGTTATCGTGTATGGATTAGCTTTTTCTTTCCTTGCTCCAGGCTCCGGTTTGATCAGTACGTTTGTACGCGATATGGGTTGGGGACAAATTGATTTATTAACGAACAAGGATTTCTTTAGACCAATGCTGGTGCTTTCTGAAATTTGGAAAAATACCGGATTCGGAGCCATTATCTATTTGGCGGCTTTGGCATCCATCAACCAGGAACTTTATGAAGCTGCCGTCGTGGATGGTGCAGGACGTTGGCGTCAGCTCTGGCATATAACGCTGCCTGGTATCCGTGATGTATTCGTGCTCATGTTGATTATTAGAATCGGCGGCATACTGGATGCAGGCTTCGATCAGGTTTTCATCTTCTTGAATGCTCGGGTGTATGATGTCGGGGATATTGTGGATACATGGGTTTATCGATATGGCTTTGAGCGTCTTGAGTTTGGCGTTGCAGCAGCTATGGGTGTTTTCAAATCCTTAGTAGGACTCATTTTGGTTATAGGTGCAAACAAAGTGGCCAAGAAAGTCGGGGGTTCCGGCATATGGTAGATTGCATTTTGGAAAAGGAGGGGGATTACGATGTCATTCGTACTCCAGAAATCAAAAGGGGATAAGGTTGCTGATACGGCTATAAATACCGTTCTGGCCCTGTTTGCCCTCGTTACGCTGTTTCCGCTGTACTATGTCGTTGTCGTATCGTTGACGCCTTATATTGAAGTCATGAAGAATGGCGGTTTCGTAATTTGGCCGGAACATTTAACTTTTCAAGCGTATAAAGAAATATTCGGAAGCGCGCGTATTCCCCAGGCGTTGAAAATTACCGTATTCATTACGATTGTAGGCACGACTTTGAATCTGGTAGTCACCACGCTGTTGGCGTACCCCCTATCCAAGAAGTCTGTTCCTGGCCGTAATTTCATCCTGATGGCGCTCGTATTCACAATGATTTTTAGCGGCGGTATAATCCCGCTTTACATTATGGTTCGCAGTCTCGGATTATACGATTCGGTCTGGGCGCTCGTTATTCCAGGAATGGTCTCCACGTTTAACTTACTGATTGTCAAAACGTACTTTGAAAACCTCCCGTCAGAAGTAGAGGAGGCAGCCAAAGTGGACGGATGCGGAGATATACAGACACTATTTCGCATTGTACTTCCACTATCGGCGCCTATTATGGCTACGATTGGTTTGTTCTACGGAGTTACGCATTGGAACGAATATTTCAAAGGTATCTTTTATATTTCCGACAAAACGCTTATGCCCATGCAGGTCGTGCTGAGAAGCATGATTCAAGCGCCGAATGTTAGCTCTGAGCTTTCGATTAATTCATTGGCTCTCGACGCGCTGCCTCCGGAAACGATCAAGATGGCCGTAGTTGTTGTAGCGACTTTACCTCTGCTGATCATTTATCCGTTCCTGCAAAAATATTTTGTCAAAGGTGCATTGTTAGGCTCCGTTAAGGGGTAATGGTGAGCTCACGAGTAAACAGTAAAGATTTAGGTACAAAGAAGTATTGACCATGCTATAATATTTATAAAGTCACAAGCCCTCGATATCGGGGGCTTTGCTGTATCCTCATAGGATAGGGGAGCGATCTTGCATGATTCGTCGGATAACAGGAAAAAGCTTCACTTCCAGCGTCAGCACCAAGCTGTTTATCCTCACTTTTTTGTCCGTAATTGTACTTTTTCTGGTGATTGGTGTATTTGGATATCAGCGGCTTTTCGAGCCGATCAGGCAAAATAACGAAGAAGTGCTGCAGGGCTCCGTCGTGCAGGTTGAAAATTATATTAAAACACTAATGAATTCGATACAAAGTCAACTGATCTTTCTCTCCAATCCGGTTCTCTACAATAAAATGGATGAAGCCGATTACACGGAACTGATCGATAATATCATGACGTACCATCAAGATCAGATCCATAGTATATATCTGATCGAATTTGACAAAGTGAAGATGAGCTCCCCCTACGGATATCGATTTTACATCACTCCCGAGCGGATTGATGAAATTAAAACTCAGACAAGCAAAACGGGCTTCTGGTGGAGTTCCCCCTATTCAATCAATGAGCGCCCCGTTATTACGGTTTCTAAGCAGATCGACAGTAACCGCGTCGTTGCGCTGGATTTGAATTTGAGTGCATTAACCGGTCCGCAGATCATTCAAGGCGAGCAACGGCGAATTTACCTGTTTACGGGCCAAGGTGATTATTTGTCAACGAACACGTATCTCGCCTATCCGAAGACGTTTCAGGATCACTTGGAAATGAAGGAAGCCTTGCAAGCCTTAACCCTGACAAGCGGGACGGCCTACAACACCGTTCATACTTCTTTCGGAAGCTATACGGTCCTAAGCAGTAATCAAAATCGCTGGGACTGGTTTGTTTTCTCCGTCATTGAGGAATCGCAGGCGTTTCCATTGCTGGACTCGCTCAAGAAACAGCTGGTGCTAGTGCTGCTAATCGCCATTATTCTGGCGGTGATCGTTTCCGTGTGGATTACGAACTACATCCGCAAGCCCGTAACAGCCATAACCCGACAATTCAAGGCTGCTGCGCGCGGCGAATTGGAAGCTCGGATCAAACTGAAGCGCAACGATGAGTTTACGCATATTGCCGACGGTTTCAACAGTATGATGGGCAATATCAAGTCCTTATTTGATGACTTGCGGGAAGCGGAAGAGAAGAAGCGTCATCATGAGCTGAAGGTGCTGCAATCGCAGATTCACCCCCATTTTCTTAATAATACACTTAATGCGATATACTGCTTGGGGGAAACAGGACGAACAGTTGAAATGTGCGAGATGATTCGCTCGTTGATGGGGCTGCTGCAGTATTCAACGGACAAGGTCGGAGATATTGTGACGGTTGAGGATGAACTTCGGCAATTGGAAAACTATGTTCAGATTATGAACCTTAGGTATGGGGATGTGTTCGAGATGGACATCGCCGTCCCGGAGATCTACTTTAACACGGCAATCCCGAAGTTAACGTTGATTACATTGGTGGAGAACAGTATTTTCTATGGGCTCACTAAAAAAGAAGTTAATCATATCATTGTCTCAGGGAAAAACACGGAGACCGATAGTTTACTCCTTGAGGTTTCGGATACAGGACCAGGGATTGATCCGGAGAAGCTTGTCTTACTGACGGAAGATACGGGGACGCCTAATCCTTATAAAGGTTTGAACAATTTGGGGCTGCGCAATGTGCAAGAACGCCTTCTCATGACATTCGGATATCCATATGGTCTGCGTTTTCATAATGAGCCGGATGAGGGGCTAACAGTGACGATTCGTCTCCCGGTAGGAGAACTTCGAGAGAAATAAATGTTGCGGAAGGGGAAAGTGCCATGCTGAAGCTGCTGATGGTGGATGACGAACAATGGGTACGTGAACGCTTTTCCGAACGGATTCCTTGGTCGGATGCGGGGTTTACGTTTATAGGAGCCGCATCGGGAGCCGAAGAAGCGATCCGTATGATAGAAAGGGATACGCCTCATCTGCTGCTGACAGATATCACGATGCCGAATATGAGCGGATTGGAATTAGCTGCCTATGTGCGCAAAAGGTGGCCTCGAATCCGAATTGTGATCCTAACGGCTTATGGCGAGTTTGAATACGCGCGCCAAGCGATCGAGCTGGGTGTAGATAACTATTTGATTAAGCTGGCGCAGACGCCCGAGCAAATTCTCGATGCTTGCCGCAAGGTGGCTGAAGAGATTGAGCAGGAGATGGATGTGGATCAAAAGTTGGAGATGCGCCGTAAGTTGGAATGGGAAAAGGAATGGACGAGAAAGCGTCAGTGGACGGAGCGATTGGTGGATGACGATGGAAGTATCCATGCCCGTACGATTCCGGAAGAGTGGTTCGAAGGGGTAGCCCAAGCCAGCTATATGGCAGGACTGACCATAGGCTGGAGAGTCCCTGCGGGGTCCAAGCAAGCTAATCTAACGGAGGAGGAGCTTATTCAGCTCCAAAGACAAGTAGGCGAAGTATTGGAGCAGAGACTGGACCAGCGCATACTCGGTGAAGGCAACCAGATGGTGATGCTGCCGATACGGCAAAGCCGCTTGTGCCTGCTGATCGGATCCAAACAGTTACTGGAAAGCTTCAAGATGAACCAGCTAGCACTGGCACTGCTTGAGGCTTTAAGAGATTTCGCTCCTATAAAGAGTTTCATTCATGTCGGTCCTGTACGGGAACTAAGCAAGCAACCTTTAACGGTCAAGCAGGTTGCCGACGGGTTACGCGAAGGACTTGATGGACTTGCTGCTTATTTCTATAAGCCGGATTCGTCTATTGTAGGCAAGCATGCGTCAACATTTCGGCGATTCGATGAAGAGCAGATCCGCGAGTGGATTGCTGCTGTGGTCAGAGCGATGCTGCGGGAGGATGCCGAAGCGTTCCAGGATAGCGTGTCTGTCATAACCAAGCTTTATAATCCCCCGGTTCATCCGGAGGATCTGCTGCGTATGACACGACAAATGTTTCACCCTGGGTTTGTCAATCTCCCAGCCTCGGTTCTTGAGCGTTTAAGTGGGATCGATCGCTTGGAAACGTGGACGGATTACTGCGCATGGTGGGAAAAAATGATTCACGCCGTAAATGAATGGATGAACAATCGCTTTCATCCGTCAGCGTCGGTGCGCAAAGAAGTTCAACTGATGATTCGCTATATTCGCGAGCATTATAAAGAGGATGTGCAGGTGGCCGAGCTTGCTAAGATTGTTCAATTGCATCCTTCTTATGCAGGTCAGATGTTCAAACAAGAGGTCGGAGAGAACTTCTCGGATTATTTGAACCGAGTACGTATGGAAAAGGCGAGCGAGCTGTTGGAACGGACGACGATGAAAATTTATGAAGTTTCCGGGGCTGTAGGCATCTCTGACTACCGTTATTTCTGCAAATTGTTCAAGAGTCACACAGGATTTACGCCTACACAATATAAAAATAAATAAGATTGAAGGATACGAGCCGTCATGTTGAGTTTTTCATGACGGTTTACAGCAGTCAACGATGAAGTCCTGTTTCCAATGTACTTTGAAGCGGGACTTTGTCTTCATAAGAATCTATAGGGTTTGGGGTAAGCGAGCTTACCCCTTATTTTTTCGTGCGATACAGATTAAGCTCGTTTTCCGAGCTTATTTGTCATGTATCCGTATGTATCCTCACCTCATATAAAGACTCTTTAAAGACTTGTCTTTAAAGAAACTACTCTTTAAAATTAACGAATAGACATGTAAGTAGAGAGGAGTATGACATGAATACAATAGACGAATTAGGTATCATCCATGTACTTAAAAAAGGCGTTCATCGCAATAAATTAAGCTTTAATCAGGATTGGCGTTTTTTTAGGGGGGATATACGAGGTTCAGAAGCGGCTAATTTTGATGACTCCGCATGGGAGATTGTTCACCTTCCTCACACTGTGAGGGTAGAACCTGCCCACTGCAGTGGAGGTTTGAACTATTTGGGCATCTCCTGGTATCGGAGACACTTTTATGTGGATAAGACTTATAACGGTCAAAAAATATTTGTAGAATTCGAAGGTGCGAAGCATTCAGCAGATGTATGGTTGAACGGGAAACATCTTTTGACACATTACGGCGGTTACCTGCCATTTACAATAGATATTACGGATTATGTTACGGCTGATGGAGAAACGGATCATGTGATTGTGGTGAAGCTAGACAACTCCGATATGCCGGATGTTCCACCAGGTAAACCTCAGGGTGAATTGGATTTTTGCTATTATGGCGGACTCTATCGGAATGTATGGCTGCATACGACGGATAAATTGCATATCACAGATGCTATTTATGCGAATCAACAAGCAGGTGGCGGCCTATTCATCACGTACTCTGATGTAAGTTCACTTAAAGCTCAAGTAAATATACAAACACATATTAGTAATGAATATGATATCGCCAAAGCTTGTTCAGTGTCCCACTATTTAGTAAATGACAATAATGAAGTAGTTAGTAAGGCAACATCCAGTTTACACAACATTGATCAACAGAAGGATCATACATTTACTCAGAGCGTTACAGTATCAGAGCCCAAGCTTTGGCACCCGGATCATCCCTACCTATATACGGTATACACGGTTGTTTATGATAATGATGTAGTTGTAGATGCTTATGAATCAAGAATAGGAATTCGCCACATCCGATTTGATGGGGAAGGCTTTCATATCAACGGGAAATTAATGAAATTAATCGGAGCCAACCGACATCAGGAATATGTCTATGTGGGAGATGCCCTATCGGATTCTCTGCATAGAAGAGATGCGATCAAGCTTAGAGAAGGCGGATTTACAATCATTCGTACTGGACACTATCCGCAATCTCCGGCTTTCATGGACGCCTGTGATGAATTAGGCCTGATGTGTATTGTGCCGACTCCTGGATGGCAGTGGTTCAGGGATAACGATACGTTTAAAGAAAGATCCTATCAAGATATACGAGAAATGATTCGTTATCATAGGAATCGCCCTAGTGTCGTATTGTGGGAGCCTATCTTGAATGAAACCGATTATAGTGAACAATATACACGAACAGCCCTAGAGGTCACCCATGCCGAATATCCAGGTGATCAATGCTATGCAGCCTGTGACAATTATAGAATTGCAGCCATCGACTATGATGTCGTTTACGGAGCAGCACTTCGTGAAAATCAGGGATCTTTCATCAGAGAATGGGGGGACCATTATTTGGAGCAGGCGGGTCCAAGGCATACGCATCTCAGATGTTCAAGAGGAACAAGAGATTTCTACCCAGGCGGCGAGTCTGGCATGCTGCAGTCTTCGAAAGAGCGCACCGACATTTTAAATAATATTCTATCTACCAGTGGACTTAGCGGGGGAGCGCTGTGGACTGGTATCGATACGAACAGGGGATACTACGATAATATAGCTGCCTGTGGTGCACTGGATTTATATCGTTTACCCAAATATAGCTATTATTTATTTCAAAGCCAAAGTGAACCTCATTTACAAATATCGGGTATTCGTACAACGCCAATGGTATTCATTGCTAATGATTGGACAGCGACTTCAACTAGGGATATTACGATATATTGCAACTGTGAAAGAATCAGGCTCTATCTGAACGGAAGGCTTCTGGGTGTTAAGAAACCAGATGCAAGCTATAGCAGTATGCCGCATGCACCTTTCATTTTCGAAGGGGTAGAATGGGAGTCGGGAACATTAATGGCTGAAGCGATTGTTGACGATGTTATTGTAGCAACGCATGCCGTCATGACACCGGGGACTCCGGATTATTTATCATTATCTGTGGATGATTGCGGTATTGATCTGAAAGCGGATGGTTCTGATTTAATCATGGTTCATGTGTATGTGCGAGATGCTAATGGAACCGTAGTTCCGGATGCCTACAATAAGATCGCATTCCAGTTGACTGGGCCGGCAGAAATTGTCGGTGATGGAGATAGCAGAGTGGGGTCTAACCCCGTAGAAGCAGAAGCGGGAGCCATCGGAGTTCTCATTCGTGCGACGAAGGAACCTGGCCTAATCACACTGCTTGCGGAGTCAGATGGATTGAAACCTGCGACCGTAGAAATCATATCGAAGCCCATCTCTGAGCCATTTGTACCGGGAAAATCACAAATACCGCCAGCTCGAAAACCGGAATATGAAGTAGATCGGATTCCTTACTTTTCGCCACCATCATCAAGATATTGGGAGCACTGGACGGATGTTGCGATCAATAAACCGGCGAAAGCCAGCTCTGAGCTTCCTGGATGCAGTGCTAGCCAAGCAACAAGCAATATCATGGCTGATCGATGGAGCGAGCGTTGGAGTGCTGGAAATAATGACCTGCCGGTGTGGTGGAAGGTAGATCTTGAGGGGGTCTATGAATTGGATGGCTGTAAGATCTATTGGGAAAGTGATAATACAGAGTATGACTATCAAGTCGAAGTTTCATCTGATGATGTCCATTGGAAAGTAGTGGCTTCTCAAAGACAAACGGGACAAGAAATGGGCATGGATGAATTTCATGAAACAGGAATCCGGTACGTGCGAATTGTTGTGAGCGATGTATCCAAAGGACTAGCCAGTTTTTATGTAGTGAAAGTATTCGGGAAAGAGATGTAATCTGCCTAACTCATTCGGCAAGGCTACCTTGCTTGAAGGCAGAGGCCTTTCTGCGTTATAGTTAAGTTGAGTTTGGGCATCCTACGGCCTTGCGCACAGAGCTTTCGCGCAGGGTTGTTTTGGGTTCATCTACTATCCCTACTCTCTTTCGAATGATGTTGCAGAAAGTACAACAATAGCTGCCTGTTTCCCGCCCCTGTCACTTCATTGTTGCATTATGTACAACAATTGGGGCCTAGGAGATTTCGCATCAAATGGGCCCGAATTGTTGTACGAACTGCAACTTCAAATTGTGAAATAGCCTTTTGTCGTGTGAATTGTTGTAGAAAATGCAACATTAGTATGCACCACAGCCAATCTGCCCTCATGAGAGCTGTATGGCTCTAAAATCAATTTTGGAGTTATGTTAACTAGTGGGTAGAGGTCATAATGTAGGAATCGACAGCCTACTTCAAATATATTGAAACAATTGAAAATTAAAGCGAGGGATCTCCCATTGATACTTTAGGAAAAATAATAGGTCAGAACGATGCGAGTGCTGGGGTAAAGATTGGCATTGTCGGACCTAAGGAAACGGTGTCTAAGATACTCAAAGTCATCAAAAATTTCCCCACGTTTGAACCCGTTGTTAGGTATTCAAAGAATGAAATGGAAACACCAAATTTATCCGATGAAATAAAGAATGAAGTCGAAGTTTTGTTATTATGCGGTCCTGTCCCTTACCGAAAAGTGCTGGAGAAAGTGAAATCGGTCGTACCTGTTCATTACGTGAGGTATAACGAGACCGGACTATATAAGGCTTTTTACAACATCCAAAAAAAGCTTGCCAAGGTAAATGGTAATTATCAAATTGTTGGAAATGCCATAAGTGTAGATACGGTAACTCCGATCATGGTAAAACGATTTTTGGAAGAAATCGATGAACAAGATTTGCAAATCATTTGCTATGAAGAGGCCAGCAACCCGACAAGGGAACAACTGTTGGAGTTCCATAAAGATTGTTTTAACAAAGGTTTGACCTCGGGAGCGCTCACTGGAATCCATTCCATTTCGGCAGAATTAAATGATATAGGTATCCTCAATGAATGGATGGTACCAACCACGCAGGACATCGTTGTTGCTCTAGAGAGAGCGCTTCTATCGACGGATGCAAGAAAAAGTAAGGAATCACAGATCGTAGTTGGTTTGATTAATGTGGATGGCTTTGGCAAAATCGTCGATCGCCATAACTCGGAGCATGAAATTCAAAAGCTGAAGCTCAATATTCACCGAATTTTGCTGGATTATGTGGACTCTTTACGAGGTCATCTCACGCATCTGGGAGGAGATGAATATTTATTTTTTACAACCAGGGGGATATTTGAACAAGAAACGGCTGGATACAAAAGAGTTCCTCTGGCATCAGAAATCTATAGATCCTATCAGTTAACGTTAAGTATTGGTGTTGGATTCGGCAGAACGGCCAATGAAGCGGGCTCGAATGCAAGATCGGCCTTGCGGAAATCCAAGGAAGCGAGCGGCAACTCATGCTTTATCGTTAGAGAGGACAGAGGCATACTTGGACCTTTGGAGATGGTGGATGCCCAGGTGAAAGATTTGGAATTGGTGAATCCTGACTTTATTAAAAAAGCAGAGAACGCCAATATGACTTCTCCTTACTTAAGCAGGCTGCTTGTCACCTATGCCCGTACCGGCAAGAAAGAGTATAACGTTCAAGAATTAGCTTTGCTGCTCAATATTACGGTTAGAAGCACCCATCGATTACTGCTCGAATGGTCGGATACAGGTTTAGTCCGGACAAGCGGTATGGAGAAAATGCCGAAAGGCCGTCCACGGCAAATTTTCGAGTTTGCGTTTCTGGATGAAAGCATGAACAACTAAGGTGAGATGGAAAGGGATTCGTCCTATCCCTCTGTTTATTTATAGACATTTTAAAGACTTGTCTTTTAATGTATCGGCTCATTAAAATAGGGATGTAGACTTGAAAATCGAGAGGAGAACGACATGAAAACAATCCACGACTTAGAAACAAAGCTAGCTCAGCCTTCGTCCGCTTTAATCAATGATATTGCAGCACTCGATGGGGATATTCTGTTACTTGGTATTGGCGGTAAGATGGGACCTAGTTTGGCTAGGTTAGCCATGAACGCGATCAAAGAAGCCGGTGTAAATAAAAAGGTGATCGGCGCTTCGCGGTTCTCTTCCGAAGGCTTAAAACAAGAACTGGAAGGAGACGGTGTTGAAACGATTTCTGTTGATTTATTGAACGATCAACAGCTTCAGCAGCTGCCTGATGTGAAGAATGTGATTTATATGGCGGGAAATAAATTTGGCACGATGGGGAATGAACATTTTACATGGGCAATGAATGCTTACCTCCCTGGACGTGTTGCGGAAAAATATAAAAACTCTCGAATTGTCGCTTTTTCTACAGGGAATGTGTACCCATTCACACCGGTTGCTCATGGAGGAGCTACAGAAGATACGGCGACAGGCCCGATCGGAGAGTATGGTCAATCTTGTTTAGGTCGTGAGCGAATTTTTGAGCATTTTTCCCGTAAGTATAATACGCCATTGACCATTTTCAGACTGAATTATGCGGTGGATTTGCGCTATGGCGTGCTTTTGGAAATAGCGAAATCAGTTAAAGCAGGGAAACCTATCAACATCACCATGGGCAATGTGAACTGTATTTGGCAGGGGGATGCGAATGAAATGGCTATTCGTTCTTTGAATATTGCCAGTTCCCCGCCTAACTTCTTAAATGTATCCGGTCCTGAAACGTTATCGATGCGTTGGGCGGCAAATATGTTTGGCCAAAGATTTGGTGTAGAACCTATCTTTGTAGGTGAAGAATCGCCTACAGCTTTATTGAGCAATTCTGCAAAAGCCCATCAGTTGTTCGGTTATCCTCAAGTTTCCATGCAGCAAATGATTGAATGGACTGCCGAGTGGTGTTTGGCTGATGGTCACACTTGGAATAAACCAACCCATTTCCAAGAGCGGGAGGGGAAATATTAAAGATGAGTATATTCAAACCACTTACTCCGGAAAAATACAGAGCGCTGCACGAAGGTCAGGTTATTCCCGCACATCCGCTTGCGTTAAACGCTGCAAGAGAAATGGACGAACGCAGGCAAAGAGCCTTGACACGTTATTATATGGCTTCAGGAACTGGCGGCATCGCAGTTGCTGTGCATACGACACAGTTTGAGATCAGGGACAAGGAGCATAATCTTTTCGAAAAGGTACTGAAATTAGCATCCGAAGAAGTGAAGAATGCCAAGTTAAACAGACCTTTCCTTCAAGTAGCCGGCATATGCGGCCCAACCGAGCAAGCCGTTTATGAAGCGGAAACAGCAGTGGGTCTCGGATATGATCTCGGTCTAGTCAGCATGGGAGGACTTCAGAGCTGGACAGAGAATGACTTACTGAAGCGAATTGCCAAAATCGCGGAGATCATTCCGGTATTCGGCTTTTACCTACAGCCTTCCGTCGGTGGGAGAGTACTAAGCTACGATTTCTGGAAAGAATTTGCGAACATTTCCGGCGTGGCGGGAATCAAAATGGCACCGTTTAACCGTTATCAAACGATCGATGTCGTGCGTGCTGTATGTAATTCTGAGCGAAGAGATGAAATCGCTCTGTATACAGGCAATGACGATAATATTGTGAATGATCTGCTGACCACATACCATTTTGTCGTTAACGGAAACAAGGTTGAGAAAAAAATAGTGGGCGGTTTGTTGGGTCATTGGTCTGTTTGGACGCAAAAGGCTGTTGAACTCTTGGATGCCATCAAACTTGTACGAAACGATGAAAGTCTAAGTTCCCACTGGTTGACGCGCAATATTGAAGTAACGGACTCTAATGCGGCATTTTTCGACACAGCGAATGGATTTGCGGGCTGTATAGCCGGGATTCATGAGGTGCTTAGGAGACAAGGTCTTTTGGAAGGACGTTGGTGTTTAAATCCCGAAGAAGGGCTCTCTAACGGACAAATGGAGGAAATTGACCGCGTCTATCGCAATTATCCGAGCTTGAACGACGATGAATTTGTTAAGAAGCACTTATCTGAATGGTTAGCAGATTGATTGTGGAATGGAGGATTTACGGATGATGTCTGGTAAACCGATTCGAATTGGTATGATAGGACTCGATTCATCGCATGCTCCCACATTTACGCAATTGTTAAACGATAAGAATCATGCTTATTATGTGCCCGGCGGGGAAGTGACGGTTGCTTATCCAGGCGGTTCAGCCGACTTCGAGATGAGTTATTCACGAGTTGAAGGGTTTACGGAGCAAGTTCGCGACAAGTATGGTGTGAAAATTGTTGATTCGCCGGAAGCGGTGGCTGAGGCTTGCGATGCTATTCTGATGGTGTCGGTCGACGGGCGGGTTCATCTCGAGCTGTTTCGACGCATTGCGGCTTATCGCAAACCGATTTTCATCGATAAGCCAATGGCTCTTTCTTCCTCCGATGCGAAGGCTATCGTGGAATTGGCCCAGCTGCATCGCATACCGATGATGAGCTGTTCTTCGCTTCGTTATGCCGAAGCATTGACGGAGGCGTTACTGGAATCTGAAAGCGGCAGCATTATCGGCATGGACTGCTATGGTCCGCTAGCTATGCAACTCACACAGCCGGGGCTATACTGGTATGGCGTGCATACGGCAGAGATGCTTTTTAAAACACTGGGCAAAGGTTGTGTGAAGGTCTCGGCTGTTACAACTGATGACCATGATCTCATTACCGGTGTCTGGGAAAATGGTATCATCGGTACGATTCGCGGCAATCGCAAAGGCAACTCCGAATTTGGCGCACTGCTGCATAGGGAAACCAAAACGCAATTTATTGATGTGTATCGACATCCGAAACCTTATTATGCCAGCTTAATGGAGAAAATTATGAGCATGTTTGTATCAGGGACACCTGATATTGACATGGATGAGACACTGCAGATTATAAGATTCTTGGAAGCGGCTAACGAAAGTCGTGAATCCGGTTTAGAGGTATATTTGTAGAATCGGGAAAGGATGAAACGGCCATGCAAAAAGCAGAATTAAGGGTAGCCGTGCTTGGTGCGGGTATTATAGCCAAAGAACATTTTGATGCTATCCGGGCAACGACGGGATTTGCAGCTTGCGCGGTTGTAGATATCAATCTCGATAAAGCGAATGAAATCGCCCAGCTCTATGAAATAATGGCCTATAACGATTATCGGGAAATGATCACACAGGAAAGACCGGATGTGGTCGTCATTGCGTTGCCTCACTATTTACATAAAGAGACAGCCGTGTTTGCGGCGGAACATGGCTGCCATTTGATGTTGGAGAAACCGATGGCTTTGTCCGTAGCAGAATGTGATGAGATTATCCAAGCTGGAATTAAAGCGGATATTCGTATCTTGGTCGGACATACTCAGCATTATATTGCTGAAAATATTCAGGCCAAAAAGATCATTCAAAGTGAAGAATTAGGAAAGCTTGTCATGATTCATGATGTCAGACATACGAATTACTTCCAAGACTCGCGTCCACAGTGGTTTCTCGAAAAAGAGAAATCAGGAGGTGGTATTCTGGCCAATTTGGGAACGCACTCTATCGATAAAATTCAGTGGCTGACGGATGGTACAGTCCGTAAAGTAAGATCATCTGTGAGTTATCATGGGAGCAGAGGCAATGTAGAAGGCAGCGGAATGATTTATCTGGAACTTGCGTCAGGAATTCCTGCGATGATTGTTCAATCGGGTTATTTAGGGGCATCACGCAATGAAACGGAGATTGTGTTTACGGGTGGTATGCTGAAACTAGTAACCGGTGATAGCTTATGGATGAGTCGGGGCGGTGAGTATGAGAAGCTGGAGATATTAAACACGGCTGCTCCATTCGAATTGCAATATTCCGACTTGCTCACGGCTATTCGAGACCATTCGGAAACAAGCTGCTCTCCAGCGTATGCACGAGGTGTCATAGCTGCATTGGAAGCTGTTTACCGATCTGCAGAAACAGGTTTGGAACAGTTTGTGGATCGTGAAATTGGATAGAGTAGATGAAAAAAAGGGTTGTTTTCAAGGTCTTCTCAGACCTGGGAAATAACCCCTTTTGTTTTCTAGAATTTATGCACACATTGTTGAATTGAATGCATATACTCATGACCTCCATAGATTTATAATCTATGAGAACACCGAATGTAAACGCTTTATTTAAGGGTGGCAAACTAATTTGCTAGGAAAGGAAGGTTATTTATGAGTCGAATAAAAGGTTCGCAGTTTCTATCTGTTTTCCTATCTTTTTTAATGGTGCTTTCGGTATTTACGGTATTTCCCGGAAAAGCTAAAGCGGACCCGCTGCCGATTCTTCCTAACAGTGGATTCGAGCAGGTTTCCGGTGGAAAGCCTCTTAACTGGTCCGTTATGAGCGGGACGGTGACATCTTCAACTTATACCGTACACAGCGCAGTTTACAGCGTGCAGTTAACGGATACTAGCAATACGGCATCTGTTGGTCTGCGCAGTCAGAAGATCACGGTTACACCTGGAAAAGAGTATGAGGCTTCCGTGTATTCTTACAATGCACAGGGCAGCTCGTCCCTTTACTTAGAGTTCTGGGACGCGAATAACACGCTCATCTTGTTTCCAACAGCTACGAATAATACTTTGAATCAATGGAAGCAGCTCGGTATCACTCAAACTGCGCCGACTGGAGCTGTTTACGCAAGTCTGAGAGTTTATTCAGGGCAAGGGAATATCGGAACTTCCTATTTTGACGATGCGGATTTCCGGGAGTTGGTGAAGGATCCGAATACGCCACTCAGGAACGGTGGAATGGAGAGTACGATTGACGGAATGCCTCGCTACTGGGATTCTATCTTCGGCGGTAATATTACGTCCTCTCTGGAGAGGAAGCGTTCTGGAGATCGCAGCGTAAAAATGGTCGATACGAGCGCAACCGCTGGCATCGGAGTCCGAAGTCAGAAAATGCCAGTTTCAGTTGGGGTGAAATATGAAGCGGAGGTATTTGCCTTTGACGAATCCGGCGCCTCTACCATTTTCCTGGAATTTTGGGATACTAACAACACAAATTTAACGAACGTGATTACGGCTAGCACTTCTCAGAATGAATGGAAGCCGATTCGTGCGGTCGGTGCTGCGCCTGCTGGAGCAGCTTACGCCACGATAAGATTGTATCTGGGGGGCACTAACATCGGTACGACTTTTTTTGACGATGCCAAATTCGGTGAAGCGCCTCCGGATCCGAGTGCAAATTTGAATAACGGCAGATTCGAACTGTTGGATAATGGAAAGCCAAGCAATTGGCGTGGGGTCGACGGCACTGTGGATGTATCCAGCGAAAAGGCCTACGACGGAGTCCGCAGCATCAAAATAACCAATGCGGCGGACCAATCTGCTGGATTGCGCAGTCATCTCATTCCCGTTTCGCCCGGCGTTGAATATACGGCAAATGTGTTTGCTTCCACGAACTCAGGGACAGCTGAACTGAAGGTCGAACTATGGGATGCGGACAAAGTTTTCCTTTCATCGGTATCCCAGACGGGTTCGTCCAGTAACAGTTGGACGCCTATTACGCTCAAGAGCGTTTTTCCGGAGCAGACCGCCTATATTAGTCTGCGATTAGGCACCTCGCCGCCAGCCGGAGGAACTGTATATTTCGATAATGCGACATTCCTTAGGTCAGGTGAATTGATGAATCGTAAAACGAGGACAACATTGTACAGTCAGGAGAAGGTCGCGGCCGCCCGGCAAAATATACAGCAGCTGCAATGGGCAAAGAGCTTGAAGGATACGGCGGTTTCAAACGCGGATAAGTATCTGGCTAAAGGATTGGACTTTTTGTGGAATGCGGTTCCAAGTCAAAAGCTTCCCCGCAGTTATGCGGTTAATCAGTCGCTAGGCAGTCCGATAACCGGCAAGGAGATCGATAAATACGGGAATTATCCTTATCGTATCGATCCATTGAACGACCCATGGAAAATTGTGGATCCATCAAGTGGGTACAAATTTCCGACGAACGACTTTGGAGCTTATTACCGCAGCGGTTTGGATGAACACGGTATTTTCCTTCCGGAGCTCGCAGATCGGAGTCTGCTCGTCAACACGCTCTACCCCGAAAAGGGGCCTTCCTGGGGAGTCGATGATGGCTATGGCTGGGTAGATGAGCAAGGAAAACGGTATACTTTCATCGCCTACTATGTCCACTGGTCATGGTATGGGGGAGATTCTTTGATTCAGCGTGCGCTGAATGCATTCCGCGATGCTTATCTATATACAGGGGACATCAAGTATGGCCGTGCTGGTTCGATTTTAATAGATCGGGTGGCGGATGTTTATCCGGAAATGGATATCAGCAAGTTTGATAGAACGGTGTTTCTAAATTCATCGGGCAAATCTGTTGGTAATGGCAAAGTATTAGGCGGCATTTGGGAAACCGAATTAGTGAAGTCGTTTATTAGTGCCTACGATGCTCTATTCCCGGCACTCGATGACCCGGAAACCGTTCAGTTTCTAAGTGAGAAATCGACGCAACTTCGACTGGTCAATCCGAAAAATACCGGAGCAAACATTCGTCGCAATATAGAAGACGGTATAATTAAGCAAGTATTTCCGGCTGTAAAAAAGACGCAAATACTAGGCAATGACGGCATGCATCAAAGCGCTCTGGCCATGGCTGCGGTTGTCTACGATACGATGCCTGAAACGAAAGAATGGCTGGATTTCATATTTCAGACAGGAAGCGTCCTTGCCAATCCGACCCGCTTGACAGGTGGAAATATTCTAAATTCACTTGTTTCGGACGTTGATCGAGATGGAAACGGTAATGAAAGCGCGCCTGGTTATAATGCTTTGTGGCTGGTGAATCACCGGTTGACGGCCGATATTTTGGAGGGCTATGATTTATACCCGCAGGCCGATCTGTATAACAACGTGAAGTTTAGAAAAATGTTTTCCGCTATGAGTACGCTCATTTTGAGCGAAAAATTTACTGCAAACATCGGGGATACGGGCCGAACCGGAAATCCATTTATCATTGAGCGAATGACGGATTCTCTCAAAGCGTTTGAAAAATTCGGCGATCCGATTTATGCGCAATTGGCCTATTTTCTGAATAATAATACGACCGACGGGATTCATAAGGATGTATTTTCCTCCAGTCCTAATGCGATCGCGGGTCAAATTCAAGAGGTTATTAACGCCAAAGGTCCACTGAATATGGAGAGTGTGAATGAGAGTGGATATGGATTTGCCGCGCTGCGGGACGGTGATAACCCGAAAGTCGATTATGGAACGAGGATTGGCTTTAGCGGTATGAACGTGTCCGCACAAAGTGTACCGACGAAGTTTGTTGAGGCAACCAGTTCCATCCAGCTTACGGCAACCCAAAGCGGAGAGACGGCAGCATTTGAATTTAATGTTCCAGCTGCGGATGACTATGAGTTGGATTTACTACCCGTAAAAGCGCAGTCTAATGGCATATATCGTATTTCCATCGATGGGCAACCCGTTAAAGAGTTTGATTTTTACGGAACAGATACGAATGCATACGAAATCATCAATCAGATGAGCCTTACGCAAGGACTGCATACCATTTCCTTCGAGGGCATTGGGAAGCATCCGTCATCCAGCGGCTTTAACCTAGACGTTCGCGTATTGAATCTGCTAAATGCGCAAGCGCGTGCTCAGCGAGATGCCCAGCTGAACGCGAATAACACGCTTCGGGATGAATGGATGTTCTATGGACGCAACGTAAGCCACGGTCATGCGGACACGTTAAATGTTGGTTTTCACGCGTTTGGGCTCGATTTGTCGCCAGATTTGGGCTACCCCGAATTCGCGGACAGCGTCGATATGCATCGGGCGCAGTGGGTCATCAATACAATCAGCCATAATACAGTTGTCGTGGATAAGCGAAAACAGAACATGAATTTATGGGCTGCGGAGGCTAAGCATTTTGACGATACAGACTTGGTGAAGCTCATTGATGTGGAAGCGCCTAAGGTATATCCGCAAACGACGTTGTATAAGCGGACTACGGCCATGATCAAGGCAGATGACAAGAACTCCTATACCGTGGATCTGTTCCGGGTAAAGGGAGGCAATGATCATTATTTCAGCTTCCATGGAGCAGAAGGAACGGTTGAGACGGAAGGCTTGAACCTGGTTCCACAGGCAACGGGGACGTATGCGGGAGCTGACGTGCCTTTCGGTGAAAGGGTCGATGATGTCGCAGGAGTCGGTTACATGGGCAGTGGATTTCATTATTTGAAAAATGTGGAACGCGATGCATCTCCAGCGGACAAATTCAGTATCGACTGGAATGTGAAAGATACCTGGAATATGTATGGTCAAGGCAGCGGGGCTGCGACCGACGTGCACCTAAGGTTGACGATGTTAGGCAATGTGGATGATATAGCCCTAGCCGATGGAGTGCCGCCACGTAATAAAGTAGGCAATCCGAAAGATCTCCGGTATTTGATCGCACATCGCAGCGGCATTAGCATGGATAGTTTATTTACATCGATCATTGAACCGTATAAGGGAGAAAGTTTTATCAGCTCCATTACGCCATTGATCGTTAAGATGAATGGGCAGACCGTGGATGACAGCGGTGTTCGAGCGGTTGGTGTGAAATTGAAAAACGGCAGAACCGATTATATCGTTAGCAGCTTGGATTCCAGTAAAGCTTACACGGTTGATCTGCCTGATACCACGTACTCCTTGGAGTTTAAAGGATTCTTCGGCGTATATTCGGTTCATGAGGATGGAAGTGCGAGCACCTATTTGCACGACGGCTCGTATATCGGAAAGAACAATGAAGTCCGGCAGGATCGGGTGGGAGCCGTTACTGGAACGGTCGTTGACTTTACGAGGGATTTGTCGCCGCATAATGAGATCATTATCGAAGCGTCCGGGCTTTTTGGAACCCCTGCAGATTTGATCGGTAAGAGCATCTCCATTCAAAATGATGGAATCCGCTACGCGTCATACCGTATTAAGGATGTATCCGTCTTGGAAGGAACCCGATTGAAGCTCGACATTGGGGACATTACACTTGTCAGGTCCTATAAAGATTCAAATGATTTCAGCAAAGGATATATCTATGATATAGCAAATGGTGCCTCATTTAGGATCCCACTGACTTATAGCACAAGTCAAGCTGCGCAACCACCAGCTGATGCAACTTTTACTGCAGATATTACAGCACCGACCAACACGGATGTCACCGTTACGATTAGTTACCCGTCTGCTGCAGCAGTGAAAGAATACAAAGTAGGTGCTAGCGGCACATGGACAGCGTACACAACGCCGGTAGTCGTTTCCGAAAATGGTTTGATTTATGCGAGAGGAACAGATGCGGCAGGCCATGCGTCCAATGTTACCAGCTATACGGTGAATAACATTGACAAAGTAGCACCGGTTACAACAGCCAGTGTGAACCCGTCTCAACCGGACGGACCAAACGGTGCTTACGTTGGGCTGGTTACAGTTAGTTTAAGTGCAGTGGATGTTGATTCAAGTGTGAAGAAAACAGAATACAGTCTGGATAATGGGACTACGTTTCAGCCCTATACATCACCTGTTACGTTGGATAAGCAAGGTCAATATACCTTGATCTATAAGTCAACGGATCAAGCAGGGAATGTTGAATCTGCGCATAATCTTAGTTTTTCTCTTGTTACAACGGCGGTCAAGGTTGAGTTAAAAGACAGTAATGGCAATCCACTCAGCGGCGGAGTCGTGAAATACTACGACGGAGGATGGAAAGATTTTGGTGTGACGGACGCTAGCGGCAGGGTAAGTAAATCCATAGCTGACAAAAGCTACACCTTCGGCATTACCTACGAGGGAACCTATAAGGAGAAGGTGCAAAATACCGGAACTGATGCCGTAGTCGTATTCCAGACAGTAAAGACCAATGTGCAATTGAAGGACAGTCAAGGAAATCTGATGGACAGCGGCAGTGTGAAATACTATGCGGGTGGCTGGCTGACTTTCGGTAATACGACCGGCGGAGAGGTCAGCAAGGAGTTATTGCCAGGTTCTTATACTTTCGGTATGACGAACGAAGGAGCGTATAAGGAAAAAGCCCAGAATATAGGAACGGATGCCGTGGTCGTATTCCAAACTGTCAAGGTCAACGTACAACTGAAAGACAGTCAAGGAAATCTGATAGATAGCGGCAGTGTGAAATACTATGCGGGTGGCTGGCTGACTTTCGGTAATACGACCGGCGGAGAGGTAAGCAAGGAGTTATTGCCTGGTTCTTATACTTTCGGTATGACGAACGAGGGAGCGTATAAGGAAAAAGTCCAGAATATAGGAACGGATGCCGTGGTCGTATTTCAAACTGTCAAGGTCAACGTACAACTGAAAGACAGTCAAGGGAATCTGATGGACAGCGGCAGTGTGAAATACTATGCGGGAGGCTGGCTGACTTTCGGTAATACGACTGGCGGAGAGGTCAGCAAAGAGTTATTGCCTGGTTCTTATACTTTCGGTATGACGAACGAAGGAGCGTATAAGGAAAAAGTCCAGAATATAGGAACGGATGCCGTGGTCGTATTCCAGACCGTCAAGGTCAAGGTACAACTGAAAGACAGTCAAGGGAATCTGATGGATAGTGGCAATGTGAAATACTATGCTGGAGGCTGGCTGACTTTCGGTAATACGACCGGCGGAGAGGTCAGCAAGGAGTTATTGCCTGGTTCTTATACTTTTGGCATGACTTATGGGGGAACGTACAGAGAAATTGTAAGTAATATAACAATAAATCCCATGGTCGTATTTCAGATGTAAAAGTATGTCCTTCTAACAGGTGCTTTCTGAAAGGGAACAAATTGGTGGAGAAGCTCGCTTTTGTGGCGGGCTTCTTTATTTTATTTTGGATAAATGAAATTTTTGGATTGAATATAAATTCGTATTTATGTATAATTATGCATTATTGAATGGAGGGAATTATGGATGCCACTTATCGTGAGAGATGCAGAACCAGATGATGAAAACAGCTTGACCGAATTAATGTATGAATACATCGTTGGTTTTTATCAAAAACCTAAGCCAGCCGATGGAAAAATACATCAATTGATTCAAACCCTTTTAGAGAAACAATTAGGTATACAGTTTGTCGCCGAACAAGATGGAAAGCTAGTTGGCTTTGCGACCTTATACTTTGCGTTTAGTACGATGAAAGCAGATAAAATTACCATCATGAACGACCTTTATGTCATGGAGCCATTTAGAGGTACAGAAGTGGAATCCGAACTGTTTTTAGAATGTCAAGGTTACTCAAAGGATCAAGGCTATGCGTATATGTCTTGGATAACGGCTCCTGATAATAAACGAGCTCAACATTTCTTTGAGAAAATGGGAGGGGTTCAAGGGGAATGGGTTAACTATTCGATCAGCTAAAAGCTGTAGTGATTAATTTGGCCACTGATCGGTCCGAAATCATGATCAGCGGTCTTTTTTCAATCGCAGAATGTCCTTCGATTGGTGGAAGGGCTTTTTGCAATTGCTGCTGGCAGCTAGCAACTCCCAGGCTTCATTGGGGCGCTAATTCAGCAGCGCCCGAATAAATAAGCGCGGAAACCGCGCTTAATCGGAAGCCCCCCGAACCAATAAGCGCGGAAAGCGCGCTTAATCTGGAGCGCTTGAACCATAAGCGCGAAAACTGCGCTTACAGCGAGAGCCACGCGAGCCGAAGCTCGCCGGGAGCGCCTGAGAAGTCGGAAATCGACTTCTCAGCAGTCCATCCCGCGCGTCCGTTCGGAATAAGCGCAAAAAACGCGCTTAATCAGGCGGGACCGAACAAATAAGAGCAGAAAACGCGCTTACAGCGAGAGCCACGCGAGCCGAAGCTCGCCGGGAGCGCCTGAGAAGTCGGAAATCGACTTCTCAGCAGTCCGTCCCGCGCGTCCGTTCCGAATAAGCGCAAAAAACGCGCTTATTCGGAAGCCCCCGAACAAATAAGCGCGAAAACCGCGCTTACAGCGAGAGCGCGGCGTGCCGAAGCTCTTCGACAGCGCCTGAGAAGTCGGAAATCGGCGTCTCAGCAGTCCGTGCCACTCTTCTGTGCTGATTAAGCTCTAAAAACGTACTTAATCGAACGCTGCCGACTTCTCAGCCGGAGGAGTCCCGTCAAATATGGTCAGTTAAATGCTATCAGCCTCAAACCACCAACCCTTCCCAATTTGCAAGAACGTGCTGTGCTACTCTATAACATCGCAAACGAGCAAGACCTTCACCTGCCGGTTCAAGAAGTGATTTCTGATACATCGCTTTAAGAGTCTGTTGTGCTTTTCTTTGTCCGAACTGAAATTGTTTTTGAACATCAACAGGTTTGATTGCTCTTCCCAACTTGTGAGCTAAACGAATGACTTCTTTTTCTAAATAATTTAGCTCTAGGTGATTCTGTCGAATTAGTTGGTCTGAGAATTGGGAGCGACTGATATCAGCGAAATGGGGGCCAAAGCCATCAATTTCAATCGCTAGTCTGAAAGAGTGGCGAAGAAAGGCAAAATCTAAAAAGCGTGTACCGTCGCGAAAATCTTTGATCTCATATTCCGGATGCAAGTCTTGAAAATGTCCAAATGCGTTCCACCAAATCTGCTCAAGAAACAACTTCTCCGCATGTCCATGACCCTCTTTAAGTCGCTTTAAACGTTCCCCGCCCCTCATCGAAATGTGTTTAGTTAAAAAAGCTTCATGGGCATTTTCAAATTCATTCATAAATGTTTAGGCCGCCTCCAGAAATAAATAAGCCGCTCCTCCGAACAGCTGATGCTGATCTGGAAAAGCGGCATGTGCTTCACAACCGTTTGATATTAATTATTTAAAATAATATCATATTGTTCAAAATTTAACAATTAACCATTGAGGGACTATTTTCCTTTACATTCGTTAGTTGGAATTTTCGTTGTATTTGATTCATTCATTAGTTGGATATTTCACGTTGTATCGTATTTGATTCGTTCATTAAATAAATTTCTCGCGTTGCTTCTTCAACATACATTTCCTCCAATACATTTTTTCTTAAAATTCCTTCACATGGGGAATAATACCTTTAACTCAAAAGGGTTATTTCACAGGGGGTTATGATGATGAAAATATTACTCGCAACAACAGCAGTTACGGCATTACTCCTGACTTCGATAGGTTGCAGTTCGACTAAACCAAATGCAACGCCCTCAGCATCTGCGCCGAGCAAAGCCGAAATTACGATCGGTACCGAAGGTACATATGCACCGTTCACTTTTCATGATAAGGCTGGCAAGCTTACGGGATTTGATGTCGAGACGGTAGAAGAGGTATGCAAACGAATTGGCATGACGCCGCGTTTTGTTGAAACCAAGTGGGATGGAATGATTGCGGGACTTGATGCAAAGCGGTATGACATGGTGGCCAACGAAGTGGCTGTTCGCCCGGATCGTTTGGAGAAGTACGACATGTCTACGCCTTATATTGTTTCTCGCGCTGTTCTTGTGGTGCACGCCAATAATACGAATATCAAGACGTTGGATGACCTTAAAGGCAAGAAGGTTGGACAATCCCTCGATAGTAATTATCGGAAAATAGCGGAAGATCACGGTGCCGTAAATACAGTTGTGGAGGGTTTTAATCAAGCGATTGATCTTCTGACTTCGGGCAGGATCGATGCGACGCTTAACGATAGTTTGTCCTATTTGGATTTGAAAAAGCAGCGTCCCGAACTTCCGATCAAAACAGTTTATGAGGAGCCGTCCGCGACGACCAACGCATTTTTGTTCCGTAAAGGAAGCACGGATTTAGTTAGTAAAGTCAATAAAGCTCTGGCAGACATGAAATCGGACGGTACGTTAGTTCAAATTTCGCAAAAATGGTTCAATGCCGACGTAACGAAGTAAGGACACAGCCTAATGACAAATGATCGTATTGAGCGAATTATAGGGATCCTGTCCGATTCCTTCTTTCCTATTATAAAGGCGGGACTTGCGTACACAGTTCCGCTTACTTTAATCACATTTACTTTGGGACTTAGCTTAGCTTTTATCACGGCGCTTTCTCGATTATCAGACTTTGCCATCCTTCGGGCGATAGCGAGATTCTATGTTTGGGTTTTCCGCGGGACGCCATTACTTGTCCAGTTGTTTATTCTTTTTTATGGTTTTCCGAGTTTGGGTATAACGCTGGATCCTTTTCCGACAGCCATTATCGGGTTTACGTTAAATAAAGGAGCGTATAGCTCCGAAATCATTCGTGCCGCGATATTATCGATTCCCAAAGGCCAAAGTGAGGCCGCTTATTCGATCAATATGACGAAATGGCAGGCGATGAGGCGGATCATTTTACCCCAGGCTGTACGAGTCTCTATTCCTCCATTAGGAAATTCCTTCATTAGTTTAATTAAAGATACATCTTTGGCCGCGACAATTACGGTTACGGAAATGTTTCAAAAAGGGCAGCAGATTGCGGCGGTTACTTATGAGCCATTATGGCTTTATATCGAGGTGGCCTTCGTTTATTTAGTTTTCAGTACTGTTCTTTCCTATTTTCAATCCAAGCTTGAGATCCACTATGAACGTAACATTGCTAAGTAAAGGGGGGCCAGCATGATTCGAATGGAAGGTATACACAAACATTTTCATGACCTCCACGTCTTGAACGATATTGATTTGGATGTTAAAAAAGGGAGCACGACCGTAGTAATCGGACCTTCCGGTTCCGGCAAAACGACCCTACTAAGATGTCTGAAATTATTAGACTTTCCAGATCAGGGGACCCTCTCGATAGCCAAAGCGATGATGACATTTTCAAGTGAAGTCAAATTGAGCAAGACGGACATCCGTTCCATCCGTAAACACACGGGTATGGTATTCCAGAACTACAACTTATTTCCTCATTTAACTGTCTTGCAAAATATTATGGAAGGCCCTGTTATTGTCCTTAAACAATCCTCGAAAACCGCTAAGGATAAGGCGTTATCCATTTTAGACAAGGTTGGACTTCGTGATCGTGCCGATCATTATCCTCATCAACTGTCTGGTGGACAACAACAACGCGTTGGAATTGCTAGGGCAATGGCGATGAATCCTGAGGTGCTTTTATTCGATGAACCAACGTCAGCGCTTGACCCGGAATTGGTAGGCGAAGTGCTAAAGGTGATGAAGGATCTAGCTTTCGAAGGCATGACGATGGTCATTGTGACACATGAGATGGGCTTTGCCAAAGAAGTAGCGGACCAAGTTGTCTTTATGGATCAAGGTGCGATTGTTGAGAGAGGAACACCAGCCGACATTTTTGATGCTTCAACGAATGAGCGGACCTTGCAATTTTTGAGAAAAGTGAATCGGAAAGCAGATTAAGATTAAGATTAAGATTAACTTAGCATGCTTTTAATAGAAAGGATGGAAGGAAAATGAATGTATTTGTCGAATGTTATCTCCAGCCAACATAGAAATTTATAAGGTTGTTGTCAGTATAGAGGGGTCGTTTATATGATAAATCCTGCGAATAGATTACTTGATGTGAAGACACTCCTAAGCATGATGGATAATATGGAAGACTCGATTTACATCATGAGTGTTGATGGATCGGATATCAAATACTATTATGTAAACCGCGCTGCTACGAAATTTAGTGGAATTACAATGGATGCTTTCGGACTAACATTTTTTGATACAAACACGAGCCAGATGGCGAACTACTTACATAAGAAATATACGAGAGTGATTAATGAACGAAGAACCATCAAGTATGAGGATGGCATTGTGCTTCCCAATGGTATGTTAAGCGGAGAAAGTGTACTTACGCCTATTTTCAATGAAAACGGTGATATGGAGTTCATCGTCACGGTTACTCGTGATATTACCGAGCGTAAGCAACACGAAAATTTGCTTTATCATTATGCCTATCATGACGATCTTAGCAAGCTATATAATCGAAGATTCCTGCTTGAGCATGTGAACAATCCTGCGATCATTTATTTACTTGATCTGGACTATTTCAAAAATATTAATGATATTTTCGGACATGCTGTAGGTGATACCGTGCTCGTGGAAGTCGCTAACCGTCTTGTTGAGAAATTTGGCACGGAGTATATACTTGTACGATTGGGCGGAGATGAATTTGTTGTCGTAGCCATGGGGGGAGCTGGATCAGCTGAGGAGACTGCCGACCAAATTAATCAACTTTTCGTGGCTCCATTTACGGTAAACGATCATCCAATGAAGTTAAGCGTAAGTATCGGTGTGGCTCAAAGTGTGAATAGTGAAACTATCCAAACGCTTTTAAAACAAGCAGATATTGCCTTGTATAAGGCCAAAGGGGCGGGTAGAAAAAGATTTCATATTTTCGAAGCTTCATCTAAATACGACCATGTTGAGAATTTCATTCATGAGCTTGCTCTCTCAAATGCGATTGAGAAAGAAGAATTGCATTTGCATTACCAGCTTATTTATAATCCGGTTCGTGAGGAAGTCATCGGAGCGGAGGCGTTGTTAAGATGGAATTCTGCGAACATGGGAATGATCCAGCCCAATGATTTTATTCCAGTCGCCGAGGATACTGGATTGATTATTCCGATTGGATACTGGGTCATTAGGCAAGCTTGTAAGGATTGGCATCATTTAAACGCGGAATACGGTCCTCAATTTAAAATTTCGGTCAACATTTCAAGGATTCAATTAAATGAATCTCTTTTCGTAGATCAAATGCTTCATATATTGGAAGAAGAGCATGTGGACCCACGTGTGATGGAGTTAGAAATAACAGAAAGCACGACGATGCACTCGATGGAAGATGTCCAACAAACGCTGCGTAGGTTGCGCGCTGAAGGTTTTACCGTTGCCTTAGATGATTTTGGAACCGGTTATTCCTCGTTAAGCATGTTAACCTTGCTGCCTATAGATAAGTTGAAAATTGACAGATCTTTCATTTGGGAAATGAATGTCTCTCTCATTTCAGCCATTTTAGCCATGGCCCATGCATTGAACCTGCAAGTAATCGCAGAAGGCATAGAGACGTATGAACAATATAAGATGTTAAAAGAAATGAATTGTTGGGGAGTACAGGGTTATTATATCAACAAACCAACACAATTTGACTTGTTATCCAAACAGGTGGTTGTTAGAAAGTAAATGAGAGGTCAACGTCCAGTGTGCGCGCTGATGATGTTGATCTTTTTTGTATAGCATGAGGAATATGATACAATTTTTTAAGCAAGATTAGCTTGTTGGAGGTAGTCAATGAAAGCACTAATTTTTGAGCAATTTGGTGGGCCAGAGGTCCTACAGTATGTGGATATTCCTGAGCCCAGCTTAGAACTAGGCCATATCTTAGTGAGAACGGAAGCCATCGGTTTGAATTTCGCCGACATATATAGGAGACGAGGCAACTATCATTTGGCTGGGAAACCACCCTTCGTTCTAGGGTATGAGGGAGCCGGTATTGTTGAGCGAGTAGCTTCAAATGTGGACCAGATCAAGGTCGGAGACCGAATTGCCTTCGTGGATGTTCCTTTTGCCAATGCAGAATTGGTTGCTGTGCCTATAGATCGAGCTATACCTTTGCCTGTAGATATCACGTTCGAACACGCCGCGGGTATTTTGCTTCAAGGAATGACGGCGCACTACCTGGTAAATGACAGCTATCGCGTACAATCCGGGGACGAAATCGTCGTACATGCCGCAGCAGGGGGCGTTGGGCAGATTTTGACGCAGCTATGCAAAAGTAAAGGCGCACGAGTCCTCGGTTTGACCTCTTCAGAAGCTAAAAGGGAAATTGCCTTAAAGGCCGGTGCCGATGATGTTCTAAGTTATGTCAGCGATTGGGTAAATGCCGTCAAACATTGGTCCGTCGACCATCAAGGCGTAGATGCCGTTTACGATTCAGTTGGGTCTACGTTATTGGAAAGTTTCGCTGCTGCGAAAACGAAGGGGGCAGTCATTTTCTATGGCATGGCTGGAGGAGATCCACCTCCTATCGACCCAAGAATGCTGATGGATACCTCAAAGACGCTGACGGGGGGCGACTTATGGAACCA